>JAWLFL010000039.1:0-26510 GCA_041685605.1 Cyclobacterium sp. | reverse complement strand
TCTTTATCCGGCATTTCCGGAACGGGAATTAGCACCTTGTCACATCAGGTTGCTAAGACATCATAGGGCCCTACCCTCCGTCTTTCTCGATAAGCAATGCCAAAAGTAACAGGAATTCAGCAAAAAAAAATCCCTTTTTTTAAAAAACTTTGCTTTGGAAAGGTAAAATGAGGAAAAGCAAAATGGGGAGCCACCCTGCTTAGGGCCGAAGCCCCAGGCCTATCTGAAAATAGGGACCGGAAAGATACCTCGCCATGGATAATTCTCCTAGACGATACCGACTCAACGGAACTTCGTATCCGGCATGAAGAGAATAAACGAATCGAAAGGTGTTTTTTGAAAGCGGCATGGAATAGGACACCAAAACTTCTGATTTACTCATGATCCCGCTGTTTCGCAAGTACCCGTCAAAATCGGGTTCTTCAAACAACAAGGGGAAATCGGGTTTATTCTTATTTTCTAGCGTGTAGCGGATATTACCGTAGCCAATACCACCGATGACACCCATTTCCAGATTGCGGCGCTTGTACAGCTGGTAGCCATAATTTCCATACACGCGCACGCTGTTTAGCGTCTGTTGGTAATCTTCACTTGCTTGCCCGCTATTGGCGACGTTTACTACATCCACTCCGTAAATCCATCTTCTGTTTTCTCCCAAAATTTTCATGCCCAGGTTAGAAGGGGTACTGCCCAATGGATTCCACCCATTTTCCTGTAAGTAAGCATTTAACCGCTCGGGGTCCCGGAAGGTTTTTCCATAAAAGAAATGAACGCCAATTCCTGCGTCGGGAAAAAACAGGTTTTGATCTGGCATGGAGAGTGCTGCTCCCAATCGGAAAAAAGCACCACTTTGCAGGTTATCGAAGGTGATGCCATTCATTTTCCAGGCCCCTTCAAAAGGGCTGAAGGAATACCCGAATTTCCCTAAAATCCCCAAATTTTCTTCGAAAAGTGACAAGGGTATATCATATCCAAACTGAAAGCCGATTTCAGTCAAAAACCCACCCAAATTAGAGCTGCCCCTTTGAATATCATGCTGACGAATAAGAAATCCCTGAGCTGGCTGATCCAGAAAACTCCCTAAATCCGCCACCTTTCGGTCATCGGTGAGCATTTGAAAATTAAGGTACCCTGCTCCGAGAGACATGTAGTGAATCAAGTGAAAGCGGCCCTCTTCGGTGAGTGAATACCCAATATTCAGGTAAAAACGGGTGGTGCGGTGATCCAGGGTATAATCCCGAAAATAAGAATTGGTGCCGTTATTCTGAAACAATTCAAATCCCAGGATAAAATCTGTCAGACGGTACTGGTAACCCAGGCCAAAAGTTCTATAACCTCCCCTAAGGGGAGAAATCCCCTTCTCGGCCAACATGTCATTAAACTCCCGAATGTTGGATCCGGAGCTGCCTAAAAGAAAATAAAGGGTCGACCGCTCAGATAGTTTTTCCTGGGCCCGCAGACTTCCAGTCAGGCCTAAACAGAGCAGCAAAACATATAAAATTCCTCTCATAACGCCGTTTAAAGATGCAAAGGTAGAACTTAAACCGGGGAAAAACCATACCACTCACCTATTTAACCCTTCCTGGATCATAGGTATTTGATGATTTTACCGTAGAGGTTTTCCGGTGTGAAAGGCTTAGAAATATAGTCATCCATTCCCGAAGCCTCCAGCCGGTCCTTCACTTCCAGTAGGGAAGAAGCCGTTAAAGCTATAATCGGAACATTCCTTTTGGAAAGCAGGTCTAGTTTACGAATTATCTTGGCTACTTCAAATCCATCCATTTCGGGCATTTGCAAATCCAAAAGCACCAGGTCAAAATCATCTTTGAAAAAATAATCCAGGGCAATTTTTCCATTTGCGGCAAAGCTGATTTCTCCCACTCCCCATTTGGAAAGGTATTTTTTCAGAAGCACTTGATTGACTTGATTGTCCTCTGCTACCAAAATTTTCTTTTCTCCCAATTTCCCATTGTCATTAATGGCGTGCGTGGCCTTTAATTCCTGCACTTCATCCTGAATCTCGAAATCTACTTCAAACCAAAAGGTAGATCCCTCCCCCAATTTGGATTCCAGGTGAATGTCGGTCCCGAAGAGTTTGGTAAGCTTCTTCACGATGGCGAGCCCCAGTCCGGTACCGCCATATTTTCTAGTGGTATCGGAGCTGGCTTGGGTAAAGGCATCAAAAATGGAATTAATCTTACTTCTGGCGATGCCTATTCCAGTGTCTTTCACAGCAAAACGGACCGTCACCCAGTTATCTTTTTGTTTTACCTGTTCCAATGTGATTTTTATGTAACCCCTGTCTGTAAATTTAATCGCATTGCTCACCAGGTTGTTGAGTATTTGTGCGATGCGGACCGGATCGCCTATCAGCAATTTAGGAAGCTCAAAATCAGGCTCATAAATGATTTCCATTGATTTATCCCGAATTTGATACGAATAGGAATGAATGATTCTGTTGATCAGATTTTTGGGCTCAAAGGGTACTTTCTCCAGGATGAGTTTGCCGGAATCAATTTTATTGAAATCCAGGATATCGTTGATCAGGCCCAGAAGATTTTCAGCCGAAAATTGCAATGTGCGGAGATTCTCCAACTGATCCTCCCTGGGATTATCTTCCAGCAAAAGGTGCGAAAGCCCAATTACCGCGTTCATGGGGGTTCGGATCTCGTGGCTCATGACAGAAAGAAATTGACTTTTTGCATTGAGTGCGGATTCTGCCTTATCCTTGGCCTTGCGAAGTTCTTTTTGGGTTTCTTTGAGCTTGGTAATGTCCCTGGCAATCCCGGTATAGTAGCGGACCTCTCCTTTTTCGTCTTTGATCACCTTTCCGCTGGAACTAAAAACCCTGAAGTGCCCCTTCTTATGCCGAAGGCGAAATTCAAATTCCGGGTTTTCCTGAAAATAACTTATGGGACTGGCTTCCCCGTCCAAAAAAACCTGTGCGTCTTCTGGATGAAGAAAATCCGTAAAATCCCCACTCGTAAATTCATAGGTCTCGTAGCCCAGAAATTGCTTGATATTGGGAGAAACGTAGCTCAGCTCCATCTGAGCGGTGATAGAAAAAATAATCTCGGTGGACTCTTCCACCAGATTTCGGTATTTAATTTCGCTTTTTTTCAGTTCCTTTTTCGCCTTGTATTCCTCTGAAATATCACGAACGATTCCCAGGTAATATTCCAACTGTTCGCCGTAATAAATGGGCTTGGCAGTCAACTCGTAATACCGGCTCATATAGGGGATCACTTTGCTGACGGTATTCTTTTTCTCCAGGGCATCTTTAAACAAAGGTTCTACTTCATCCAGGGTGGTGGTATGGACTTCCTGAATGGATTTACCTTCGAAATAGGTTTTGTCCAACCCCCAATATTTAAAATTCGATCCCTCTGCCACCAGGTATTTCAGGTGTCTATCTATCAGAAATACATTGGTATGAGGGATATTTGATGCCAGGACCCGGTACCTGTTTTTTATTTTTTCGATTTCCAGGCGGTCGTTTTTCCGTTCTGTAACATCATGTAGCAGCCCTTCGTAAAGCAAGACGTTTCCCTGCTGATCAAAGACCGGTCGTATTTTATCCTCCACCCAGCGGTAAGTTCCATCCCCCGAAAGCAACCGGTATTCCCGGTTATATTGGGTTTTTTCCGGGTGGATCAATTCTCTCTCGAAAACACCCAAATCCTCCGGATGAATGAAATCCAACAAACTGGCCGCTTGATCGATCAATTGCTCCGCCTGATAACCAAATTGGTTGATGTTTTCGGTGATAAATGAGAGTTTAAAGCCCTGACTGGGTGCCACCTCAAATAAAATGGCAGGACTATTTTCAACGATTAACTTCGCCTTTTTTGCCATTTCCTCCCGTTGGATTTTGGAGGTGATATTCCGAATCAGAAACGAATACCCGATCTTTTCTATTTCTATATTCTTGATGGGCTTGACCGAAACCTCGTAGGGCTGAACCTGACCGGAATTATCCAGGATCTGTACTTCTTCCACCCAGATTCCCAGGTCCTCCGCTTTTCGAACCAGGCTCTGAAAAGATTTGGATGGCGGATTGGTAATCTTAAAAAAGTCACTTATTTTACCTTGTCCATTGGGTTGAGGTTCCCCTTCAAATATTGCTGCCTGATTCATATAAATCACTTTCAGGTTCAGATCGGTAACGTAGATGGGTTCGTTGACCTGAGCGAGGATTTGCGATTCAAAAAGCAGCTTTCGCTCTACCGTCTTCTTCTCGGTGATGTCATTGCAATAGCCGAACACCTCCAGGTTCCCCTGAGGTGTTAACTGATTTACCTGAACTCCGTAAGCAATGTATTTTTCCTTACCATTGATCGTGGTGAAAATAAATTCGCCCGAAACAGACTTCCTCTGGTTAATGGCCTTCTGAACCATCGATTTCACCCTTTCTTTATCTTTCAGTCGTATCAGGTTCAAGAAATTTCGGATGCTGGTGCCATCGGTATCCGGGTCCATTTCAAAGATCCGATTGATCCCTTTTGAAAAATAAATTTTTCGATCGGAATTGTTGAAACGCCAGGAACCGGATTTGGCGAGTATCTCCGTAGAGCTAAGTAGTTTTTCGTTTCTAAAAAGCCTGGATTTGGTAGATCGGTTAATGAATGCCGCCCCGAACACATCTCCCAATTGCTTAAGAATGTATTCATCCCGGTGGTTTTGTACCCAGTGCTTTTGCCGGGAAGAACTGCTCAAGGTATAGAGGCCCAATAACTTATTTTCTGCAAAAATGGGGACGAGTATAAAGGCCCGTATACCAAACCTTTCGGCCATCATCGCCTCAAAAGGATGTAGGTCTGGAAACTGCTGGAAATCATCAATGGCACGGAACCTGGAATCCGCCAGTTTTTCAATAAAACTGGTCTGCCCTGAAAATGAGAGCGATTTCTCTATTTTTTTTGAAGGATGGACCGGGTCTTTTTCCCATTCAAAGACACATTCCAGCACTTTTATTTCCTGATACACCAGAAAAAAATTGGCCCGTTCGGCACCCTGGGCGTTGGCAATCATTGACAGTGCCTTAAGGAAGACCTGATCCCATTCATCATCGGTAGCATTTAAAAACCGCGTGGAAACCCAATTGATCATCCGCTCAAATTCAACCTTGCGGTGGAGTAAGAGCTCTGCATTCTGTGAGGGGTTCGAAGGCTCCCTTTCAACACCATTTTTCGATTCCGCAGTACTTTCTTCCCTGAACCCGGTAAGCATACAGATTTTCCCCATACCGTCCGCCTGTTTTCCCGTAATTTTTAATTTTAATTGCGGCTTATTTTCTTCCCCTTCAAAAAAATACTCAAACAGTAGCCCCCGTTCCCGCTCGCTTTCAAAATACGATTGAATTTCCGGGATCAGACCATCAAACCCTGAGAGATAATCCTTCCAATCGGTCCCATACTTTTTATAGGGCGACCAGTCACCTTCGGCCAAAAGAAGTTGATTTCCATTAAAAACCAAAAATAGTTCGCTTCCATTTTTGGAGCGTTGAAATAGATTTTGCTCAAATCCTTTTTCCATTTTAAAAACTGGGTAATTTATTCATAACCGCTCGAAAATCAGTCTGATACAACACGGGTTTTGCTTCTTCCTATCAATTTTCAAGTTACTAACAAAAATCAATTTCATCATAAATTTATCCTAATAATCCAGGCATTACTTAAATTCACTCCTATCGAGGAGATCACAAAGGGAAAAACCGATTAGCTATTCCTGTTCTAATTCTTTTACCAATTGTTCCAGATCGCCGTTTTTAATGAGTTTATTATTTATAACGACTACTGGACCGGATTTGCAACAATCCATGCATTTTGTCTTTACCAGTTTGAATTTTCCGCGAAAACGCTTTTCGCCGATGCTTCCTTTAATAGCTTCCGCAAAAGCTTTGGCTCCGTTGGACTTACAATCAGATCCAGAGCAGGCAAAGATAAACGTTCTTCTTTTCTTCATCGGCTATCAATAAATTAGTTTCCGAAAGCTAACTGTAGTAGCAGCCCGCAAATATAGGCCCCATAGGTACCCAAAGCATACCCCAAAACGGCGAGCAATACACCCACCGGGGCAAGGGCAGGGTGGAAAGCGGAGGCCACAATTGGGGCGGAGGCCGCTCCTCCCACATTTGCCTGGGAGCCAATGGCCACATAGAAAAAGGGGGCCCGTATCAGAAATGCCACCAGTAGCATGAAAAAGATGTGGAAAGCCATCCAAATAAGCCCAATAAGAAAGAAAAGAGGATTATCCAACACGGCACGCAAATCCATTTGTAAACCTATGGTGGCTACCAGAACGTACAGCAGGACACTGCCCATCCTTGATGCCCCCACCCCTTCGAGTTTTCTCCAGCGGGTAAAAGACAGCAGCAAACCTCCGGTGGTTGCCAGGATTACCAACCAGAAAAAGGGAGAATCCAACGAGTACTGCTTAAGAGACGGATAATTTTCAGAAATAAAAGCCGCCAGATTTCCTCCGAGGAAATGAGAAATACCGGTCACCGTAAACCCCAATCCCAGGATAGCCATGGTGTCTGAAAGCCGTGGAATTCTGAGGATGCTGTTTTGATAATTTTCAACCTTTTCTTTTAGCTGGGTGATGGCGGTCGTGTCTGCTTTCAACAACCTGTCAGGAAGGGCTGGTTTTGCCGCCCAGTAAAGTAGAAAAGCCATCCATAAATTCGCAACAATGACATCTACCGCTATCATTTGGCTGAATAATACCGGACTGGCACCAAATACTTCCAGCATGGCGGTTTGATTGGCACTGCCTCCAATCCAACTACCGGCAATCGTCGCTAACCCTCTCCAGGTTTCGTCAGCACCCAGGCCTCCTAAAACCTCTGGAAATAAAGATGATACCAGCATCAAGGAAACCGGCCCACCTAAAATAATTCCAAAAGTTCCCGTCAAAAACATGATCAATGCCTTCGGACCCAATTTCAAAATGCTCTTCAGATCAATACTCAGGGTCAGTAACACCAGGGAGGTGGGTAATAAATACCTGGAGGCGACAAAATACAAACCGGAATCAGCACCAGAGACCAATCCGAATGTATTGAATAGGGCCGGTATAAAGTAGCAGAGCAATACCACCGGCACAAATCGATAAATGGCTTTGAAAATGGGATGATCACTTGCCGAAGTGTAAAAAACCAGCCCCAGTACGGCCATCAACAGCCCAAAAACCACGGCATCATCCTGAATCAGCGCACTATCCCCCATTTGAATTATTTTTCCAAAGCGTTAAAAATTCACTTAATATCATGGCTGTGGCTCCCCAAACGACCTCCTGGTCTATATCAAAATAGGGAGCTTGAATCGTTTGACCGGATGGAAGGGGAAAATCTTTCTCCTTTTTATTATTCTCATCTAATAGCCAGTCAAAATCACAGGAAATCAATCGCGCTACCTCCCTGGGGTCGGGACTGAAGATTGGAGGATGTGGCGTAAATCCCACAAATGGCCTGACAGAAAAATTACTGGGAGGAATGTATAAATCGGACAAAACTCCCAGAAGCTGTATTTTTTCACGGGCAATTCCTATTTCCTCCTCCGTTTCCCGAAGGGCCGTTTCTTCCAGATTTTTATCGCCCGGATCCATTTTCCCGCCGGGAAAAGCTATTTGACCACTGTGCACGCCTTCGTAAACAGCCCTCTTGATAAACGGTATCTGTATTCCATTTTCAAACGGACAAATCAACATCAATACGGCCCCTTTTCTGGCCCGTTCCATCCTTCGGCTGTCAAATCGTTCCTCCTCCACCGGTACCGGTGCCATGGCCTGCTGCCCCATGCTGCCAGGCAAAGGTTCTTTCAATAGATGCTCCAGAACGCGAACCAGGTATTTCAATTCCATACATGTATTTCCTTACTTGGTAGCTGAAAAAAGGCCTGAATACCATTCAGGCCTTTTTTACTTATCAAACCTATTAAACCTATTGGGTTTTATTCATGTGAAATGAACAAACTCATCGAAATTTAATGAATAAATCTACAATTCCAAAGGCAATAAATTTTGACCAGTAAAAATAATAACCTATTATCCAGCCTGAAATCCCGCGTTTTCTTCCCAGTATATCGCATGACAAAAGATGACATTTACCAAATTGCCCTTACCATGTTGAATGGGTACGACCAATACATTTCCAGCTTTAACCAGGTCACCCGTGAAATACCGGCAAATTTCGTCCGTAGGGACTGGAAAGCCCTTCAGGAAAATCATAAAAAAAGACTTCGGCTTTATAAAGACCACCTGAAAAAAATAGTACCCCAATGCCGGGATCAACTTGGAGAAAAGATCGCTCATGCCGATAGCTGGAAAGTCCTTAAATCCGTATACCTGGAGGAAATAAAAGCCAGAACAGACAAAGAACTGGCAGCTACTTTTTTCAATTCTGTATTTAGGAAAACCTACCCGGGAAACAGCGTACAGGAAGCATTGATGTTTGTGGAGGCCCCCTTTGAGGAGATGCCAGCAAATATAGATGCAAGCCTATTCTATAGCTATCCGGCCAGCGATAACATTCAAACTATTTTCAGGAAAATACTGAATGATTTTGATTTTGGTGTTCCCTACCATGATTTAGAAGGAGACATTGCGTTTTTGGAGCAGGAGGTCCGACAAGTCATTTTTAGCCGCTACCCGGCCACTTCCGAAACCATTACTCAGGTGTTGCGAGATATTTTTTACCGAAACAAGGCCGCCTACCTGATCGGGAGAACCTTTCTGGGAAAAAAGTGGATGCCTTTCATCATCCCCTTTGTTCATAATGAAAAAGGGGTGTTTGCCGATACCCTTATCTTTGATCCCAATATAATGAGTGGCATTTTTAGCTATACCCGCTCCTATTTTATGGCACCCATTCAAACGCCCTCTCAAACCGTCGCCTTTCTTAATTCGGTCATTCAGCACAAACGCCCCTACGAATTGTACAATGCCGTTGGCTTCAACAAACATGGCAAAACCTCCTTTTATCGAGATTTTACCGACCATTTACGACACAGCAAGGACGAATTTGTGCTTGCTCAGGGTATAAAAGGAATGGTGATGACCGTCTTCACCCTTCCCTCTTACAACATTGTTTTCAAATTGATCAAGGATCATTTCGACCCTCCAAAAAACATGACCCGCCAACAGGTCCGGGAAAAATACAAATTGGTAGGATTACATGATCGGGTCGGTCGGATGGCCGATACGCATGAGTTCGAAAATTTCAAACTTCCGCTTCATCGCATCCACCCGGATCTGCTGCGGGAATTAAAGAAAACGGTTAACTCCCTTTTAAAAATTGAAGGAGACACGTTAATTATCAGGCATTTGTATATTGAACGGCGCCTTACTCCCTTAAATATATTTCTGGAAGATTGCAGTCTGGAACTTGCCCGGGTGGTGGTAAACGATTATGCCAAAGCCATCCTTCAAATGGCTCAGGCGAACATATTCCCTGGTGACATGATGACCAAAAACTTTGGCGTCACCCGCCAAAACCGGGTTATCTTCTACGACTATGATGAAATTGAATTTCTGGTACAGATGAATTTTAGAGCCAAGCCCAAACCGGAAACCTATGAACAAATTTATTCTTCCACACCCTGGTATGAAATCGGCGAAAATGACGTGTTTCCTGAGGATTTCAAGCGTTTTATGATCGGTAGAAGCGATGTCAGAGACTTTTTTATCGAATCCAACCCACAGCTATTTGATCCTGAATACTGGAAGGAAATACAAACGAAACTCACCAAAGGGGAGCTGATCCATGCCTATCCTTATCCGGAAAGCATGCGCTTTCGTTCGGAAGAAAAAATCTGATCCTATTTTTCGTACCAAGACGCGTATTTGGGGTAGTTGGAAGCTATTCTGCGTATGGTGGCCTGCATTTCCGCCCCGGTTTCTTTGATTTTCCTGGCGGGAATGCCGGCATAGATGCTGTTTTTCTCCACTACGGTGCCTTCCAACACCACGGCTCCGGCCGCGATCACAGCTCCTTCCTGCACCCAGGCCCTGTCCATGATGATTGCCCCCATTCCCACCAATACCCGATCCTCGATGGTACATCCATGAACGATGGCATTGTGAGCAATAGAAACATCCGATCCAATAAGAACCGGACATTGTTGGTAGGTACAATGAATGACCACTCCGTCCTGAATATTGGTTCGGTCTCCCACACGTATCGAATGCACATCTCCCCGCACCACGGCGTTAAACCAAACCGTGCATTCCCGGCCGAAAATCACATCACCAATCAAGGTGGCATTTTCAGCCGTCCAACAACCCTCTCCCAACTGCGGAATTTTGTCTCCGATTTTTTTAATTAATGCCATAAATTCAAAATTTAATTCAGTAAAGCAGGGAAATATATTCTAAATAAGAAATTTATTTTCGGATTAACTGAACTTTTTTGTGAAAATTCAGTTTTAGTGTCTATACATTTAAAGGATCTAAACCAATCTAAATTAAACCAGTATTAGTATGAAATCATTAAAACTATCAGGATTTATGTTGGCAACAGCGCTGCTGACATTTGCATGTGGAAAAAGCTCGGATACCGTCGAAACCACAGAGGCCCAGGAAGCGGCAGTCGCCACCGGGCAAACGTTGAGCCTTGATACCAATGCCAGTAAAGTAAACTGGAGAGGATACAAACCAACCGGCCAGCATTTTGGGTTAATCCCAGTTACCGAAGGTCAATTGTCGGTAGAGGGCGATGCCATTACAGGCGGAGAATTTACGTTTAACATTACCGGCCTGGAAATACATGATTTGGAAGAAGGAAGCGAAGATCATGGCAAACTTTGGAACCACCTTCAGTCAGATGATTTTTTCGATGCCGGCAACCATCCGCAGGCGAGTTTTGTAATTACCGAAATCACGCCTTACACCTCTGATGAGGACATAGCGGATAAGGAGCAATTCGAGTCAGAAAACACACCACAAAGTGCTTCGGAAATTGCTCCCGAGGCACCAACGCATTGGATTAGTGGAAACTTGACCATGAGAGGAAACACAAAGAATATTAAATTTCCAGCAAGCGTATCTTTAGACAACGGTACTATTTCAGCTGAGGCAGGTTTTAACATCAACCGAACCGACTGGGACTTGTCTTATGGTGACGAAGCTTCCGCAGTGGATAAAGCAAAAGATCAATTTATCTACAATACCGTCAGTGTAAATTTTGATGTAAAAGCGAATTAATAGTGACTTCTCAAGGTAAGATTTAGAAGAAGGGGACTGTTGTCCCCTTTTTTTATTGCCATTTTGCTAATTTTGCAACCATGCCTGATACCGATTCTACGATCAATATTGCCATGAGCCCGGGCTGGGTTGAACAAATGCTGATTTGGGGCAGGCAGCGATTCCGTTATTTCGGGTATTTCCATTCCAATAATATACCTTATCCTCAAGGGGGATTTGACCACGTCTTTTACGCAGGAAATCGGGCGGAGCCTTTAGAGCGAATTAGCAAATTGCCTGAAAAAAAACCCAAAATCGGTATTATCGGGTACGATCAGAAAAACAAGTACGAAAAGCTATCCAGTCATAACACCCCTTGGATCGACTGCCCGGATAGTGTGTTTTTTAGTCCGGAAGTAGTGATCCGACTCGGGGAGGATGTTGTACAGATCACAGCCCAGAGCCCCAACGAAATTGCCGATTCCATTCAATCGACGAATGTGCTTCGGCAGCGGCCTGGGGAAAAACTGACGATGCAGGTTTCTCATGACCAGCAAGCATATAGCCGTGTCTTTTCTCAGATCCGGGATCAAATTTTGGAGGGCACTATTTACGAACTGAATTTTTGCCTGGATTATCACGGTTCTTTACCCGCACAGGAACCGGAGCGGGTTTTCCTGGAACTCTGCTCCCAGTCTCCCATGCCTTTTAGTGCTTATTTTAAAGCGAAAGACTTATTCCTTTGCTGTGCTTCTCCCGAAAGGTTTCTCAAGAAAACCGGGCAAAACCTATTGTCCCAGCCTATAAAAGGAAGCGTGAAACGCGGATCGAATCCGGAAGCTGATGCGCAGCTTGTAAAATCGTTAGCTGAAAGCGAAAAAGAAAGAGCTGAAAACCTGATGATTGTAGATTTAATGCGAAATGACCTATCCCGGCTGGCAGAAATTGGATCCGTAAACGTAACCGAGTTATTTGGAATTTATTCGTTTCAGAGCATTACCCAAATGATTTCAAGTGTTAGTTGCCGGTTGAAAAACAAGGTTACCTTTGAGGAAATCATTTCCAAAACCTTTCCTATGGGAAGCATGACCGGGGCTCCAAAAATAAAATGCATGGAATTAATAGAAAGGTACGAGTCCTTTAAAAGGTCTTGGTTTTCTGGCACCTTGGGGTATATTGACAGCTCTGGTGATTTTGATTTTTGTGTGGTGATCCGAAGTTTGGTAATCGATCAAACTAAAAACGCTTATTATTTCGGAGTTGGAAGTGCCATTACTCTGGATGCAAATGCTACCGATGAATACCAGGAATGCCAGTTAAAGGCTGCTCCGATCATAAAGACGTTAAAAAAATTATATCAATCGAACCCAACTATATCCTAAATGGCAACACGGAACCAAATTCTAAAAAGCATCATCAATAAAAATCCCCATGAGCCGGAGTTTCACCAGGCGGTGGAGGAAGTGTTTGAGAGCATTCAACCTGTCCTGAAAGTTCATAAAGACTATGTCGATGCCCGGTTATTTGAGCGGATTTGCGAACCGGAACGCATCATATCCTTTCGGGTTTGCTGGACGGATGATCAGGGGAAGGTGCAGGTAAATAAAGGATACCGGGTACAAATGAATAGCGCACTGGGGCCTTACAAAGGAGGACTGCGATTTCACCCTAGCGTAAATCAAAGTATTTTGAAATTTTTGGCTTTTGAGCAGGTGTTTAAAAACGCCCTAACCGGCCTTCCCCTGGGAGCCGGAAAAGGAGGTGCCGACTTTGATCCAAAGGGCAAATCAGACGGAGAAGTGATGCGATTTTGCCAGGCATGGATGATGGAGGCTTACCGGCATATTGGTCATTTTACGGACGTACCTGCCGGGGATATTGGGGTGAGTGAAAGGGAAATCGGCTATCTTTTTGGAGCTTATAAAAAGATTCAAAATGAATTTCAGGGGGTATTGACCGGCAAGGGTCTGGATTGGGGCGGCTCCTACTTGCGGCCCGAAGCTACCGGCTACGGGCTGGTTCATTTTGCCCATTTTATGTTGACGGAGGCAGATGATTATTTAGAGGAAAAGGTTTGCCTGGTTTCGGGGGCTGGGAATGTTTCTCAGTTTGCCATCGAAAAGCTCCTTCAGGAAGGGGCCAAAGTAGTGGCTTTTTCGGATTCTTCGGGGTTCGTTCACGATCCTGAAGGCATGAACGAGGATAAATTAGCGCATTTAAAGATGCTTAAAAATGGTCAGCGAAAGAGCATTTCGGCTTTTGCCGAAAAGTATCCTTCCGCCAGTTTTACTTCCAAAGGGGATAAAAACATCTGGTCCATACCCGCCGATTGTGCCTTCCCCTGTGCGACGCAGAACGAACTTGAAGAGGCTGATGCCAAGACCCTTCAAAAAAACGGACTCATTTTGCTGGCAGAGGGCGCCAACATGCCCTGTACTCCTAAGGCTATCAATTACCTGCAGGAATCAAAGGTCCTGTACGGGCCTGGAAAGGCCTCCAATGCCGGAGGAGTCGCCGTGTCAGGTTTGGAAATGACCCAAAACAGGGTGGGCAGGTACTGGACCAAAAATGACCTGGAGAAAGAACTTCGCACCATCATGAAAGACATTCATGACAAATGCCTGGAAACGATCGCCAAGCACGATCTTCAGGAACAGGATTACCTGAATGCGTCCAATATTGGAGCTTTCGAAAAAGTAGCGAAATCGATGAATGCTCAGGGGACCATCTGACAGGAACCATGGCCGCAAACCGAAAAATCATACACGTAGATATGGATGCGTTTTTCGCCTCGGTTGAGCAATTGGATCGGCCAGAATTTCACGGTAAACCGCTTGCCGTTGGAGGCAATAAAGAAAGGGGGGTGGTGGCAGCGGCCAGTTATGAAGCCAGAAAATATGGTGTCCATTCGGCCATGCCCTCCAGACTGGCGGCAAAAAAATGCCCCAACCTTATTTTTGTGCCACCTAGATTTGACCGCTACAAGGAAATTTCTCGAAAGATCCGGAAAATATTTTTTGAATTTACCGATTTGGTCGAACCCCTCTCGCTTGACGAGGCCTTTTTGGATGTTACCCACAACCATTTCGGACTTCCATCTGCCACCCTGATAGCAAAAGCGATTAGGCATCGAATCTATTCGGAAACGGGGCTCACCGCATCTGCCGGGATTTCCTACAATAAATTTCTGGCCAAGGTCGCTTCTGACCTCAACAAACCAAACGGACAGGCGGTAATCCCCCCGGAAAAGGCGGAAGCTTTTTTAGAGAAACTTCCGATAGAAAAATTCTTTGGTATCGGAAAAGTGACAGCGGAAAAAATGAAGAACCTGGGCATTCATTGCGGACTTGACCTCAAACAATATTCGCTGGAATTCCTTACCCGTAGGTTTGGTAAATCGGGCCTTCATTATTACGATATTGTCAGGGGAATTCATCCCAGTGAAGTAAAGCCGGACCGAATCCGGAAATCGTTAGGTGTAGAAAATACGTTTGAAAAGGACCTGCCAAATCTTTCCGCAGTGATCACTACCTTAACGGAAAAAATTCTTCCTGAATTTTTTCGGCGGATAAACCAAAACCAAACCAAAGGAAGGACACTTACCCTGAAAATCAAATACGACGACTTCTCTGTGCATACCCGGAGCCGGACATTTGCAGAAGCCATCCTTTTAAATCAGATGGAAGGTCTGGCCGTAGGACTTGCCCAGCAAGAGCCGCTTGCCGGTCCGGTGCGCCTATTGGGTGTCAGCCTTTCCAATTTAAGTCGTCCGGATGATCCCGGGGAGCAATTACGAATTGCCTATTAACCTGATGCAGAATTCGTTCGGCATCAATCTTGCAGTACTACTTGAAAAAAACGACCTGCAAATGAATACCTATCAAAAATACCTTGACTTCGGATTAAAATATGGCGTTCCCCTATCCATCATCATGGCTACCCTGTCCATGAAAAAGGCGAAAGGAGTGGGGAATTTGATTGTCTTTGCTTTGGTCACCCCCACCCTACTGGGGTACCTATACAGCCTTAAAAAGGCCAAAGATTCCCTAAACAGGCAACCGGAGTTGTAACCGATTCAGGCTACTTTTTCAGTTAATTTGCCGGGGCTAATCCGGATTTATATGTTTTAGCTTTTATCTTTGGTCAACGATTCATTGACAACCATCAAACGACCTAAAACATGAATTCCGAATTGACACCGCTAATTCCTGCTACTGATTTACTAAAACTAAAGGATAATCCGTCCCTGGTGCTGATTGATGCCGGATTTGGCAAAGAAAAATACCTTCAAAAGCATCTTTCAGGTGCCCTCTATGTCGACTTAAATCGCGATTTGTCGTCGATTAAGGAAAATCCGGCCGAAGGAGGCAGGCATCCCCTACCCGATCCGGCGGAATTCGGTAAGACCCTTGGCAAATTGGGAATTACCCCGGATAGCCGGGTAGTAGTTTACGATGACAAGCAGGGAGCCATGTCAGCAGCCCGGTTTTGGTGGATGTTGAAGGCAATGGGGCATCAACCCGTTCAGGTACTGGATGGCGGTCTACAAGCCGCCGAAGCGGCGGGCTATCCCATAAGTTCCGGTGAGGAATCGGCTATTCCCACCGCCCCCTACCCTGCTAGCGAATGGCAATTGTCTTTGGCAGATTTAGAAGAGGTTGCCCAAAAAGCGAAAGACCCGGAATTCAGGGTGATTGATGTACGGGAATCTGCCCGTTATTTGGGAGAAACGGAACCCATTGATTTGATAGCCGGCCATATTCCCGGAGCGATCAACGTTCCCTTTGGAGAAAACCTGGATTCAAACGGTCATTTTTTACCTGCAGCAATCTTGAAAAAGAACTATTTGGAGCTGCTGGCCGCAGGTCCTGCGGAAAATACCCTTGTTCACTGTGGGTCGGGAGTGACCGCCTGTCACACGCTGCTCGCGCTGGCACACGCTGGGCTTGAAATCCCCAAATTATACGTTGGATCCTGGAGCGAATGGTCCCGAAATAACCGGCCGGTGGCCACAGGAAATGAATAAATTAGACCTCCGGTTGGTTCATGTCATGCAATACAAGATGCCCCATCGCTACTCAAAGTGTTGCATCCCGGTTCCGCTGGCTGACAGCGGTTAGGAGTTCCATAATTCAAACCTCCCGGCCACACCCTGGTCTTTCTCACAACCTGGAAGAAACGTTTGAAAACCTATTTATGGCCTACGTTGGTTAAACCTGTATAAAAAACGGAATTGGATTAGGTAGATTCTTACGATGAAAAAAATCATGAAACATAGGCCAAATTTTCTGCGCTGCATTTCGGTTGCCATCCTTGCCCTGTCTGTTTGTATCTCGAGTACAAAGGCTCAAAATCCCCTATTGGATTATTTAGAGAGCCTCGACCCTGAATGCGCTATTTCCTATTTGATCCAGGATGAAACCGGCAAACTACTGGCGCAAAGACAGCCTGACAAGCAGATCCCATCGGCTAGCATTATTAAAATACCCATACTCCTGACCTTACTGGAAGTAGCGCATAAAACCGGAACCCTCGCCTATGTCAGGGGCGATGCCGGGATTATTTTTGGGAGGCGGCCATTAGTCATTTCCGTTTTTGTAGAGGACTTTCGTGAGATTTCCGAAGCAGAGAATATCATCGCCAAAATCGGGAAGCTAGCCTATGAAACGTATGGAAAGTAGTCGACTTGTGTAATAACAGATTTTCGAGTAAATTATTTGTTTCTCTATCAGCTGTATAGTGTGCATTCAAAACGACATAAAATTGAAAATTGTAACTTGGAATTGCAATGGAGCTTTTAGAAGGAAGTTCGAAAAAATTTCGGACTTCAATGCTGACCTTTACCTAATTCAAGAATGCGAGAACCCAGCCGAATCTCAACACAAACAATACCAAGAATGGGCCGAAAATTATCAATGGATTGGTGACACTAAAAACAGAGGGCTGGCAATTTTCGCTAAACCTGAAATTAAGTTAAACCAATTAAATTGGTCGAATAAGTACAATGATCATGTTGTAAAGCACTTTTTACCATGTAAAATAAATCAAGACTTTGACCTACTCGCAGTTTGGACACACCGCAACAACTCACCGAATTTTGGGTACATTGGGCAATTATGGAAGTACTTACAGGTCAATAAAGAAAAATTAAATAGGACCATAATTGCCGGAGATTTTAACAGTAATGCTATTTGGGACCAATGGGATAGGTGGTGGAACCATTCAGACGTGGTGAATGAATTAAAGAAATATGGTATCGAAAGTCTCTACCACAAATTTCAAAACGAACAACAAGGAAAAGAGACAAATCCGACGTTATATTTTCAACGTAAACTCGAAAGACCCTATCATATTGACTATGTTTTTGGAGCCCAAGAATTTTCTAAAAACCTAAAGAAAATCGAAATCGGGCATAGGGACAAATGGATAAGATTCAGTGACCATATGCCAGTTTTGTGCGAAATAGATCTATAATTAAGAAAAGAAAAACACATGATTAGCTTTTATAGCTTATGGTGGGTAATGAGACGAATCGACGTTTCAAGAATTCAGATAAATTAGCTAGCTGATAGTAGAGAGGTTCGAAAAGAACCTCGATCCGTATTCTAAAAACAGATATGTTCGTCTTTGGATCGTCCAATTACAAATAGTTCCATTTTTAACGAGGAATAGTCGATATTGTTAGGTGAAATGGAATGAAAGTAATTGCCACCCGGACATCTACCTCCACTAGTATCTTAGGACTCTGGACGTTCCTAGCAAAAAAAAGTAACTTCCTTTAAAAATGCTTTTGCACCTCAGCTAAAAAAGGAATGGAGGACTGCGCCCCGTATTTGGTTACCGACAGTGCCGCGGCCCGGTTGGCGAAAATAACGGCATCCTTCCAGTCCATTCCTGAGCAACGTCCGGCAGCTATTGCCCCAATGAACGTGTCTCCCGCAGCGGTACTATCCACCGCATTGGCTTCCGGAGCGGGCAGGCTTCCGGTAAAACCGGGAGATGAAAGAAAAGCCCCGGCAGCCCCCAGGGTAATCACCACTACTTCCACGCCTTTTTCGTGAAAAAACGCTGCTGCATGTACCGCTGTATCCTCATTCGTTACCCCAATTCCAGTCAAAAACCTGGTTTCCGCCTGATTGGGAATAATGGCATGGAGAGCGGCATACATTTCCTCCGGTAAGTGAAGAGCAGGTGCCGGATTTAAAATCAATTTTTTCCCGTTATTACCGTATTTTTCAACAATAAACCTCACGGTTTCCAGAGGGATCTCCAATTGCATCAAAATAAATTCCGCAGAATCCAGGAGTTCCGAGTGTTCCAATACCTGCGCCGTGCTCAATGCGTTATTAGCCCCGCTTGCCACGAGAATCGTGTTTTCGCCAGCAGCATCCACTGTAATTTGAGCAACACCGGAGGGTAAGCGCTTATCCTGGACTACCCCCTGAACATCCAAGCCCTCTTTTTTAAAATTTTCCAAACTTTGATCACCAAATAAATCGCTTCCCAATCTGGCGACTAAAGCAACATTTCCCCCTAATCTAACGGCTGCTACGGCCTGGTTGGCCCCTTTTCCTCCAGGAAGAATCTTAAAATCTTTTCCTAGGAGCGTCTCTCCCGGGACCGGAAATCGGTCTACCTGGATAACCATATCGGTATTGGAACTCCCAACCACCACAATTTTTTGATTTTGTCCCATATGATGGATTCGTCTGTCAGAAAATAGAAGTAAAAATTAAAAAAGCAGCCAGACTGCTGGAATCAAATGGCTTCACTTTTCCTGCATTCCGGCATGCCCCGAATTGGTAAAATATATTGTAGAATAAAGCTATAACAAATCTTCCTAAATCCCAGCTTAAAAAACGGTTCCTTTCCTGAAGCCCCTAAAAAAAGCCCGAAAAATTCTGGCTTTAGTCTGTTTCTTGGACTTATTGATTCAACTCCTGCGCAGCGGGCATTAATTCTTTATACAAGTTACGGGCAGCGGGGAAAAGAATGTTATTTTCCAAATGTATGTGTACATGCAGATCCTTTTCAAAGTCATCCAACATGGCGAACGCTACTTTGTATGTTTGGCAGGCATCCGCTGGTGGGGTGTACCCCTGACTGAGGGTCGAAATGGCTACAAAGCGCTCGCCTTCCGCTGCGTGATCATCTTCCATCATGGAAATGGGATTGTCTATATGACCAAAATGGGGTTTCGGTAAATCAATTCCTTCGTTTTTCGCTTTTTCCATGGATTGAATAAATGGAAAAAGGATCAGTTCTTCTTTTTTCATATGCACCGTCAGGGCGGCTGCCGCTGCTGAAAACAACTGATTGATTTTAGCCAGCTCCGGATGTCGCTCACCATGTACTTTTTCGATCTTTTCAAGATATAACGTTAAGGAAGGTAAGGTCTCTTCCACGTATCGATGATGCTTTTCCAAAATATGGTCGATCAGTTCTCCCGGTTTCATTTGGGAAAACCGGAGATCTTTTGAACTGCTGTCCAATCCTTCGAGTTTCCGTAACAAATCTGCTTCATCTAAGCCCTTTTTCCGACAGGCTTCAGAAATACGAATGCCTCCGCCGCAGCAAAAATCCAACCCGTACTCCGTAAAAATTTTTGCTGTTCTGAAATCCCGGGCGACAATTGTTCCTATTTTTTCTGCTTTTAACTGCTCCATTGTGTGTCTATTTTAAGCCTATGTTTGTCTTTCTATGGGACAAATATAATGAAAATTATAATAAAGGACAATTTTATCTTTTATTATAATTCCTTTTTTACTTCCCCGGATCGCTTTCGGAAATTTACCCACAGCGAAAGCAGAAACGCCATAAGTGCAAGGACTAGGGTGGAGACTTCGATGAGTGTAGGGGATGGCTGTAGCCCCAAAAGCCGGTAAAAAAGATAGCTGATATACGAATTTGGTAAATCCCCAACGCCACGATTCCGAAGGATTTCCCAATGCCAGTCGGTAAACGGGCAATATCCCCAACCGAACCAAATCCCCAGCAAAAACCAGGAGGCCAGCGTCAGGGAAATACTATACAGGTGCCATTTTCGGGTAAATCTACTCATCCACCCCAGCAAATTGAATAGAATTAAGGTGGTGTGAAATATCAAAAACGCATAATCAGCAATTACCAACCAGTTCATAAACAGAAGCATCATCATGTAATCAGCCATTTTTAAATGAAAAAACCTTTTATCGTTTAGAAAACGGGATCAGAAATTCATCCGATTAATTTACGCATTCATCTCCAACTTAAGCGGTTCTGTCCAGATTGATTTTCTCCTATCGAAAACGGAGGATTGTTTTGCAGGTATGTTAACCTATACCACAAACGACATGAGACAACAAATAATGTTACTGACAATGCTGATCGGCCTATCCGCCTGGGCACAGGCACAGCAAACCACCTCGTACACGCAAACGGTTCGAGGCAGGGTTTTGGACAAGGTGAGTCAATCTCCTCTGCCAGGAGCTTCGGTAAGCATCCTGGATACAGATCCCTTGATCGGAACTGCCACTGATCTGGATGGGAGTTTTATCTTGCAAAAAGTCCCTGCGGGGAGGGCGACGATCCAAATCAGCTATTTAGGCTACGAGTCCGTCACCTTGCGTGAAATCCCCATTACCAGCGGGAAAGAAGTGGTGCTCACCATTCATTTGCAGGAGAATCTGGAACAGATGGAGGAAGTGGTTGTCCGCGCTACCGGTGATTCCCGCGAAGCCCGGAATGAAATGGCAACGGTTTCGGCCAGGGGATTTGACATGGAGGCAACCAATCGTTTTGCTGGTAGCAGAAATGACCCGGCCCGCATGGCTCAGAACTTTGCCGGGGTAAGTGGTGCCAATGATTCCCGAAACGACATCATCATCCGTGGTAATTCACCTACTGGCGTGCTATGGAGACTGGAGGGAGTGGACATTCCCAATCCCAACCATTTTGGGGCCATGGGAACTACCGGAGGTCCGGTAAGCATCCTAAACAGCAACCTTCTGGATAAAAGTGATTTTATCACGGGTGCTTTTCCTGCCGCCTATGGAAATGCCACGGCCGGGGTTTTTGATCTCAACCTTCGTAAAGGCAATGCCTATCGCCGGGAGCACCTGGTGCAAATGGGGTTCAATGGATTGGAACTCGGTACCGAGGGCCCGCTGGGCGGGGATAAGGGCGCATCCTACCTGCTTAATTACAGGTACTCTACCATTGCCATGATGCAGGAAGTAGGTTTTTCTGCCGGTACAGGGGATGCCGTACCTTATTATCAGGATTTTTCCATGAAAGTGGATATCCCAACCGATAAAATGGGACGATTCTCCCTGTTTGCCCTGGGTGGCAAAAGCAACATTGACCTGCTTGGATCGGAAACGGACAGCAGCACTACGGATTTATACTCTGAAATGTCCCAAAACATCTACAACCGGGCAAAAATGGGCGTGATTGGCATCAAACACACGCAGTATTATGACCCCCAGACCTTTGCTGTGATCACACTGTCCGCTGACCATAGTTTTTCAGGAAACCGGGTGGATTCATTGAGTATGGAAAACAGGGAAGCCGTACCGCTTTTCCGCAATCATTACGGTTTGAGCAAAATCAGGGCTCAATATGAGCTTCATCGAAAAGTGGACAACAAAAACAATTTTCGTGCGGGTATCAATTACGACTACCTGGACTTCAATCTACGCGATAGCCTATACCAGGCCGATGAAAACCGTTTCCGGGATTTGAGAAATGAATCCGGTAATTCCGGTCTGTTTCAATCCCACCTGCAATGGCAACACCGGTTCAACCAGCGATTAAAAGCCAACGCCGGTATACATTACCAGCATTTTATCTTGAATAATTCCCAACAGGTAGAGCCCCGGATCGGTCTCTCCTTTGAACAAAACGACAGGAATACCTTTAGTCTGGGCTATGGATTACATAGCCAATTGCAGCCATTACCCATTTATTTTCTGGAATCCGAGATCCCTTTTCAGGAGCCTGTAAGAACGAACAAAAACCTGGACTTCAGCAAATCTCATCACTTTGTAGCCGGATACCGGTATCAACTAAGTCCGGATGTTCATCTGAAATCCGAAATATACTACCAACATTTATTTGGAATTGCGGTAGAAGAAACCCCCAGCAGCTTTTCCATGCTCAATGCAGGAGCCGATTTTGGGATTCCGGATGTGGACAGCCTTACCAATCGCGGAAGGGGCAGGAATTATGGTCTGGAACTTACCCTTGAAAAACAATTTAGCGGCGGCTCCTATTTTCTGTTCACCACATCCCTATTTGATTCCAAATACAGGGGCAGTGATGGGCAGTGGCGAAACACTGCCTTCAACAGCCAATACGTGCTGAATGGGTTGCTGGGCAAAGAATGGCAGATAGGAAGTCCTAACCGTATCTTATCCCTGGACTTCAAAATAACCTTTGCAGGCGGACAGTACATCACTCCCATCGACCTGGAGCGGAGCATCCTGGAAAACCAGGCCGTCTATCAGGAAGAGCGGGCCTATTCGGTAAAAAACCCCGATTATTTCCGGTCCGATCTAAAAATAAATTACCGGGTGAATAAGAAAAACCTAACCCACGAATGGTCCCTGGACATACAAAACCTGACCAATCACCAAAATTTATTCCGGCAGACCTATAATCCCATTTCCGAATCTGTTGTGAACAGTTATCAGTTGGGCATTTTCCCGATTCCACAATACAGGCTTACCTTTTAGGTAGCTTTGGTTATATTGCCTCCAAAGCTGCATTTAAAATGAAATTAAAAGCTCCCTATGACCGGTACCTGTTGATGCTGGGCCTTTCCATACTCCTCAGCATCAGGCCAGAAAGGCAATTCTGGCTCCTGGTACCGGTCAATGTCCTATTCACCTTCGTTTTCTGGGAGGGAAATTACCAGTTAGTCGGATGGGTCAGGGAGCGATTTCCGCTTATGCAACAAACCAGAAAACGAATCTTTACCCAAATCGGGCTTTCCGTAGGCTACACCATTTTTGGTGGGACAGCCGTAACCCTACTATTGCATTTGGTTGGCTGGGTTCCTTACGAATGGGATTATCATTTGCGCGTCCTGCTGATGGGCTTGTTTATCACCGCCATCATTGCCATCGTGTATGAGACCATTTTCTATTTTGACCTCTGGAAATCCTCTTTACTGGAAAGTGAGCGGCTAAAGAAAACAGCAGCCCGTTTACAGTTTGAAAGCCTTAAAAACCAGGTCAATCCTCACTTCCTATTTAACAGTCTGAACAGCCTTGCTTCTCTGATTCCCGTGGATCCGGTAAAGGCGGAAAAATTCGTGCAGGAATTTGCGCGGATTTACCGGTATGTGCTGGAAGTGAAAGACCGGAATTTTGTTTCTCTCCGGGAGGAAATGGACTTTGTATCTTCGTTTGTCTACCTCCTTAAAATCCGGTTTGGTGAGCACCTGAAGTTTGAACAGCAACTGGAAACACACCTGGACCGGTACCATATTCCACCCCTGATTTTGCAAAACCTGGTGGAAAATGCCATTAAGCACAACGTTATTCTGAAAGACCGTCCCCTGGTCATCCGTCTTGAGATACAAAATGACACCTTATTGGTGCGCAATAACCTCCAGAAAAGGAGTTACCCTGCCGCTTCCACCCAAACGGGTCTGCGGAATATGATGCAGCGGCTGCAGTTGGTCGCAAACAAAGAAGCTAAATTTTATGAAAAAGAGGGGTATTTTTGTGCTGAAATTCCCCTGATCCCTGAAACTGATTAAGCAACCATGTACACCACCTTACTTGTAGAAGACGAAAAGTTGGCGGCGGACCGCTTGGAACGGATGCTGCAACAGATTGCTCCGGATATCCGGGTGCAGGCCAAAGTTGATTCGGTAAGTGCCGCGGTAGCTTTTCTAAAAAATCAGCAACCCGAACTTATCTTTCTGGACATTCACCTGGCGGATGGCTCGGGCTTTGAGATTTTTGAGCAGGTGCAGGTGAGCTGCCCGGTCATCTTTACGACCGCTTACGACGAATACGCGCTGCGGGCGTTTCAGGTCAATGGCATCGCCTACCTGCTAAAGCCCATTAGTCCGGAAGCTTTGGCAGGAAGCCTGCAAAAGTTAAAAGCCATTCAGGCTTCCGGGACGCAGGTAGCCTCCCTGGAGGCATTGCTGTCCCAAATCCGAAAGGGAGAATCGCCCTACCGAAAGCGTTTTTTGGTTGCGTATGGCAATACGATCAAGTCCATCGGTATATCGGAGGTGGCCTATTTTTTCGCGGAAAACAAGGCGGTATACCTGGTGGAAAAATCAGGCAGCAAATACGTGCTGGACGAGACGCTGGATCAGCTATCGGAAGGGCTGGATCCGGAGGTATTTTTCCGGGTAAACCGCAGTTTTATGGTACAGATAGATGCCATTCATCAGATGCATGCCTATTCCCGCAGCCGGATCAAACTGGACCTGCAGCCAGCCTGTGACAAAGAATGCATCAGCAGCTCGGAGAAAACGGCGGAATTTAAGGATTGGTTGGGAAACTGAATAGAAGATCCATTGCTTAATCTAAAGGACAACAAATGATCCGTTTAATAGTCTACGCCCATTTCGTCCGGGGAACCCCATTTTCCCGAAGAAATACCAACCAGTCATCGGCCTTTGCTCCTTTTAAAACCCGGGGAAATTTATTTTGTCCCCCTTCCTTTCCCTGGGATTTGAGCCAGTCGTAAAATAGAGTGGAAGGCAATTTGGTTACCCTCACTTTTTTTAGGGCATGTTGCCTTTCTACTGCATAGTCATCATTGAGGACTTTCAATTTCCCATCAATTTTTTCCATTAATTCCGCTTCATCTACCTCCTCATCGGTACCCACAAACCAATGATGCATAAATAACGATTCGTCGGGAAGGCCCAACACGGTAAACTCACAGATATCTACATTCAATTCTTCGGAAACCAGCTCTACGGCACGATTCATATTGTCCATGGACAAATGCTCTCCACAAAGACTCAAAAAATGTTTGGTTCGCCCCGTAATACGAATTTCACTCTCCCTTTTTGAATCAAAACGGATAACATCTCCTATCAGGTACCGCCAGGCTCCCGCACAAGTGCTGATAAGCAGGGCATAATCGATGCCCTCTTGTATTTGATCGATTTTTAGGGTCTCTGCATCCGGAAGGACTTCTCCATTCGCATCAAAATTGGCATCATCGAAGGGGATAAATTCATAAAATATCCCATTGTTCAGCACTAATCGCATGGATTTTCGGCCCGGAATGGCCTGGAAAGCTAGAAACCCTTCGGAAGCAAGGTACGTTTCCATGTAAATCAGGGGTTTTTCCAGCAATTTTTCAAACCCCTTTCGGTAAGGCTCGAAGGAAACCCCGCCATGGACAAAAATCTGCAGGTTGGGCCAAATGTCATGTATGCTGTCCAGCTGGTAAGTGGCGATGATTTTTTTTAAAAGAATTTGTAACCAGGCAGGAACTCCTACGATTATTCCAATGTCCCACTTGGGAGCCATTTTGACAATTTGATCGATCTTGTCGCCCCAGTTTTTGTTTTTAGAAATCTTTTTCCCCGGCTTGTAAAAGCGCTGAAACCAGACGGGTAACCTTCCCGTGGTAATACCGCTAAGGTCACCGGAAAAGAAGGTGCCATTAAAGTCTAAATCGGTGCTCCCTCCCAACATCAATATGCCTTTGGTAAACAACTTATCCGAAAGCTCATACTTGGATAAGGTGAGAATTTGCCTCACCCCTGTTTTACGGATGGCTTTTACCATGTCTTTGGTGATGGGAATGTATTTTGAGGAGGCTCCGGAAGTGCCGGAAGTCAGGGCAAAGTAGCGGATCGATCCTGGCCAAGTAATGTGCTTACTCCCTTCTTTCGATCGGTACCACCATTCCGTATAGATCTTTTCATAATTGTAAATGGGAACCCTGGCGGAAAATTGGGTGTAAAAATTTTCATTTTCTTTCTTGAATTCTTTAAGAAGAGCATCAAATTGGTACGTATGCCCAAATTCGGTATCCCTGGCCCGTATCATGAGCTTTTTCAACTCCTGCTTTTGCAGTTCCCGGGGTGCGCTATACTCCTGCTCCAGGGTTTCCCTTAACCTGATACCCTTTTTAAGCAATGTACCCAAGATGGCCATATCTTCTTTTTAACGAATTGATCAAACTAAAAGCAATATGTAATAAAAAATCTTAAAATGAATGTCCCTTCTCTTCTCCATCCGGAAATTACCCACTAAGTCAACTCCCCCCGCTTCAACGCCCCAACTGCGTGGTCCACTGCCCTGGCCGTAAAGGCCATATAGGTAAGGCTGGGGTTTTGGGTGCCGGTGGAAGTCATGGAT
>JAWLFL010000038.1:0-26573 GCA_041685605.1 Cyclobacterium sp. | reverse complement strand
TTATGGTAGTTAAATAATAGTTGTTTTAGTTTTCAAAATAAAAAGCAGGAGAGGTTCTCCTGCTTTTTTGTTTTCATAATATTTTTTCCAGTAAAGGGTTTTTTAGATAACCTCCAGGGGTTTCTTTTGAAGGATTCGATGAACAACAACCGACAGCAGCTAAACACATTATCAGATAAGATAGCAGGCTTCCAGACATTTATCCGCGACAGATTTGATCTTCATGAAGGCAAAGAAGATGAAATTGAGACGATTGAATACATACGGAAAAATGTGGATTTTCGAGATGCTAACCTTTGGGTCCTTATTTTTGCGATTTTGGTGGCTTCTGTAAGCCTGAATGTCAACTCCACTGCTGTGATTATCGGGGCCATGCTGATACCACCCTTTAAGGGTCCCATCATGGCGATTGGTATGGCAGCAGGCATCAATGATTTTGAGTTGATAAAGAAATCCATGAAAAATCTGGGAATTGCGATTTTGATCATTATCAGGATTTCTACACTTTATTTTTTATTTACCCCACTAAATGATGCCCAGTCCGAACTACTTGCCAGAACTGAGCCCACCATTTGGGATGTTCTGATCGCACTGTTTGGCGGATTGGCTGGGATTATCGCCGGCTCCAGAAAAGAAAAAAGCAATGCCATTCCGGGAGTGGCCATCGCCACGGCCTTGATGCCGCCCTTGTGTACCGAAGGGTATGGCTTGGTTACCTGGAATATCTATTATTTTTTTGGTGCCTTCTACCTGTTTTTTATCAATTCTGTATTTATTGGCTTATCGACCTAGCCCATTGTCCGGTTTATGGGCTTTCCTAAAAAGGAGTTTATTGACAGTCAGCGGGAAAGGCGGGTATGCAATTACATCAGTATCATTATTATGATTACGATTGTTCCCAGCATTTACCTGGCATATAATATCGTGAAAAGAGCACCTCTGGTCTTGGTTAAAAGTTCGGACCAAAGCAGACTCAGTATCGCTTATATTGGATTGATTCCCAGACAGCGGCCATATCAAGAATCCGTGGGATGGAGCTAAGGGAAAACTTCGAATGTCGGCTCCAATTGGGCCGGGTGCTTTTCCAGGTTTTCCCAAGGATGCCTTTTCGGCAATAGGAACGAACGATTGAGTGAAATTGGATAAGCACCGAAGTCAAACGGTGAAAAAACAAAAAAGCTATGAAACAATGTCTCATAGCTTTAGTCAATTAACAATAAACCCAAAATAACCTGCTGTAGGAGAAGGAGTCGAACCTCCACGGGGCAGTTAGGCAAAATACGAGCTCGCTATTCGCTTTTTTCTGGATTCCCCACCCCCGAGACAGGAGGGCATGTCTGCCAATTTCATCATCCTACAATGTAAAAAGACCTTTTGTCTTTTTCTTATAATTCAAAGGTAATACATCGGGTGATTAATTGAAAATAATTTAATGATTATTTTAAAAAAATACGTTATTATTAGAAATATAGCTTTAAAATTTAAATATCATTAAATAGAAACCAAATAGTAAGGGTCTCTTTGAGGAATTGTAAATGCTGTTTTTTCCTTAACTTAGGCTCTAATGCTGAAAATGTCTATGGGAGAGCCAATAAAAACGTATGAAATGCCGAAGAATACCAATCAGCGAGCATTTCAGATTTACGAAGTACAGGGAAAGACGATTCAGAATAGCACTTACCCTCATGAAACAGATCGACCTCACCGGCATAAATACTACGAAATCTGCGTCTTTATCACCGGTGCAGGTAAACATGAGATAGACTTTGAGTCTCACCCCATTCATTCCAATAGCGTGCATTTTCTTTCTCCGGGCCAAATCCACCTGATAAGCCGTGAAAACGACTACCATGGGTATTTAATGGTGTTTTCAAGGGATTTTTACGGGTTAGAAGCTGGGCAGGATGATATCTTATTTGCACTGCCATTTTTCAATAATCCCACCCTGGTACCAATCCTTAATCTTTCCCACGATGATTTTGGGGAGCTCTTGCACCTGATCCGGTTTATAAGAAAAGAATACCTACATTGGAATGGGTTTACCTCCGAGATTCTTCGTCATTTTTTGCAAATATTCCTGATTAAATGCAAACAATATTATCTGCGGTACTTCGCCGATAAAAATAAGACATTGGATCCGCATTTTGCATTCGTCCAACAATTCAATGCGCTCGTAGAACAACGATTTCGACAGGTACATCAGGTGCAGGATTATGCCTCCATGATGGCCCTGTCGCCTTCTGTATTAAATAAACATGTAAAAAATATCACTGGATTTACGGCGGGCGAAGTGATTCTCGACCGGCTGATGCTTCAGGCGAAGCGGTACCTGATGTATACCGATCTGTCCAATAAGGAAATTGCTTACCAACTGAATTATCAGGACCCATCCTATTTTAGTCGGATTTTTAAAAGGAAAACAGGAAAATCCCCGTCGGACTTCAGAAAGTCTGAGAACGAAAAGTACCAGCTTTAAATTAAAAAATACCTTTATAATGACGAGAAATAAAGATAGCTTTAAGGTTTAAAATAAAAAGTGCAAGATTTCACGATTGAATTCCGATTAATATTTTGAATTAGACAGCTGGATGAATTTATCCCAAACAAACTTAAACCCATAAAAAAAATGATAGCAATAGATTCTGAAATTCAAGCTCAAGACTTAAAAAAGAGACTGGAGCGCTTTTGGCAACTTTCTGCCGAAAAAATCAAAGCGATTGAAAAAGAATACCCCCAAAACCAGGGTTCACCGGTATTTACGGTAAATGGTAAATATACCACCCGAGGCTGGACAGAATGGACACAGGGCTTTCAATTTGGTTCTTCCATCTTGCAGTTTGATGCTACCGGGGAGATGGATTTTCTGGATAAGGGTAAAATGAAGACCCTGCAACTGATGGCTCCCCATATCAGTCATATCGGTGTCCATGACCATGGATTCAATAATGTTAGTACTTACGGCAACCTGCTGCGGTTAATGGTGGAAGAAAAAATCCCCTACAACGAGTGGGAGAAGAATTTCTATGAATTAGCCCTGAAAATTTCCGGGGCGGTACAAGCCAGCAGATGGACTCCTATTAAGGATGGAGGATTCATTCACTCCTTTAACGGACCGCATTCACTTTTTGTAGATACCATCCGGACCGTCCGGATTTTGATGCTTAGCTATAGTCTGGGGCATGTGCTGCAGGAAGAAAACGATAAGAAAGTAAATTTACTTGTCAGAGGACTACAACATGCCAA
Organism: Cyclobacterium sp.; assembly: GCA_041685605.1. Taxonomy (GTDB): domain Bacteria; phylum Bacteroidota; class Bacteroidia; order Cytophagales; family Cyclobacteriaceae; genus Cyclobacterium. The sequence continues at coordinate 23,330 of JAWLFL010000038.1, read as the reverse complement.
GGCCACGGCCGACTATTCGGTGTATTATGGAGAAGGTAGGGACCGGTACGATGTATGGGGCCGCACGGCTCACGAAAGTGTCTTCAATACGCGAGATGGCAATTACCGCTGCCCCAATACCCAGCAGGGATATACGGGATTTTCTACCTGGACCCGGGGATTGGCCTGGGCAATGAGCGGCTTTGCCGAAGAGCTGGAATATATTGACAACTTATCAGATGAATCCTTAAAGGCATATGGATCACCGGTGGAGATTGAAGCATTTTTACTAAAAGCTGCCACAGCTAGTTGTGATTTCTATATTGATCATACGCCAATAGACGGGGTGCCCTACTGGGATACCGGGGCTCCCAACCTGCATAAATTAGGTGATTACCTGTCCAATCCTGCAGATCCCTACAATGCGTATGAGCCAGTAGATAGTACGGCTGCCGCGATAGGTGCTCAGGGATTGCTGCGATTGGGTCATTACTTGCAACGAAAAGGGCAGACGGAAAAAGCCAAAAAATACTGGCAGGCAGGACTTACCGTCTTCCGCACCTTGCTGGAAGAGCCTTACTTGAGCACGGACAAAAATCACCAGGGCATTTTGTTACATTCCATTTATCACCAGCCCAACGGTTGGGATAATGTGCCCAAAGGACAGAAAATTGCCTGCAATGAATCCAGCATGTGGGGAGATTATCACGCAAGGGAACTAGCCTTGTATGTTCAGCGAATCATTGATAAGGATCCCTATTACACGTTCTTTAATTGCCTATCATGAGTACACAACCCATCAAAGATTTAAGCAGGCTTTGCGTTCATACCATCACGACCAAACACTGGAGTCTGGAGGAAGCGGCGGAGAATTATGAAATGGCGGGAGTCAAAGGTATTTCTGTATGGAGACAATACCTGGGCGGCCGGGATATCGAAGCTGCTGGTGAACGGCTCCGAAGTCATGGGCTGGAGATTGTTTCCCTGGTTAGGGGAGGATTCTTTCCTTCCATTTCCGCAAAAGACCGGGAGCTGGCCATTCAGGATAACCTCAAAGCAATTGACGAAGCGGCTGCGTTAGGGGCTCCCATGATCGTTTTGGTTTGTGGAGCCGACCCGGGACAATCGTTGGAAACCTCCAGAGAGCAGATCCGGGAGGGCATTGAAAAAGTATTGCCTCATGCCATGCAAAATGGAGTCAAATTGGCGATCGAACCATTGCATCCGATGTATGCAGACACCCGTTCGGCAGTTAATACCCTGCGTCAGGCCAATGAAATGGCGGAGGCGATCGGTTCGGACCATGTGGGTGTGGCAGCGGACGTGTACCATTTGTGGTGGGATCCCGATCTTAAAGAAGAACTTCTCCGTTGTGGCAGCCAGGGAAACCTTTTCGCTTTTCATATCTGTGACTGGATGAGTCCGACAGTAGACTTTCTCAATGATCGCGGATTGATGGGAGAGGGCTGTATCGATATCCCTACGATTCGCGGATGGGCTGAAGAGGCCGGTTTTTCCGGATTTAATGAAGTGGAAATCTTTTCGGACCGTCACTGGGCCCGGGACCAAAAGGAGTTTTTAAACGATATTGTAAAAAGTTATTATCATTGCTAGTAAAATAGGGATACATATGGAACATAAAGTAGGAATCATCATGAATGGTGTCACGGGTAGGATGGGCACCAACCAGCATTTGATGCGTAGCATCGTGGAAATTATCGAACAAGGCGGTGTCAAACTTGCGAACGGGGATATTATTATGCCCGATCCGGTGCTGGTGGGAAGAAACGAGGCCAAGTTGCAGGCACTCAGCAAAAGGTCAGGGGTGAAAAAGTATACCACCGACCTGGACGCGGTCATGCAGGACTCGCAGTACAGTATTTATTTTGATGCCCAGACCACTGGAAGAAGGGCGGATGCCGTCAAACAGGCTGTGAAAGCCGGGAAGCACATCTACTGTGAAAAGCCGGTAGCGGTGGATACCGAGACCGCGCTGGAGCTTTATGAAATTTGCAATAAAGCCGGGGTGAAAAACGGAGTGGTTCAGGATAAATTGTGGCTGCCCGGCCTCCGTAAGTTGAAGCGTTTGATTGAGAATGATTTCTTTGGAGAGATTCTTTCTGTGAGAGGGGAGTTTGGCTACTGGGTATTTGAAGGACACACGGTACCCGCACAACGACCATCCTGGAACTACCGGAAAGAAGACGATGGCGGCATCATCGTGGACATGCTTTGCCACTGGCGCTATGTATTGGACAATATATTTGGAAAGGTAAAAGCGGTATCCTGTACCGGAGCCACACATATTAAGGAACGGGTAGACGAACAGGGTAAACCCTACACCTGTACGGCGGATGATGCCGCTTATGCCACCTTTGAATTGGAAGGAGACATCATCGCCCATTTCAACTCCTCCTGGACGGTACGTGTCAGGAGAGATGATTTGTTGACAGTCCAGGTGGATGGCACCAAGGGATCGGCCGTAGCCGGACTAAGGGAATGCTACATTCAACATTATGGTAACACGCCCAAGCCGGTTTGGAATCCGGATATCGTGCAGCCAATTGACTTTTATGAAGGTTGGTCGAAGGTACCTGAGCAAGAGCCCATGGACAACGCTTTCAAAGTGCAGTGGGAGTTGTTTTTAAAACATGTCGTTGCTGATGAGCCCTTTCCCTGGGATATGAAAGCAGGTGCGAGGGGAGTGCAATTGGCTGAGAAAGGCCTGGAAAGCTGGGCTAAAAGAGCCTGGGTTGATATTCCTGAACTTTAAGATTAGATGACTATGAAAAATGTAGCACTGGTTACCGGAGGATCAAGAGGCATCGGTCTGGGAATTGCCAGGTGTCTGGCGAAAGAAGGATATGATTTGGCGATCAACGGTATGCGAAAAGAGGAAGATACCGCAGACAGCCTGAATGAACTAAGGGAGCTGGGGGCAGAAGTGCTGTATTGCAGAGGAGATGTAGGAAGTGCTTCCGACAGGCAGGGAATTATGGATTCCATAGAAACTCATTTTGGACGGCTGCATGTGTTGGTAAACAATGCCGGAGTGGCTCCTAAAGAGCGAAAAGATATTCTGGAGGCTTCTGAGGAAAGCTTTGACTATGTCTTGAAAACGAATTTGCATTCTGCCTATTTCCTTTCGCAGTTAGCGGCGAATCGGATGATTGCTCAGAAAAAGGAGAATCCCGATTTTAAAGGTTCCATCATAAACGTATCGTCCATTTCTGCCACGGTGGCCTCCGTTAACCGGGGAGAATATTGTATCGCAAAGGCCGGTATGAGTATGGCTACTCAGCTCTTCGCTGTGCGGCTTGGAGAATTCAATATTCCAGTATTTGAAGTCCGACCTGGAATCATCGCGACGGATATGACCTCCGGTGTACAGGAAAAGTACGACAAACTTCTTGCTGAAGGGCTATGTGTGCAGGCCAGGTGGGGCTTGCCAGAGGATGTGGGACTGGCTGTGGCTGCGCTGGCCAAAGGGGATTTTCCCTATTCCACCGGCCAGGTGATCATGGTTGATGGCGGCTTGACCATCCCCAGATTATAAAAACCGGGCAATTGGCGGCGGTTTGATTGCTGCCAATTGCCTGTTTTAATAAATTTTCGTACTATTTCAGTCAACAATTGTATATTGTCAATTAAATGACCTAAACCCAATTCAAATGGAAAAAAAGAGACTCTATTGGAAAATAGCTTGCATCGCTGCGATTTTGCTCTGCATCCTTACCTTTACCCCTTTGGTCATACCGCAGGGAATTGCCAAGCCTGAATTAGCTGGCGTGCCCTACAGTTTATGGACCAGTTTTATCATCTCAGTACTTTTGGTTGTCCTTACCTTTATCGGAACGCGGGTACATCCGGGTATGCAAAATGAGGAGGAGGACGTATGATATTCTGGGTATGGGTATTTGGCCTCATTTATGCAGGCCTTTTGGTTTTCGCTTCTTTAAAGTCCTATAAGAAAAACAGATCCTCCGAGGAATTTATGATGGCGGGGTCGAATATTGGACTGACCCTTGGTGTGCTGACCTTTGCGGCGGCACTTTTCAGTACCTTTACGTTTTTAGGCATGCCGGATTTTTTCCGGATCAATGGGGTAGGGGCCTGGATTTTTCTGGCCGTATCCGATGGTGCCATGGTGTTTTTACTCTTATGGTTCGGATACCATATCCGGAATAAGGTCAAAGGCATGGAGTTCAGAGGGGTTTCAGGCCTGATCACCAGGTGCTATGAAAACAAGCTTGCCGGATACGTATTTTTTCTCAGCGCGTTTTTATTTCTGATTCCGTATGTGGGCATACAGATACAAGGCATTGCGATCTTTATGGATGCGGCTTTTCCGGGGTCTTTCCCCGCATGGGGGTGGTCAGCCGGTATCGTTTTGATCATGTTGATATACAGTGAAATCGGCGGTCTGAAAGCAATCATTTTCAGCGATGCCATTCAGGGATTGCTCTTATTGGCCGTTATCTGGATTATCGGCTGGGCTTGTCTCAATCATTTTGGCGGGATTGGCCCCATGTTCGATAAAATCGGCACCGTACAGGAAGACCTGTTATCCACTCCCGGACCCCAAGGGCTGTTGACACCGCAATTTTTAATTGCGTCCCTGATAGCCATTTTAATGATTCCCGTTACGCAGCCCCAATTTACGACACGGATTGTGGTGATGAAAAGCATGAAGACCATGCAGCTTATGGCGGTATCGCTGGGTGCCTTTGCCATTCTGGTTATTTTACCGACTATTTTCATAGGAATGTATGGCGCGGATTTGTACTCGGAATATGGAAGAGACGAATTCTTTGCCAATGCCTTTCTATACGACCAACCGGATGCCGTCGCGGCCCTGGCCATCATCGGTTTGATTGCCGCAGGATTGTCCACCACCAATGCGCAAATATTTGCGTTGGGTTCCGAATTAAGAGGCTTGCTACGTGGAAATGAAAGTAGCATCATGCGGAATACTAAGATTGGCATTTTTGTTTTTTCCGTCATCGCTTTCTTTTTTTCCATCATCGTCTTTGACCAGTTGGTGTTACTGGCCAGAGTAAGTTTTGCGGGAACCGGTATTATGGGGCCTATGATCATCTTGGGTATCCTCAGTGATCGAAAAGTTTCTCCAGCCATTATTTATCTTTCGCTTGTCGGATTACTGGTTTTCCTAAGTTCGCTGGCTGGTTTTATTCCTGATATGTATTTTGGCTTGAGATTGGACTTGTTACTGTTTATAATACTAGGTCTGGTGGCTGTGATCAGTCATCTTACCGGTAAAAAACTGCAATTGATTTCTCCTGAAAAAGACCAGTAAGTTGATATTGAAATAAAGCGGATGCAAACTGGATTCCTACAGATCGTCAATGGTAATGTAATCACCCCATTTGCCATACACTATCATGCCTCTGTGCTGGTAAAAGACGGACGTATTGAAGGTATTTTTCGCGATAACCATTCGCTTCCGGAAGTAGAAACGATTGATGCCCGGGGGAGATTCGTTTCTCCCGGGTTTATTGACTTGCACGTGCATGGAGGGGGAGGGCATGATTTTATGGACGGCGATCTGGACGGGTTTTTGGAAATTGCCCGCATGCATGCCAGGCATGGGACCACGTCTATGGTACCTACTTCACTTACCAGCACCCGGGAGCAGCTATTGGCATTGCTTAGTACCTATGAGAAGGCAAATCAGGCAAATGACTGGGGGGCAGTTTTTTTAGGCATGCACCTGGAAGGTCCCTACTTTGCCATGAACCAGCGGGGTGCCCAGGACCCGCGATACATTCGGGATCCCGATCCGGTAGAGTACGAGGAAATTTTAAATTATTCCCATCTTATTGCCCGATGGAGTGCCGCTCCGGAAAGAAAAGGAGCCTTGAAATTTGGGAGAAGGCTGCGGGAAAAAGGCGTTTTAGCCGCCATGGCGCATACGGATGCCGTATACGAGGAAGTCCTTGCCGCCGTCGAAGCAGGCTACACCCTTTCAACGCATTTGTACTCCGGTATGTCTGGTGTTACGCGAAGAAATGCTTTTCGATATGCCGGGGTGATTGAAAGCAGCTTGCTTTTGGATTCGCTGGACGTAGAAATTATCGCAGACGGGATCCACCTGCCTGCTCCCTTATTAAAACTTATTTACAAAATAAAAGGTCCTGACAAGATTGCTTTGATTACCGATGCCATGCGGGGTGCAGGGATGCCGGAAGGAGAAAGCATGCTCGGGCATAAAGAAGACGGATTGAAAGTGATCATTGAAGACGATGTGGCCAAGTTGCCGGATCGAAGTTCCTTTGCCGGAAGTGTGGCCACAACGGACCGATTGGTCCGGACCATGCTTCGACAGGCGGACGTATCGATGTTGGAGGCGGTGAAAATGATAAGCCAAACGCCCGCCCGTATTATGGGGATTGAAAATAAAAAAGGCGCCATTCAGGAAGGAATGGACGCCGATTTGCTTTTGTTTGACTCCAATATTAAGGTAAGTATGACCATGGTGGAGGGAAAAGTTATCCATCGCACAGAATCCGATACCATTAGTCAATAGCGACCCATTTTTCGTATTGATCTGACTCAAAAATGGCCTGAAGCACACGGGTGTTTGCCCGGGCATTTTCCAGTGAAACGGAAACCGCTGTGTTTTCCAGAATGGCACGGGAAAAGTCATCCGCCTGAGCCGTATATTGATTGCTGGCAGGTAACACAATTCGTTCAGGATTGGGGTTCAGGAAATTGCCGTCATGGATAAACAATTCATTGCCCTGGTCTGCAGGTGCATTGAATGGTATCCGGACCTCCATTATTTTTTCCTCCCCATAGAAAAGCATGCGCTGGTAAGGCGTGAGCTGGGTGCTGACGGTGAAAGTCATCTGAATTTCATGGTAATCGATCAGTACGGATCCGAGTTTATCTGTTCTGAATTGGGGGTCGTATTCCAGCATGGATACCAGCCTTCCGGGCTCCTTTTCCAAAACGAAACGGGAAGTAAATACCGGGTAACAGCCAATATCCCAGATGCCTCCGCCGCCTTTTTCCTGGATGTTGCGGATATTATCCTCCTGGACATTGAAATAGCTAAAAAACCCGTGAACGGCCTTTAGTTTCCCGAGATACCCTTTTCGTACCAATTCCCTTGCTTTGATCCATTGTGGATTGGAAGCGACCATAAACGCTTCCCCCACTTTTACGCCTTGTTTATCCCGAGCACTGATGAGTTCATCAATTTCTGCTGCATCCAGTGCCAGGGGCTTTTCACACAGTACGTGCTTGCCGGCATTGATGCATTGGAGGGTGTAGGGCACGTGGAGGTCGTTGGGAAGCGGGTTGTAAACGACATCAATGTCGGGATCCTGGATCAATTCCTCATAGGATCCGTAAATTTTGGGAATTCCCAGCTCATTGGCCACGGACCTGGCTCGTTCAGGGTCTCTGGATGCCAGTCCGTAAATTTCGTAAAGATCACTGTTTTGCATGGCAGGGATCACTTTTTCCCGGGCTATTTTCGCAGCGCCTAAGACGCCCCATTTAAGTTTTTTCATGGAGATGGTTACATTGGTGAAAAAAGACTGCCGTCAACTTTTGGCGGCAGGAAATTCTTGGAAAAAGCAATTTAAGAGTAATGTTGACCAAACCAAACTCGCATGGTCTTAATCAATGTATAATCATTATAAATAAGAACGAAAGCGGAACACCGTGACCTGAATGAGTTTAAGAATATAATTTGAAATATATAAAATAACGGAATTTTATTCCTTTGGAATTAGACTTATATATTATTAACCACATAAAATAATTTTTTCTTTTTGTGGGGAAACTGCCTGTATTTTTCTGTGTGAAAGTTAACAGTTGTCAATTACTTAATTTTTATTTATAATGCAATCGATTGCGCAGATCGCAATAGCACCGAGCTGGTAGGCTCTTAAAATAAACCTTAACCAATTATTAGTCATGGAAAATAAATTTTCAAGAAGGTCTTTTCTGCATGCCGTAAGTTTGCTGGCAGCTGGCACAGCCGTGAGTACGCCCCTCACGGGCTTTGGGATGAAAAGAAAGCTTAGAGTAGCACTGGTGGGAACCGGAGTAAGAGGGACATCGTTTTGGGGGAGAAGACTGGTTGAGCAATACTCGGATATTCTGGAATTTGTGGGGCTGAGTGATATTAATCCCGGACGGTTGGATTATGCACTGGAATACATGAAAGTGAATTGCCCCACATTTGTTGATTTTGACGAGATGATGGTCAGCACCAAGCCGGATTTGCTGATCGTGACAACCATGGATTCAACGCACCATGAATTTATAATCAAGGGACTGGAAGCCGGAAGCGATGTGCTTACTGAAAAGCCGCTCACCACCGACGAAAACAAATGCCAGCAAATCCTTGAGGCAGAAGAAAAGTCCAATAAAAACCTGATTGTAGGATTTAATTACCGATGGAGTCCTTACATCACCAAAATCAAAGAACTGCTTCAAAATAAGGAAATTGGGGAAGTTACCTCGGTCGATTTTCATTGGTACCTCAACATTCACCACGGTGCTTCCTATTTTCGCCGCTGGCATGGAGTGACCGAAAATGGCGGGTCGCTTTGGGTGCATAAGGCGACACATCATTTTGATCTTCTCAACTGGTGGCTGGATTCAGACCCTTCCGAAGTATTTGCTTACGGGGACTTGGAGCACTACGGCAGCAACGGGCCTTTTAGGGGTAAAAATTGTCGCGCTTGTCTCCACAAAGACGATTGCACCTATTATTGGGACATCACCAAAAGCCCAAGGGATATGAAATTGTATGCGGAAAACGAGCACCACGATGGTTATTTCCGGGATGGCTGCGTCTATCGGCATGAAATAGATATCTATGATAAAATGTCTGCCAATATCAAATATGCCAATAATGCCGTGGTGAACTATTCACTGACGACCTACAGTCCGTACGAAGGGTGGAAGATCGCTTTCAACGGGCAGAAGGGTAGAATTGATGCCTGGTTGGATATACCGTTTATGAGTAACGAAACCATGGACCAGGAAGCGCTGCATGCGGCCGAGATGAATCAGAATGCCAGTGAAGACATGCACCGGGAGCCACTGGTATTACATAAAAACTGGGAAAAGCCCCAGATTATTCAAGTGGTAAGTGAACGCGGTGGCCACGGGGGTGGAGATAAAAGACTCCATGACAAAATCTTCAAAAACCCGGAAGCGGCAGACCCCTACAAACATGCTGCAGGCATAAGAGATGGTGTCATGTCCGTACTTATCGGTGTGGCAGCCAGAAACAGTATTAATAGCAAGGGCCCCGTTAAGATAGCCGACCTTACCAGCATCAAGCCAAGTCCAAATCGGGCTTAAATCATTAATTTTTCCGCTCCATGCTGGCCGTATTGGCCTATGGAGGGGTTTTTTGTATTTGTCATAAAAATCATCCGATTAATCAATCAAGTTTACGAGTATGAAAATTGAACACATTGCATTAAACGTACAGCACCCACAAGCCGTTTCCGATTGGTATGAGAAAAACCTGGGCTTGACGGTGGTTAAAAAAATGGCCAACGCCCCTTTCATGACCTTTTTGGCCGATGATAGTGGCAAGGTAATGATCGAACTTTATCAAAATGCCAAAGCTCCTGTGTTGGAATATGCCAAGTTAGACCCATTGATGCTTCATCTGGCATTTGTATCGGAAAACCCGGAGGAGGAAAAAAAGCACCTGGTAGCAGCAGGTGCGGAACTGGTAAGTGATGATACCTTAGAGGACGGAACCCGCTTGCTAATGCTGCGAGACCCCTGGGGCCTGTCCATTCAGTTTTGCAAACGGGCCAAACCCATGCTAAAATAAAATTAGTCAGGTTTAGTCAACTGGAAATTTCTGGTGATATTGAATCCAAAATGGATATCGCCCTTAAAAAAATCGCCCGTAGTGGAAGGAAGGAAGCCGGTTTCTGTCATTTGCTGGCTATTGGTCAGGTGTAGCTGAAAAACATGGCCCCCAGTCTCGATATCCACACCAAAAGAAAGGGGATTGGTGCTGCCGTTATTCTCGTTGGTAAAACGATGGTAATATTCCATGGTTACGTGAATGCTTCTGGTAACCCTATAGCTTGCACCAGCTCCCAGAGCGAAAAGGCCATTTTCTCCACTTCTTTCGCTAACGAGGTTTTGATGAACGTAGGTAGGCATCAACTGGATGGCAGCCAATTGATTCAATTTGCTCGCTAAAAGCATTTGATGGGAATAGCGTAACCTTCGTTCCAGGTTCATGGGTAACTCCGGTCTGCGTAGCGTATTGATGGATGTATTCGAGACCCAGATAATGGAGATCGGAAGGTTTGTTTTAGACTGACCCTGGCGGTGAATGCCGATTTTGACGAATCCGTCATAGAGTTTGTTAAACGAATTTCTTCCTATCCCCAGCGTAAGCCAATCCTCCAATGAATAGTCCAGGCCCAACCTCATGTTTGCCTGGTCCATACCGAAAAATTGATAGGCTCCGGTATTGACTCTTCCAAACCGATGTGAAATCAGGAATTCCAGGTTTCCTTTTCTTCGGGTTTCCACTGTGTGACCATTGATTAGCCTAACTGCTTTGAACGTAGAGGTAGGGCTTTTCCAATCGGAATCGGCTTTACTTTCTGACTTCAGTTGATCCAATAGATTCTCCTGGGCTCCTGCTGGAAGGACAAAATTGGATAATAGAAAGAAAAGGAGTAGGGCTTTTCGCGTCATTTTTTTATTTCTTCAAATACAAAATTGGCAGTTACTTCTACCTCCTCTGCGATATTGTAAAAGAGAACGGATGGAATCTGAATATTATGGTCTTCCAGCTTTACCGGGAACACCGCTTCCATTTTAATCTGGTCATCGTCGATCAGAAGCGTGCCCGAAATGCCGTAATCGACAGTGACACCATGAATCGTCAGTTTTCCTTCTGCGTGAGCATCCTGAGATCCGGTTTCGGATTGGCTATAGCCGGATAGTTTACCGTCGAATGTAGCTTCGGGATACTTTTCGGACTCCATGAATTTTTCGTTGAAGTGTTCCTGCATCAGGGATTTTGGAAAGCGAAAAGCTTTTATAGGGACAAGGAAAGCAAGACTTCCCGTTTCCGTGTTGAACAAGCCTGTTACCGCATTGTTTTCTGCTTTAATGTCCTCTACAGGGGCACTACTAAAGAATACTACCTCTCCTGTTTCCGTTTTATAATCCTGCGCCCTGGCCGTGGCCAGGGTAAGCAGGCAAATGATTGTTAAAATTATATTTTTCATAGAAGGTTAATTGTCCAGGGCACCTTGATCTACCCAACAAAAGATGCTTTCTTTTTGAGATTCGCTAAGTTGTTTTCCGGACCCCTCCGGCGGCATGTAATCACTTTGGGTAAAGTCTTTGATCTGCTCTGCGTGTTGAAGAATATTTTCTTTGAGTGATAGGTCTACGCGATTGGTTCCTGACACATGGCATCCTGAACTGGCACAGTTTTGATTGATAATCGGAATGATGTCATTTGAAAGGGATACCGATTCGACACACCGCTCCTCTTCGTCATCAGGTTCTATATCCTCCTCATTTTCATTCGTACAGGCTTGAAAAGAATACGAAAGAATTACCAGGAAACACGGGAAAAGATAGTTTTTAATAGTCATCATTAGGGGTATTATTAGGGTTAGAATCATTGTTTGCCTGACTATTGCTACCAATATCGCCACGAGCAATTAAGGTTGACATGGAGGTAGCACTTAGGTGTACGTTAACATGGCCGTCAAAATTCAAGAGCTCTTCATAAGTAATCGGCGTTCCGTCCCCCATTTGAGTGACCTCCGTTTCGCTAATGCCTGTTGCACCTGCGACATCATTTAATCCAATGGCAATTCCTCCTCCATCACTGGCCGCATTGCGATGAACATGGGCAGGGTGCATGTTATCGGCTTCTGTTCCCTCCAGCTCAATTCGGATCAGAGTACTGGTCTCGCTTTCTTTGGTGAACGTGACGGTCCCCTGAATGGAAGGATCCGACACCGAATTCAATACATACTCTTTCTGGATTACCCGAGGACTTTCATCCTCCTTCTCACATGCCATTGCAAATAGCGCAATAACGAATAACAGGATTATGTTTGCTTGTACCGTTTTCATGATTTCTATTGTTTAAAATTTTAAGATTTGATTTGATGGGTAATAGTTGATGCCGAAGAAAATGCCCATGCTTTTTAAGTCGAGATTGCCCGCTCCAATACCCACCAGCGGCATCCGGATATATGGCTCGGCTTGTATGGTGAATTTTTGACCTATTTTCCGCTCGTAGCCCAATCCCATATTCCACACCCCGAAGACATGTTGGTTGCTATTATTGATTTCCATTTCCTCGGTGTAGCGATTTCCACTATAGTTTTCATAGACCAGCGAATATTTCTCCTTCAACATGAAATAAGAGGACAAACCTGAGCTGATAAACCAACGGTCCTTTGATCCGCTGATGGGATAAAATCTAAGGTTTACCGGGGTTTCAATAAGTCGGCAATCTCCAATTAGTGCCTGATGAACAGAGTCGTAACCCTCCCAGTATCCCGGTCCTTCACGATACTTTTTTTGGCCATGAACAGCTCCAATGGAGAAGCTCCAGCGGTTATTAATGAAATACTCCAGTCTGAATCCGATGCTTTTGCCGGACGAGGGAAAATGGTCAAAATGAATCGCACTGATATCAGGAGCAACCATGATCCCAAGGGCGATTCGATTCTGTTGTGACGGAGAGGGGATCCGATCAGCCTGAATCAGGGAACTTTCATGGAGGCCTGTGTTTTGTTCTATGGACAAAATGCGGTTAAAATCCTGGAAAAGGCTCCATTTTGAATCAGGACCCCATTTTAGATGAGGCATTCGAGATCGCTTGTTTGCCAGGTCTTCCTGCGGAAGAGCAGTCGACGTTGGGGGTTGGTTTAGGTGTATTGTAGCGGTATCCATCGCCTTTACAGGCTCGTTCTTAGGAGAAGCAATGGAGGGATTTTTTCTAGCTGGGATTTGTACTTCCATTTCATCAAACGAATCTAATTCCGTTAGCATGGAGGAGGGAGCAGGATGAAAGGCATCTTTATCTCCGAACGGAGACGAACTATCTGAAGCCGTCATCCAGACAGTGAAAATAAGGCTGATTAATATAAGGGACCCCAGCAAGAACCATTTAAATCCATTGACGGGCTGGGCCACCTGGTTTGTCGTTAATCTTTTTTCAAACCTTTCCCAATCCTGAGGATCATAGGGAACTTCAGGGTCTGAGGATAATTTTTTAAAGAAATCATCCAGCTCTTTATCACTCATTTTTGATACCTGCTTCTTCATGATTTCTAACAGTTAACATGGCCCTCAACTTTTGTCTAGCCCGGTGGAGGTTGGATTTTGAAGTGCCTACGGAAATGCCTAGCAATTCCGAAATTTCCCGGTGATCGTATCCTTCAATCGCATATAAATTAAATACCGTTCTATACTGCATCGGTAGCGCTTGTATTAGTTGAATCATTTCCATATACTTCAGATCATCGGCGGCGTTTTTGCCAAGATCCGGGATTTCCGAAACATTCTCCAGACCTATATTCTGGGAATGGTTTTGATTTTTTTTGTAGTAATTGATGGCCCCGTTTATCAGTATTCTTCTAAACCAAAGGGTAAAAGGACGCTTGGGATCGTATCGATCAAAATGGTGAAATACCTTCAAATAGCCGTCGTGAAGTATTTCCACACTTTCTTCCCTGTTTGCGGCATACCGGAGACAAACACTCATTCCATAGCTGTAAAACTGCTTATACAGCTCTTCCTGACTCTTTCGGTCTGCTTTGGAAATTCCGTTTATAAGCTTATTTGACAAGTATTTTTCCACATTCGCTGGGGTTGTCGGGTTGGTATTCGTCTATACACCAAGGGGAATTAAATGGTTGCGTGACAAAAAAAAGTAATTTACATAATAGTAAAGGTTACACACTACATTTCAATCCAAATAGTATTTTGATGGTAGCGTGTAAACCCCTGTTTCCTGTAATGTGTATCCGCAATAGCGGACTGGGTAAAGATTTGCCATCGTCAATTTCAACGAACTGTAAAGCAGTCAGGGTACAGGGTTCCCGGAGGGGACCATTGGTCAGATTTCATTCCGAATATCACGGTTATTACCTTATATTCGAATGATTACCCCAAGGCGGGAAAATAGGACCTTAAACAAAAAATAATGACCCCTGAAAATGGATTCCGGATCACCTGCTTCCTTCTGGTTAGCACGCTAAGTATTTCTCTTTTTGGACAGCGGCAAATGGAGTACCTCGACCGTGGATTGGTCGCCCTCAAAGACGGAAATGGGGGTGTTTTTCTGAGCTGGCGCTTGTTGGGCGACGAGCCCGTAGATACTGGTTTTGACCTGTACAGGGAATACAAAGGGAAACCTGCCGAAAAAATCAACGATGTCCCCTTAAATCAGACCACCAACTTTTACGATCCGGAAGTCGATCTAAGCCAACATCCCCGGTATTCGGTTAGTAATGCAAGTGAAGGCCCTAGCACACCAACACCGGTTTGGGAACAGGAATTTTGGGAAGTTCCCCTGCAAACGCCGGACGGCTACCGGCCTAACGATACTTCCGTCGGCGATTTGACCGGTGATGGTCGGTATGAATTGGTGGTGCACATGACCGGCAGATCCAAAGACAATTCTCAGAATGGGGTTACCGATCCACCCATACTACAGGCCTATACCCTCGAAGGAAAGCGGTTGTGGGAGATCAATTTGGGAATAAATATTCGGGAGGGAGCTCATTACACCCAATTTATGGTATACGATCTGGATGGGGATGGAATTGCTGAAATAGCCTGTAAAACGGCTGATGGCAGTAAGGACGGATTAGGAACGGTAATAGGAAATGCTAGCAAAGATTGGAGAAATGAAGAGGGGAAAATTCTGGACGGCCCGGAATATTTGACGGTTTTCTCCGGGCAGACGGGACAGGCCTTGTCCACAGTGGCTTATATTCCAGGCAGAGGCGATCTGTGTGGCTGGGGAGGCGAAGGTGGAAATGGCGGCAATGATTGTAATGGAAACCGGGTGGACCGCTTTCTGGCGGGCATTGCCTATTTGGACGGTAGAAAACCCTCTTTGCTATTGGCCCGGGGGTACTACGGCAGATCAGTGGTTGCTGCCTGGGATTTCGATGGGGAAACCCTTCAATCGCGATGGGTATTTGATTCGGAGGGCCGGGAAAATCCCTATTCGGGACAAGGAAATCACAGTCTAAGCATCAATGATATTGACGGAGATGGGAAGGATGAAATAGTCTACGGGGCGATGGCCATAGACGATGATGGTAGGGGTATTTACAGCACGGGTCTTAGGCATGGCGATGCCCTGCACGTCAGCCATTTTCACCCGGACTACCCGGATCAGCTGGTTTGGGGAATTCATGAAAACGAAACCAACGAGACCGGATTTGGGGCAGCACTTTTCAATGCCAGAACGGGGCAGATTCTTTGGGGTGCCGCGGAGGGAACAGACGTAGGAAGGGGGCTGGCGGCCGATATTGATCCCCGTCATGAGGGTGCCGAATTTTGGTGGAACGGAGCCGAAGGATTGTACAATTTTCAGGGAGAAGAAATTGGGAAAAAACCGAATAGCATCAATTTTGTCCTTTGGTGGGATGGGGACTTACTCAGGGAGTTGCTGGATAAAAATCGCATTGATAAATGGGATTACAAGGAGGAGAAGCTTCGTAATTTATTGACGGCGACGGGATCTGAATCCAATAACGGCTCCAAGGCGTCCCCTGCGCTTTCCGCTGATTTGTTTGGAGATTGGCGGGAGGAAGTGATCTTCAGAACGGAGGATAACCAGTCATTGAGAATTTATACCACTACGAAAGCTACCTCGCACCGGTTTAGGACGCTGATGCACAACCCCCAATACCGTCTCAGTATCGCCTGGCAAAACGTAGGATACAACCAACCTCCTCACACGGATTTTTATTTAGGAGTGGGAATGGAGACCCCTAAACTACCTGACATGGAAATCGTAAAGAAAAGGGAATAAATTTTTTACGTTTTTCAGGACACTTTTTCTGAACCGTACGTATAGGGTAAAAAGCCAAACGATTTAACGATGAAAAGTAAATGGTTGTTTTTGCCTGATGTTTTTCTGGTTTTGTTGGTATGCCTGACTTGTGAGCGGCATGAGATACCGCATTCGGGGGAGAGGAGCCATTCGTCCCTTGCGAATGAGCCTGTTCACCACTCCGGGGAAAACCGCACGATCTTACAAGAAGATGAAAAACAAAAACACTTGAGAGAATTTATTCAGGCTGCCAATAGTTCCACCGGCAGTTTGATGAGGCAATACATTAAAGAGTAAGTTGGTGATTTTTTAATTATTCTTTTTGGAAAAGGTAGGTGCTCATGCGCTTACCTTTTTTTATTTGCTCCGCATTAAACGTAAAAAGGTGTTTGGGTAACCGGCAAGCCGCTTTGCTGTGCCAGGAAGACTAGAGTTGATTCGGTTGTTGCGCCGAAAATAGCATAAAATGGACCGTCGGTAAGGGTAAGGTTTGAATTCAGGCGATTTTTAATTACTTTGTTTCGGATATTGACACTGTTGGCAATACTTGTATGCGCACCCAAAAAAAGTACATTACCTATACCTTCTCCGTGCTATTTCTGCTAGGCCTTCTGGTTTGGTTACTGCGCGTGGTCCCCTTTGAAAACAAGCACCGAATCGTTCCAGGGATTGTGTTGGGAGAAAGGATCGATTACAACCGTGACATCCGTCCCATAGTCAACAACAAATGCATCGCCTGCCACGGAGGCGTAAAAAAATCAGGTGGCTTCAGCCTACTTTTCGAAGAAGAAGCCCTGGCTGTCAACGAATCGGGTAAGCGAGCCATTGTACCGGGAAATGTCTGGAAAAGTGAACTTATCAATCGGATTAACCACGCGGATCCGGAATACCGGATGCCGTTGGAAGAAGAACCCCTCTCCGAAGAGGAAATCGAATTGTTTACCAAATGGATCAATCAGGGTGCGGTCTGGGATGACCATTGGGCTTACAAACCACCACTGGCGCAGGAAGTACCGGACAGGGATAACCCCTGGATAATCAATGATATCGATCGATTTGTCATGCAGACGCTGGAGGAGAAGGAATTACAACCCAACCCCTTATCGGACCGGTATTCACTGATTCGAAGGCTTAGCTTTGATACCCGGGGCTTGCCTCCCGATTTGGATGAGGTTCAGGCTTATTTGGTCGACAGTTCGGAAAATGCCTATGAAAAATGGGTGGATCAATTCTTGGATTCCCCTGCCTACGGAGAAAAATGGGCGGCTATGTGGATGGATTTGGCCAGGTATGCAGATTCCAAGGGATACGAGGCAGATCGGCCCCGAAAGATCTGGAAATACAGGGATTGGCTGATCCAGGCATTTAATGATAACATGCCTTACGATCAGTTTGTAACCGAACAGCTTGCAGGAGACTTATTACCCCATCCTACCGACGAAAACTACATCGCCACTGCATTTCATCGCAATACCATGAATAATGATGAAGGTGGGACCGATAACGAAGAGTTTCGTGTCGCAGCAGTGCTGGACAGGGTAAATACTACTTGGTCCGTAATACAGGGAACAACGATGGAATGCGTGCAATGTCACAGCCATCCTTATGATCCGATTCGACACGAAGATTATTACCGTAGTCTGGCATTTTTCAATCAGACTGCCGATGCAGATATTCCCAGCGAGGCTCCGGTCCTGATCGATTTTAAGTCGGAAGAAGACCAGGAAAAGTTAAAAAGAATTCAAACCTGGGTCAGTCAAGAAGGAAGTCAACAACAGGAACAGCATCCGGATTACTTTACCCGGCTGATCCGTTTGGGAGAAGCGAAGATCCATCCCCATTATTTTGAACAAATGGACAAGGGGATTCCCGTGAAAGGTACGGCCACCTTTAAAGTGGAGCCTGATATTTATTCGAGGACCCGGAATATACCCTTTGTTGGCGAGGACCGGATCCTGTTTAAGGTTAGAGCTGAAAAAGGGAAAGGGAAAATTAGCTTTCGGCTGGACAGCCTGAACGGAAGGGAAATTGGATCCTGGAATGTGCAGCCTAAAACCAAAACACGGTTTAACGAAGAAACCAAAGAGGATGAAACGTATTCGGTGATGGAGGTGATATCCATCCCGGTAAAACCGACGAAGGGAACGCATGATTTGTACCTGGCCTATGAAGGAGTAGACGGAGAGGAGCTCACCTGTACCTTTGAATGGGTCCTATTGCACCATGCACTTCCCGGGGAGGAGCAGGAAGGATACGAGGAGGTAGCGCAGGCATTTCAGGAACTTTATAATTCGGAAGCGGAAAAAGAAACGACACCTGTAATGGTTTCCCTGCCGGCGCGTTACCAGCGTGAAAGCCGGGTATTTGAAAAAGGAAGCTGGATGGTTCCGGGTGAGCTAGTTTCTCCGGGAGTCCCTGCCATTTGGAATCCCTTTGACGGAAACTATGATCCGGACCGCCTTGGATTTAGTCAGTGGCTTTTTAGTCCGGATAATCCGCTAACAGCGCGGGTAATGGTCAATAGACTCTGGGAACAATTGTTCGGTAGGGGTTTGGTCTCTTCGATGGAGGATTTTGGTTCGCAGGGATATGCCCCTACCCATCCTGAATTGTTGGATTGGCTGGCCTTGCGGTTTTCCCAAGACTTGGACTGGGATATCAAAAAACTACTCAAGGAAATACTGATGTCGGCTACCTACCGTCAATCCTCCCATTTTAAAGATCCAAAGGAAGACCCGGATCCCTTAAACGAGTGGCTGGCGAGAGGTCCCCGACTTAGGTTGACCGCCGAGCAGATAAGGGATCAGGCACTGGCCGTATCCGGTCTGTTGAGCGAAAAAATGGGGGGACCCAGCGTGATGCCCGAGCAGCCTGACGGCATCTGGCAGGTGGTATATAGTGGCGACGAGTGGCTCACCAGCAAAGGGGAAGATAAGCACCGCAGAGCACTATATACCTTTTGGAGGCGAACCAGTCCTTATCCTTCCATTATTGCATTTGATGCGCCAAGTAGGGAATTTTGCCTGCCTAAACGTATCGCTACCAATACACCACTTCAGGCCCTGGTAACATTAAATGATCCGGTTTACCTGGAGGCTGCAGTCGCATTGGGGCGAAAAGTGCTAGAGAATTACTCTGAGGACGAGGAACGACTTGCCTTGTTGTATAGTCTGGCCATGAGGAGAGGGATCGACCCCGATAAATTGGGAGATTTGCGTAGGTTGCTTCGCCAAACCGAAACCTATTTTGAAACCCAGCCCGATGCCATTTGCCAGTTGGTAGGAGAGGAAAATAAAAATTTGGCTGTATACACCGTGATGGCAAATGCCGTTATGAATCTGGACGAATTTCTAATGAAGTCATGAGTAAGCGAATCAGTTTAGCCGACGAACAACGATACCGATACCTGCAAAGTAAAACTCGCAGGCACTTTCTGAAACAATGCACCACCGGATTAGGGGCATTGGCCCTTGGTGGCATGATGGGTTGCCAGAAGTCCGGGGAGGTGCAGGGCGTGGAATCACAGGTGGATAGCCTGCTCCGGCAGGTACCCCACTTTGCTCCAAAGGCAAAACGCATCATTTACCTGCACATGGCTGGTGCGCCGTCGCAGTTGGAATTGTTTGATTACAAACCGGAACTGGCAAAACTGGATGGAAAGGACTGTCCTCAATCGCTTTTGGAGGGGAAAAAGTTTGCCTTTATTCAGGGCGTACCCAAAATGCTGGGGCCTCAGGCTGTTTTCAGGCCCAGGGGAGAATCCGGAATGATGGTGTCCGATAATTTACCCCATTTCTCAACGATTGTGGATGATGTGGCCTTGATCAAAACCATGCACACGGATGAGTTTAACCACGCGCCGGCACAATTGCTGTTGCAGACGGGCTCACCAAGATTGGGCCGGCCGAGTATGGGAAGCTGGGTAACCTATGGGCTGGGGTCTGAAAACGAAGATTTGCCGGGTTTTATGGTGTTGGTATCCGGAGGAAATACACCCGACGCGGGCAAATCCGTCTGGGGCAGTGGCTTTTTACCTTCCGTGTACCAGGGAGTCCAATGTCGGTCCGAAGGTGACCCGGTCCTTTATGTTTCCAATCCTTCCGGCATGGATGGGTCCTTGCGCAAGCAGACCATTGATGCCATTAACCGGATTAATGAGAAAGAACACCAGGAATTTGGCGATCCGGAGACCCTGACCCGTATCTCCCAATACGAAATGGCCTACCGCATGCAAACTTCGGTACCTGATGTGATGGATATAAAGGATGAGCCGGATTATATACACGAGATGTATGGTACGGAGCCGGGCAAGACCTCTTTTGCCAACAACTGCCTGTTATCCAGAAGGCTGGTAGAGAAAGGCGTTCGCTTTGTGCAGTTATTTGATTGGGGCTGGGACATGCACGGGGTAGCAGAACGCGAATCCCTGGACGAGGGATTACCCATTAAGTGCAAGCCCGTAGACCAGGCCATGACGGCATTGGTCAAGGATTTAAAGCAGCGGGGCTTGCTGGACGAGACGCTGGTGGTATGGGGAGGAGAATTTGGCCGTACCCCCATGCAGGAAAACCGGGGAGGCATGGAATGGCCTTTTAAAGGAAGGGATCACCACACAGAAGCTTTTCCGATTTGGATGGCCGGTGGAGGCGTAAAAGGAGGGTTGACGTATGGCGAAACCGATGAAATAGGCTATTATGGTATAAAAGATAAAGTGCATGTCCATGATTTACAGGCAAGTATTTTGCATCTGATGGGTATGGATCACGAAAAATTTACCTATTTTGCCCAGGGAAGGGATTTTAGGTTGACGGACGTGTCAGGAAAAGTAATACATAAATTATTCGCATAAATTACATGGAGCTATCATCAGACATCATCATCTTCTTCGGAAGGTTTCACCCTTTGTTTTTACACCTTCCCATTGGCTTTTTAGCACTGGGATTCCTTATGGAATTTCTTTCCCGCAGGGAAAAGTTTGCCTACCTGAAGCCGGCGATAGGCTTTGTGCTGGGGTTGGGAGCCCTTTCCGCTCTGGTGACAGCCGTACTGGGCTTGATGCTGGCGCAGGCAGGAGACTATGGAGAAGATTTACTGTTTATCCATCAGTGGTCCGGAATCCTGTTGGTGCTCTTTGCCTTCGGTACCTGGTGGCTGTACGGCCAAAAGCAGAAAAAGGCAACGCTGAAATTTAACCGGGCTTACCTGGGCTCCTTCTCCCTGATGATGGTATTCTTAGCCGTGGCGGGTCATTACGGCGGATCCCTGACCCACGGGGCAAATTACCTGACCCAATACCTACCCGATGGAATAAAACAGCTCGCTGGAATGCCGGTAGAGCAAAAAGGACCCCAGTTAATAGAAAATCTGGATGAGGCCGTGGTGTATACCGAAATTATTCATCCCATCATGGAAATTCGCTGCAATTCCTGTCACAACGCCAGCAAGAAGAAGGGTGATTTGCAAATGCATACGAGAGAAGCCCTGATGAAAGGAGGGGAAAATGGCCCCATCTTTCAGGTAGGAAATGCGGCCGAAAGCGAAATGATCAAACGGATTCACCTGGACCAAAATCACGATGACCACATGCCTCCGAAAGGCAAATCCCAATTATCGGACGAACAAGTATTGCTACTGGAATGGTGGATCAACGAAGGAGCTCCCTTCGATAAGAAAGTGCCCGAACTCGAAGCGAATCAGGAGATACAATCCGTATTGCTAACCCTTACCGATCCCAATGCGAATAAGTCCGAAGTGGAGATTTTGCTGGCAGAAGGAACCACCCCTCCGGATCCGGAAAAATTAAAAGGCTATACCGAGCAGGGAATTGCGGTGAAGTCCCTTTCCAACGATTCCAACTGGCTGCAGGTGACCTTGTCTGCAAAGGATTCCGTCGATGTAGTATTGCAGCGGTTGGCGACCGACTTCCCCGAGCAAATCACCTGGCTGGATGTCAAGGACACGCCGTTGACGGATGAGGGGTTGGTCGCAGTGGGGAAAATGACAAACCTTACTAGGCTACGAGTAGAAAAAACAAGCATTACGGATGCTGGCTTGGCTCATTTATCGGAACTGGAATACCTGGAATCCCTAAACCTATATGGGACCGAAGTCAGTGATGCTGGCCTGGAGCATCTGGCCGGGCTTCCCAATCTGAGGCGTCTTTACGCCTGGGAGACCCAAATCAGTCCGGAAGGGGCCGCAGCGTTTAATGAAGAGGTTAGTCAGGTTGAAATCAATTTGGGGTATGAAGTCAATGTGATTGATTCCCTTAATGTGGAGGTGAAGCCCGTGGCAAATTTAGAGTAAAACGCAGCGGTACGACCGGGGAGAATGGTGAAAGTATCGTTATGGGTTTAATGGCAAGGAAGAGGATTCATCCGGTGAATGGGGCGGACAGAGCCATTATGACTATGGGTTCAGGATCTATAACCCCTCCATAGCCAAGTTTTTGAGTGTGGATCCGTTGGCAAGAGACTTTCCTTGGAACAGTCCGTATGCCTTTGCAGAAAATGATGTAATTAGAAGCATTGATTTGGAAGGCCTTGAAAAACTGATAATGACAAATGTCAATTCAGAAACAAGAACAGCTCAAATTACAATAAAAAAAGATATTCAAATTGCAAATACCCCTAACCTTCCCGCAATCTATGGTCAAATAGATAAGACAAGGGTTAATAAGTTATTCAGCAAAGGGAACACTACATTATATACTTCAGAGATGCCGGTGAATGGAAAGCCGTTAAATTTTTCAAAAAAGCGGGAATGGAAAAAGAATGGAGGATACAAAATAAATGTGGTGTATGACGTGAATGTTGACGTTGTTGACCCTTCAAATCTTGACGCTACTTTTGGAGGTGATGGAGGTAGAATCAGTAAAGTATATACCTCCAATTCACCGTTTAAAGATGCAGAGGGCAATTTAAGATCTGGTGTTGGTGCCCGAGCAGGAACTGGAGCGGGATCAGATCTACAAATTACACTTAACCCTGGGTTTGCTGGTGGACTTTCACCTGAAGAAGTAATTGTTCATGAGGTAGGTATCCATAATATGGCTGGGGAGTTGCATCGTCAGGATAATCGTGGTCAAGCAATATATTCTACTACTCCTACACTGGAAAGCAATATACCTGGCAATATTTACCCAATTCAAAAAGACATAAAAGCAATATTAAATAAGATTGAATTAGGCGTTTTGTAAATACTAAAAATATAGCTACATTGCTTTTAAACATAGATTTTATGGAAAAAAGGTATAAGAGTCTCTCCATATTTGAAT
>JAWLFL010000217.1:0-6594 GCA_041685605.1 Cyclobacterium sp. | reverse complement strand
ATGGCGATGATTTTTTTCAGCTCTGTAATGCCACCGGTATTGGGAAGCGTCACCCGGCTGTAATCGATCAGGTGGTTTTCCATCAGTACATTGCTGTCCCAGCGGTCGCCAAATTGTTCGCCCACTGCAATGGGCACTTTGGTCATGTTACGGATGGTCCGGTACACTTCCGGGTTCTCCGATCGGATGATGTCTTCCACAAAATAGGGCTCCAATTCTTCCAGGGCATCGCAGATTTTGATGGCTTCCGGGGTATCAAACCGGGTGTGCAGGTCCACCGCCCAGTTGCCGTTGCCTCCGACTGCCTTGTCCAGTTGCTCACAGAGGGCGATGGTCTTTTTGCTGTGTTCGTAGAAATCAAAGGGCAGTTCTCCATTACCTCCGGTAGGCCCGATGCGGTAGCACCTGAGGCCCGCTTCCAGGCAGTCCTGTGCTCTTCCTTCCATGGTAGGGGCATTGGATCTTCGAAAACCCGTAGCATAACATTCCACGTAATTTCGGGTTTTTCCGCCCAGTAGTTCGTAGACGGGAACATCCAAGGCCTTACCTTTCAAGTCCCATAGGGCCATTTCAATGGCACCCAGTCCGTGCAGTTTTTCTTTTCCCGGTGGGTAGAACATGCCCCGGTATAGGTATTGCCAGAGGTGTTCGATGCGGAAGGGATCTTCGCCGATCAGCATTTCTGCACATTGCCGTACCATATCAGGAGTACCGCCTTCCCCAATACCTATCAGGCCGGAGTCGGTTTCTACTTCCACGATGCCTCTTGCCTGATTAAATAACGGTTTGTTGTAACCGGGGGCAGCGTAGTAGCGGATTTTTTTAATTTTAAAATCAGAGCGGGCCTGGGATACAAAGGGAAGGCCAGACAAGGTGGCCATGGTCCCCAGGGAACCCAGTTTTAAAAACTGTCTTCGTTGCATGGGTTATTTGGATAAATTTCGTATAATCTTCTAATAAATCCTCAAAAATCCAAATGCCATGCGGTGAAAAGAAGGGAAGCCTTCTATTCGAATTCCCGGACTACAGTACACCCGGCACTGCCAATAGGCGCCTGGGCGTGAATTCAGTTAAATTGGAATCTCAATGCCAGAGAAGGCTG
Source organism: Cyclobacterium sp. (assembly GCA_041685605.1). GTDB lineage: Bacteria > Bacteroidota > Bacteroidia > Cytophagales > Cyclobacteriaceae > Cyclobacterium. The sequence continues at coordinate 5,492 of JAWLFL010000217.1, read as the reverse complement.
AATAAGCGAGAACCCTGACCTAATAGGAGCGAGCATTAAATCTCCCTGCTCAGTATACGTAGCACTGTCTCTGGTTAGGTAATTTATTTCCCCCGAATTCACATAATTCACTTTTAGCTCCAGAAACGTATCCCTGCTGGAATTCCGGTATAACACTTATCCCTGACTCACTGTCGAATGTTCCGGTGGGAATACCTGATTTCAGATGAATGCCACCCAATAATTGCTGCGCATTCCCTTTCTGAATGGTAAAGGAGATGGAGAGGAGGACGAATAAGAATAGCCGAGGTTTCATGGTTTCCAATGGTTTAGGGGATAGTGTTATATTATAAACTATACGAATAGATTAGATGATTGGTTTTTTTGTAAAAAAAAATTATGGCTGATCAAATTCCTACTTGAAAGGTAATTCCCGATAGGCCTCATTGCTGTATTTAAATCTTAAAAAATAGGGTTGGACTGATCACATTTTCCTGCTTTTCTACGTATGGGCAAAGAAACCAAATCCGGCTAGTGATGAACAGAGAACTCCATCTGACTTGTGCCCTTTGTTTTCTTAATCCAGGACAAGCACAGCGGCATCATCGTTTTTATGGGAAAATTGGGAAACCCCGCTTTGTTGAATTAGCTAGTTGACTTTCCCGAAATACCATCCCTCGTAACAGCTGCACGGATCTTACCAATTTACTGGTGGGATCCGTAAGCTATAGGGTAAAGTTTCAAATCAAACTTAACATAGGTCAATGCAGGAGTCAATGGGCATCCTTTATTTTGTATCCAACTAAATGGATGACAAAATGATGCATTTTAAATTTAATACCGGAAAGTTACCTTATTGGCCAGCTATCAGTACTATCCTTTGGGTTTTGGTCCTCTTTTCTTTGGGTACGGGGATTTACGATTGGTTCCTCCATCAGCGGCACCTGGATTGGCATGAGCAGCTTGATTTTATCATGCTCAACGGGTTGACTGATGCAGTAGGATTTTTTTTGGTCTGGTTATTTTTAAGGTGGATGGCTGAAAAACTCATGAATAAATCCATCGAGCTAACCGTGAAGCCTTCGGAGTCTTAGGACCGTTAGGGCTTTCAAAAAAAGACAAGATTTTCGTGATTCACTCATACAATTCTACCTCTCCTGGAAAAGCTTGACAAAGAAAGTTACTTTTTCCGGTAAGCATTGTAGCACATGGTGTTAGTTCTGCGTCTAGGTAATACTTGTATCCACAATCCTGACAGGTTTAACCCTTTCTTTATCGATTGAATATAGAATTAGGTAGTGGATTTAAGGTAATAACCAAAACCGTATGTAGTCATGAAAAATTATTGCTTTCTTTTCGCTTCGCTTTGTTGGTTGTTTTGGTCTTGTAATGGGTTGACCGGGGAGGATGAACCATTGGAACCCAGGATACGGACCCTTCAACTGGCAGAGAATTCTCTGGTTAACAGCAGTGCTGCTTTTGCAATGGACCTCTTTCAGCAGCTACAAAGCAGGGAAGGGCCCAACCAATTTTTCAGTCCGTACAGCATTCACCTGGCACTTGCCATGGCGATGAACGGGAATGAGGGGGAGACCTTGGAACAATTCAGGCAAGTGCTCCATTTTGAAGGGTTAGACATGGAGGAGGCAAACGAGGCGGCCGGTACCCTTACCCGATTTTTGATGGAATTGGATCCAAAGGTCCGTTTATCCATAGCTAATGCCATTTGGTACAAGCAAGGGTATGCCCTTAATGAAGGTTTTGCCAGTAGCCTACGAGAAGCCTATGATGCCGAATTAGCTTCTCTGGACATGTCCAATCCGCAGGCAGCCGACATCATCAATCAGTGGATTGAAACGAATACGGAAGGTCTGATCAAGGATATGCTGGATCAGGTACCGGCCAGTGCGGTCATGTACCTGGTCAATGCCATCTACTTTAAAGCAGACTGGAAGTACCGCTTTGATGACAGGTTAACCAAAGAAGCTCCTTTCACCAGATCCGATGGGTCCGAGGTGCAGGTCGATATGATGCAGTTGGCTGAGGCCACTACCCTGAAATTCTATACGGAACATGGCTTGGACTACCTGGAAATTCCATACAGTACCGGGCAGTATAGCCTGGGGATTTTGACATCGGATGAAGGATTGCAAGAAAAGCTGGAAGGGCTGGACCTGGAGATGTTGGAGCAGTTCCGGGAAGATGCCAGGGAAAGGAATTTCCTGTTACACATGCCGAAATTCAAAATGCGCTATAAAGTGGATAATCTGAAAGAAGACCTGATAAGCATGGGGCTTACACTTCCTTTTCAAAACCATCCAGGTAATTTTACTCGTTTGTTTGCCAATACTACCGCACCGTTGAAAATCAGTCGGGTGATCCACGAGGCCTTGATTGAAGTGGACGAAAAAGGAAGCGAAGCGGCAGCCGCTACCATTGTGGAAATTAGAGAAACAAGTGCTGGCGGAGGATCCTCTTTTTCAGAGTATAAGCTGGATAAACCGTTTGTATTTTTTATTCAGGAAAACCACAGTGGTGCCATCCTTTTTATGGGAAAATTGGGTGACCCTTCCCTATTGGATTGAATTCCGACCTGTTTATAGCCCGGAGAAAAAATCCGATTTTTCCTCTTCGATGGCTGCCAGTTTTTTCTTCAGGTCTGTAACAAGTTGCGGGTGGTCTTCCCGGATATTTTGATAGGGAAGGGGTTGCTCCCGATTATCAAACAGATTGATTTCCAGGGTGTCACCACTGTCTTTGTCGATCCATACCATCAATCGGTGTTCCCGGGTGCGCACCGTTTTTCCTAGCACCCCCCAGGCATCTCGCTCTCCAACCACGTACTCCTTGAGCGGGGCCTCCGGGTTTTTCATAGCGGATTTGAAGCTTTTTCCCTCCAGATGCACAGGGGCCGGAATTCCGCACAAATCGGCAAGTGTAGGGAATATGTCCACGGTCTCCACCAGCCCATGAGCTGCCACACCGGGTTGTGTCATCCCGGGCTGCCTGACAATGAGCGGGCTATTGAGGGCGATATCGAAATTGGTATGCTTGCCCCAGATGCCATAATCGCCCAGGTGCCAGCCATGATCCCCCCACAAAACCACAATGGTGTTTTCATCCAGTCCCAGCCGTGTCAACTCATCTAGGACTTTACCTATCTGTGCATCGACGTAGCTAACCGCTGCCAGGTATCCGTGTTTAAGGATTTTTTCACGTTCTGGCGTGATCTTCCAGCCAAGGGTATCGCCTGGCCAGGTGTAAGTTCCCCGTGGTTCGTAGCTGTCGCGGCCGTAATGAAGGCTTAGGTCGGAGGGGACATTTTCCGGCATTTCCTGGTACTCGGAAGCGGGGATGTTTTCGGGATCGTACAAGTCCCAATAGTGTTTGGGTGCATTAAAGGGTAGGTGGGGTTTATAGAATCCCACGGCCAGAAAAAACGTGGAATCCTTGAGTTGCTGCAGTTGCTGGATGGCTGCTGCAGCATTATGCCCATCCGCATAGCCCTCGTCGTCGACCTCCGCAGCCTCGAAGGGGGGCAGGCTGCGGTTGGTTGGGCGGTTGTAATAGCTTGTTCGCGCTTTCCCTCCGGCATAGGAGAAAAACGCACTCCAAGGTTCCCTCCATTCGCCGACGGGCGCATAGGATTCATCCCAGCTGTAGGGGACCTCGTGTAGGGTTTGTAGTGAATCCATCACGCCACCGGGCTGGTGGGAAATCTTACCGATACCAATGGTTTGGTACCCGTTTTCTTTAAAGAGCTGGGGCAGGGAAAAAATGTTGGCCGGTTTCGATCCGGATTCCCGGATGGATTTGAAAATGTCCCAGTCTGTGGTCCGTATTCCGGAAAGTAGGGTGGACCGGGATGGCCCGCATGCTGCCGCGTGGACAAAGTGGTTGGTAAACATACGTCCTTCCGATGCCAGCTTGTCAATATTTGGGCTGTGCACGTAATCAACGCCATAGCAACCCAATTCCGGACGTAAATCGTCTACGGCAATAAAAAGCACATTGAGTTTTTCCTTTTTTGCCTCCCGATTTTCACAAGCGAAAAAAGTGAGGGTGCCTAACATCAGGCTGGTTAGGAGTAATCGTGTTTTCATAACTTCCTCTCGGTCGGTTTTCGTGCTAAAGTAACTCAATTTGGTTACAATTTAATAGGAAGCACAGCGCATGGGTATAACTGGCCGCTTATTGGGTTATTGGGTTCGAAATCCCGGATCCAAAAAATCACCTGAGCTATCCTGTTTGTAAAAAGATAAAAAAACCTACCAGGCGCAACGCAGCCCGGTAGGCGATTTGATCAATTTGGGATTAATCCATGGGGGTCGATTACAAATTTCTTGGCGGCACCGCCATCAAAATCTTTGTATCCCTGCACGGATTCCTTCAGCGATATGATTTGTACATTTACGGCTTTGGCAATCTGCACCTTGTCGTACAAAATGGCCTGCATCAGTTGCCGGTGGTATTTCATCACGGGGCACTGTCCGGTATGAAAGCTATGGGACTTTGCCCAGCCCAATCCCAGACGGATGCTCAGGCTTCCTTTTTTGGCCGCCTCATCGACCGCTCCGGGATCCCCTGTAACATATAGGCCTGGAATGCCGATGCCGCCTCCGGCCCGGGTCACATCCATCACCGAATTAAGCACCGTGGCCGGGGCTTCCTTATCGGCATCTGCCCCATGGCCTTTGGCTTCGAATCCCACGCAATCCACGGCACAGTCCACTTCGGGCACGCCCACGATTTCGGCAATTGCATCGGCCAGGGGGGTTTTGTGCCTCAGGTCGATGGTTTCGCAGCCAAAGCTTTTGGCCTGAGCCAGGCGTTCGGGAATCATGTCGCCCACAATTACCACGGCTGCTCCAAGCAAATGACAGGAAGCCGCACAGGCCAGTCCTACCGGCCCTGCACCTGCTACATAAACGATGGAGCCAGGGCCGACGCCAGCGGTCACCGCACCGTGATAACCGGTCGGGAATATATCTGAGAGCAAGGTGAGGTCTTTGATTTTCTCCATGGCCTGGTCCTTATCCGGAAATTTGAGCAGGTTAAAATCAGCGTAAGGCACCATGACATACTCCGATTGGCCGCCTACCCATCCGCCCATGTCCACATAGCCGTAAGCAGCACCGGGCCGGGCAGGGTTTACATTGAGGCAAATACCCGTTTTCCCTTCTTTGCAATTGCGGCAGCGGCCGCAGGCGATGTTGAAGGGCACCGATACCAGGTCACCTTCCTTGATGAATTCCACATCTCTACCTGCTTCGATGACGAGTCCGGTGATTTCATGGCCGAGAATCAGTCCTTCTGGCGCGGTGGTCCTTCCCCGGACCATGTGCTGGTCACTGCCGCAAATATTGGTGGAAACAATTTTGAGGATGACCCCATGGTGACATTTGCGGTCGCCCAGGGCCAGTTTTGGATAGTCAATTTCCCGGACCTCTACTTCTCCGGGTTTTACGTAAGCTACTCCGTGATTTTTACACATGTTAATTTGGGTTTAGGTG
>JAWLFL010000216.1:0-6594 GCA_041685605.1 Cyclobacterium sp. | reverse complement strand
ACCTTTGTCAGACGAGAACATCGTAAGATACGGTGGTGCCCTAATTCATCGCTTACCGGGCTACTGTGGTTTACCGCGCTGGTAGCTTTGGAAGTATCTGAACGGAACCGCTGCCGGTAGCTTTGATTAAAGGCTTCCCTTTGATTTGCATTAATAAAATTACTCGTCGACTCGGCTACCTGGGCATCGTCCAATCCGGACACATGGTCAAAGATATTTTTAATTTGTGGCAACACTTCGACGACCACTACGCTCAGGGATGCGTCGGTAGGTAAACCATACAACTGTAGTAAGTGACTGATTTTTTTATCTGTCCAAATCGTGGTTCCATATTTGGTGGCACTTTTGTTTTTATTGGAAGCCGTTTTAAGTTTCAGGAATTTACTGGCCTCCGATATACCCTGGCCTTTGAGTATTTTTACTGCCGCCTGGTTAAGAAGTTGCAATTGCTGATTTGTGTACGGTTCCCCTGCATATCGCTGGGATGGCGGCCTTACCTGTATTCTCCAATCCAAGGGCTGGTCATCCAAAAGGATATTACGGTAATCCTGGTTATCCACCCGCTTTACCTGCGCATAGAGCAGTGCCCATAATTCCGTTCGTGGCGGATCCGCCGTTACATTTTTACCCTTATGAACAGCTACCGCGTAAGGAGCGGTCACCCAAACCTTTTCTTTATCCCGATTGGGTACACAGGCCAGGACGGGGGCAGGATGCTGAATCCCCTGCATTTTTAAACGACGGCCAAACCTACCCTGGGCGGTGGTCCAAACCTTTTCCGCCGCATCGCCCTCATCGGCCGGTTTCCGCTCGAAATGGCCCACTCTAAATTCATAGGTAAAAAACCCAAACATTTCATCGCTGTGGGCATGAAGACCTGGTGGAAGCGGCAGGATGTAGTGTACATCGCTGTCCTTACTTTTGAGCATCGGTTGCATGGCGTTCAGGCCAGCTAAATCATTGGAAGAAGCCGGAGAAACGATCCTTATGGGTTCCGGATCTATTGGTAAGGAGGGTTCCTCCGGTGCCAAAAATAGGGACGGATGATTATTGCTGATCAACTGATCCGGTGCCTGAGCCAACACCCGGGCAAAATAGCAATCCTGAGGGTCTTCCACTGGTTGGTCAAACTCGATCCACAAAAAGCGTTTTCTGGATTCGCTATTGGCATATTTTTCGTCCCGAATGTAAGGAGAAAGCGCATAGCCAGCCGAAACGATTTTGGGCACCTGAGCAGGTGGGCTGGTTATGGGTAAGGTCATTTCAATGGTTTCCAATGCATCATTGGTGGCTCCATGATCTGGTCTAAACCGGGCTTCCAGGCTGTAGCTCAGGTCAATGGTATCCGGAAATGCTTTCGTGTCCTCGCGTTTGGGCTCCACGGCATCGAAAAACACTAACTGGCTACTGTTTCGCTGCGGTCCGTCCAGGGATTCGAACGAAGCCGTGCGAATCATTTTGAGTTTTCCTGCAATTACGTTTATTTCTCCTTCTTCGGTATCGTGGGTAAATTTTTTGGATCGTCTTACCCAAAAAGCTTCTGTCTCGAGGGCTTGCCACATCCAGTCCCGATCCAGTTCATAGTTTAAACAACATATCCAATGATTGTACAAATCGCCTTTGGAAGCGAATGTAATGGAGGAACCATCCGGAGCGAGGCTATGCCGAATGCGGCTACTGCAACCAAACACCACGCGCTTTCCTTTGGGTGCGTACAAGGTTAGCCCATTGCTTTTTAGGTTCAGACGGTCTGCCAATTGCTGGATGTTGCTGCTGGGTGTTTCCTGCGATTTACCAAATAATAGGCTATTCCAGGTTCCATCAAAAACCGTAGTTGCGTCGGGGCGCATGTAGATCCCCTGCAGGCTGGGCACTCCTGCCGACTGTACCAGCAAATTGGTTTCGTCCTGGGAAGGCTGGTAGAGCAAAACAGAAAACGATGCGCCGTACCGCACGTCTATTTGCGGATCTGATGCATCTACTATTCCGTAATATTCCTCCGTTTGCAAGTCGGTTCCCTTATCCTCACAAACCGCCCGAATAGTCAATCTTGCCGTCCTGGCCGTGGGGAGAACCAGTTCAGCAAGTTGATCGATATCGTCCTCCAACCCCAGATCCTGGGCCATGTTTTGCATCGCTCCGGTCTGTAAGACCTTGTCCGTACCCTGAATATCCCGGTAAAGAATGGGAATATTCAGGCTTGCCTCGTATTGGTCTTCGTTATTTTCTATCGCCGGAAAATAGCGATAGGTAGTATACAAATGGACATAGTCATCTTTTCCACTCAAACTATCCAATTTATCCAACTTTAAGGTGGCAATTTCTACGACTATTTCCACCCGGTCCACATCCGGATCCGCAATACCCAATCCCACCCGATGTTCCGCATCAGCAGCCTCAGGGCTGAGTCCAAGATTAGATTGATTCAGTAATCGGTTGACTGGATCGCTGTATTTGCCGGTATAGACTACTGCGGGATAACCTAATTTCGGCCTGCGAATGGTCAACGCGTTCAAATTATTGGGTCCGTCAACTCCAGTTACGGGGTGTACGTCAGCGTCGGTGGCATTCGGGTTTGACTCTATTTCCTGTATCCTGGGTTGGATGGGGGCTATAAATCGTTTAAATCGGCAAAATCCGATATCCGAAGGTGTCTCATTAATGGGTTGCCGGTCAATCGAGGGTACCCCTCCGCTAATATCCTGCATCCTTACCCTGAATTCATAGGCTTCTCCGTACCGCAACCGCGCGTTCACGTTCCCTGCCTGATAGATTTGATTAAGTTGGTTTTGGGCGGCACCCGAGACACCTGTACCCGTGGTCACCGGATTTCCATCCTTATCTGTTGCTGGCTGACCAGCCGGGTCGGCATCCAGGTCGGGATGGGTATTTTGATACACCGTGGCGGCATCCGCATCGGGCAAAACCATGCTATGGCCGGTCCAATTGGCAAAATACATGGGCAACCAGTACGGTTGCGGCTGTCCGGTTACCTGCTCGGTCCCGTCTAGCTGCGTGGGGTATACCTGGTAGGGCAGGTCACCGGCAAAATCTCCCAGTACAATGGCATCTTCCGAATTGGCGGGATTTCGGCTTAAGGAAAAGGTGCTTCGATTGCTTACCCAATTCAAGGATTCCCAGGGTCCTTGCTCCTCTCCTTCCTCAGACTGCTGCCTTACGTCAATGACAAATCCATGAACTCCGATAGGAGCATCCAGCCTTTTAACCGGGCCATTGACACTGGAATCTTCGGTGAGTTGGCGGATATACCACTGTAGCAACTGCAAGTCATCCCATCCCAACTGAATGCCCGAATCCGTAAGGGGAAAAGCACCATCTGCTTCCTCTATTAACGGATCACGATGGGGTGCCTGATGACAATGTACGGTTTTGGCAAATCCGTCGTCATAAATAGCCGTCTCGATAAAAAGTTCATCGTAATTACCATCGTGAACACTCTGGACTGGGTACAGCAAAGGGGCAAAAACCTGCCGCGGCTCTCCGGGTCTAAGGATGGGAATCCGTGCCGCATACCGTTTAATAAAAGTATCGTCAGCGGCAAACTGAGGGCTAAAGCTACTGCCTTCGGCCAGGTCCAGATACAAAAAGCCTCCCTCCGGAAAGGTATCGGCTGCTATGGGTAAATTAAACGAATAAATAAATCCCGCCGCCCTGGCCAACAGGGGTTGTCTTAAAATGTGAGCAAACACTTTGCCCCAGCTAATGGAGGGACCGGTTTGTTGAAATCCCTGGTGAAATTTGGCCCCTTTTACGGCACAATGGTAGGTATCGTCGGTAAAGGCATTTTTACTATTGATGGCCTTTAGTCCCGTTGCTTTCAAAAAAGTCTTAGGCAGGTGTTTGAAAACAGAGACATTTCGTGGTCTGGGAGCTTCAAATTGCCTTGACATCGGAATATTGGCCAGACTCGCATTGGAATTGACCATGTTGACGTCCAGAATCTGCAGGTGGTTGGCCATGGCCTCAAAAATTTCCCGGGGATTTCCCGGAGATGCCGTGATTACCGGCAAGCCATTTACCAGGGGCTGCGGTTGCGGCAACGGATTGGTACCAAAACCCTGCACAAGCTGTGCGACAAAAGAAAAACTGGCATCGGCAAAAGCTGCATCAGCATCCGGAATGGCCGGTGCCTCCCCGGTGATGATAGGATTCAGGGGGTTATGGTCCCGCGGCATTACAACGATATTTACCTGCAATTCATTTCCGTCAAAATATTGCGGAAAGGTCATGATGGAAAGTCTTTGGTTCGGATTCATGGTAAAAGTTAATTAGGCAATCCGGCGCTGTTCCTGCCAGGATTCGGTAAAACTAATATTAATGATAAAGGCGATGCTGATATCCAGGCCAAAGGTAACCTGACACTGCATGTCCGTTCTGGAAGCTCCGCCACCCAGTTCTTTTTTGGAATAAGTACCTTTCGCTTCGATGCGAATGGTAATGGCGACAATCCCCCCGAGAATTTCCGCGTGACCCTCAAAGAGTAGAAATGCGGAGACTTCCACGATCCCTTCTGCGATGAAAATTTCGGCTCCCACTACGAATAGCACGCTGACATTTCCTGCCACAGGAAGCCCTACGACGATTTGGGCACCAAAGCCAAATGTCATGCGCAGGGATGGGCCTATTTGGGTGTCTGCAGCAATATCCACCTCTGCCTGACCAATGGCGTAGATTGTAGCAGCCGAAACCGAAACGCACATCACCGAAAGTCTCCCGTAAAATCCCAAAACGCCCCCTGCAGAGGGAAGCAACTCGTCCGTATTGCTGGTAACTTTCAGGGCGGCGTTAAAATAGGCTCCGATCTTCAGGCCTGCTTCCAGCTTAAATGGCGTATTGGGATCATTGTATACCGCATCCGGCACCGGAAACCTGATTACGGGTATTTCCTTAGAGGCCTCAAATTTGTATTCCCAGCTACCTGCCTTATTGCTCATCGCCAATTCCAGACCGTTTTGAACGGCTTCCCCGTAATTTCCTTCTTGCAGGCTTTGAAGAATTTCCAGCAGGTCAATCAACGGATCAAGCTCCGGCGCAAATTCCAAATCGGGTTTGGGATAGGTCGCTTCCTTACCGTTTTCGGAATCCCAATTGCCTCGAATGGTCATTAGCCGCTCAATACCAGCCAGATCAATCACCAACCCGATATTGTTCATTTTGCTTTTCCAGCTTTCCGTTACCGAATTGATGTCAAAATCCAGCGAACCGGGTTCTTCCACATTACCGTTTTTGTCCTTTTTGTCGTATTCGATGTAAATCCGGAAATTACCGTCCCCCACATCAATCAGCTCAAATTCAGTGGGCAGGTCAAAAAATTCTTCCGGATTGTGCAGCAGCTGGAGGCCCTGCTCTTTGACATTATTCAAGGTATCCTGGATGTCCATTAGTTCAAACACATCCTGTCCCAAATCCTGAAGCGAGTTTAGATTAAAAGGAAAGGAACCATTCTTCTTCATCAGAATGGCCTCTCCCAAAGTTAACGCTGAGAAGTCATCTCCTGCTCCAATATTGGGGAAAATGCCCTTGGTATTAACAATGCGAAAGGCATCTACAAACAAAGGCGGTGTTTTACTAAGGAGCTTTTTAACTCCATTTTGAAAAGCGGGGGTCAGCAACAATGCTTTCTGGGTATCCGTGCTTTGCAAGAAGCCGTAATTTACCGTCCCGTTGACGGGTTGTCTAAGCAGCTCCAGGGGTTCGGCTATTCGGGTAAGTACATTGGCCACCGGGGTATCGATTTTAACCCCACTGCCATCTTTCACGATTTTACCATTACGAATGACCGGAATTCCAAAATTGGGAGGAACAGGGCTCACATCCCCATTGCTTCGCTCGTGCCGAACCATGGACCAGCTCCCGTCTTTGGGAAGTAGAACGTTGCCCCTGCCTGCGACGCAAAAAACCGGATCCGTACCATTTTGATCAAAGGAATTGTTGAAATCAAAGTGACTGAACCGCATTTTCTGGCTACTTCCTACCAATTCCACCTCGCAGTCAATGGGGCCTCCAATGGTTCCCTGCCGCTGCACAAGCTGCTTTAATGCGGTGTTATTCAAAGGGAATCCTTTTGGACCCAGTTGGACAAAACCCAGAATCCTGCTGGAAGGAACCAGAGTCTTTTCTCCTTCCGCAGTAGGTTTGGTTTGCATGCCGGACACCACTCCCTCTATCTCCACATCCGCATCAAAATATACCGCTTGAAGACTGACATCAAAATTTTGGGGTATTTTGACTTCCATTCCCAATTGGTCTACTGATTCTTCGAAAAGCACGTTTTCGTTGAAAGGAGCGACTTCCTGTGTTTCCACAATGTTGGAAACATTATATAGACCTCTGACCAAGCCCGGATGGATATCAAATTCAGCCATTTTTTCTACGGCAATAAGCTGGGGCTCCGGATTTTCCGGAGGGCCGCCCGGGAAGGCTGGATTGGGTTCATAGTAGTAATACCTAAAATCAAATTTCCCATCGCTCTCTGCCCGCCAGCCACTGTCAAAACGATAGACATAACCCGAGCTAACCCGGAATAGCGTGATGGTACGCACTACCTTTATGGCCCAGGGATACAGAATACTT
>JAWLFL010000215.1:0-6628 GCA_041685605.1 Cyclobacterium sp. | reverse complement strand
CTGGATCATCCATTCCGAAACGCAGGATTTGCTTATCTACAGCCTTATCGATGGAAAATATGTCCCTTCAATTTTGTTTACTTCAGGGCATGTGGTGGAATCCAAGGTGATCAAGGGGTTTAAACTGGATTTGGAGGATTTTTTTGGCGATATCGAATAGTTATAAAACCAATGCTTATTTGGCTTAAGCCAAACTTGTTGATCCTGCGGAAATTATTGACCAATTTACCAATGATAAATATATTGGCATATGACCTGGGATAAGCTGGTGCCCAACCAGAAATCCAATTGGTTTTGGGTACTTAGGGAGCGTAATCGCAAAAATAAATGAATCCTCTATTGATTCAAGGACCATAAAAATTTAGTATCGAATTTGAGCCGACAAGGTAATTTGATTATAATTACGAATAATTTTAAGAAAATGAAGAAACCGATTTTTAAGCTCTATTTGACATTTATTTTCATCCCAGTTTTTTTAGTTATTAGCCATTCGCTTTATGCACAGGGCCTAATGCGTGGCGATTATTGGAAACAACAGGTAATAGACGATGTACTGGAACCCTGGACTGAATTTGCCCGGGATATGGAATTTGGATCGTTCCATACCCTTCTCGATAAAGATTGGAAAGTAGGGGAAAAGCAGGAGAAATATCCGGGAATGATTGCCCGCCACCTTTTTTCCTACGCCGTGGGATACCATTTAACAGGAGATGAAAATTACCTCGAGCTGGCTCAGGAAACCTTTGATTATTTGATCAAAAACGGTTGGGATCATCAGTACGGCGGCTGGTTCCACGAGCTGGATCGCTCAGGGAATGCCGTTTCTATGGACAAGGATATGTTTATGCACGCCTATGCCATTACTGGACTGGCCATGTATTATATCGTAACCCGGGATGAGGAGGTGAAAAACTACCTGGACAAAAGCCTTGACATGATGGAAAATCAAGCCTGGGATCCTGAAAATGGCGGTGGGTATTTCCGTCGATTAGATCGAGACTTCCGCATCCAGAACCCGAATAAGGTTTTTTCTCCCCAATTGGCACCTGTTTCGGGTTATTTGCTCTATTTATATGCCGCTACACGGGAGGCAAAATACCTTCAGAAAAGTGAACAACTACTGGAGATGACTTTGGCCCGCATGAAGGATAGAAAAAGCGGTTGGATTATGGAGGGCTTCGACCGGAATTGGAATTCCCTGGAACAAATGAATGAAATGATGAATACAGGCCATAATGTGGAAGTAGCCTGGATGCTTATGCGGCTTTATGCACTTACTGGTAAAGAAAACTATAAGAAGGAGGCTTTAAGACTGAATGAGCAACTTTTAAATTATGCTTTTGACAAAGAAACGGGGATTTGGTTCCATAAACTCCGGGTTGACCATCCGAAAATGCATAGTGAAGATAGCCCCTGGTGGGTGCAAGCCTATGGCAATATGTTTCAGCTTTATCTTTATGCCCTTTCCGACAAAGAGGAATCCTTGGGTCATTTTAAGAAAGGGGCTACTTTCTGGAACAATAACTTTATTGATAAGCAAAAAGGAGGAACCTATTTGAGTATAGATAAACACGGGAATTATATCAACGGCAGTAAAGCGGTAGTGACAAAAACCTCCTATCATTCCGTAGAAAACGGATTCTTGACCATGCTCTACCTGGATTATTGGGTCAATGAGCAGCCTGTTACCCTGTATTATCACATCAATTCAGCGACTACTGAAAAGCTGTTTCCCTTGTTATTGGAGGATATTAATTATGATTTAAAAAAGGTACGGATTGACGGAAGGGGCTGGAAGAAGATTGATCAAGATAGTGGTGCTATACGTTTACCACAAAGAAGCAAATATAAAATGGAAGTGGTTTTGCAAAAAAAGCAGCCTCAATAGCCCCACATCTTTATCAACCCCTTGTCCTTTCCCAGCAGGGGATCGGCTTCTGGTAAAGGGACCTGCGCAATGTTTTGATCCGCTTTTGGCCGTTCGCCCTTTTCTCCTTTTAGCAGGTCAGGACTCCTGCCATTGGGATAGGCACCCACTACCGTAAATTGATTGTTGTGACTTAGGCACTTATGGCCCACACCCGCGGGAATGATGATGACATCTCCCGGTTTCACCTTTACCTTTTCTCCTTTTTCTCCTCCCAGCAGAATGAGAGCCTGTCCACTAAAGACTCCCAATACTTCGTGTGTATTGCTGTGGTAGTGGTGAAAATCATAAACGCCCCATCGCCAGCAGTTCGTCCAGTTGTTGGAAGTAAATTTTTCTTCCAGCCACCTTGCCGCTTCCGCCCCTTCTACATCCAAAATATTCTGGTAGAGCAAGAGCGGTAAGGTGCTGTTAGGGATCGCACCGTCGTCTTGGAAATACAATTCTTTTGGTTGGGACAACGTAACAGGTATTTATGAACAAAGGATTAATCAACGGATTTTTAGCCGTATTTCCAAAATTTATACCGATTAAAAAAACCTTTGAACATGTTCAGAAAATACAGGGGAAGTAGCTGCTGTACATTCAATAGGCCAGCTGAATTTCAAGCAAATGAAAACAAAATATATTCCTTCATCGGAGGGATTTTTTCTACGTAATTTGTACCTTTTATAGGGGGAGGTAATTTGGGATATTTTCCCAAAAAGCTGTAACATTACTTCGGTAAAGCCTGCCTACCTTATTTATGGAAGGTTTTTGGCTTTTTCAGTATCAAAAAAATGTAACCTGACCTACCGTTTGTTGAAAAGACCTGCATGAGAAATACAAACCCAAATAGCTACTACCTGCCTTTTCTCCTTTGCTCCCTGCTTTTTTTTGCCTGTGCCCCGAATGAGCCGGACACCTCGCCGGATTCGGCCTACCAAAGCCGGCTCAACAACCATACGGATTGGGGGATTTACCGGGGCCATTCCTCCGGTATCCAATATTCCGAACTGGACCAGGTGCACGCCGGAAATGTGCAGCAACTGGAAAAAGTCTGGGAATACCAGCACGGCAATCCCGTGGGACCGGGCATGTATGCCAATCCCATCATTATAGACGGTCTGCTTTATTTCACCACGCCGGAAGTAAATGCCGTCGCATTGGATGCCACCACCGGGGAGGAAGTGTGGGTGTTTCGCCCGGATACCTACCGAAACGACGAACGCCCCTTTCGAGGTAGAAATAGAGGTCTTACCTACTGGGAAGACGAAAAGGGAGAAAATAAACGCATTCTGAACTTCGTAAAAGACCGGGTCTATGCCATTGATGCCCGTACCGGTACCCTGATCACTTCCTTCGGCGAAAATGGCTGGATCGATCTGCGCCAAAACCTTCCTCAGGACCCGGAGCAGGTAGACTTTGAGGCCACCACCCAGGGCATGGTCTACAAGGACATGCTTATCATCGGGGGAAGAACGCCCGAAGGAGCGCCTTCCACCCCCGGAGACGTGCGGGGCTACGATGCGCTTACCGGGGAGTTTCGATGGATATTTCACACCATTCCCCAGCCGGGAGAATTGGGCTACGATACCTGGAAATTTGAAGAAGGAGTGAGCTACGGGGGTACCAATCCCTGGGGTGGATTGACCGTGGATGAGGAAAGGGGCTGGGTTTTCTTTGCCACTGGTTCCCCTGCCCCGGATTTTATCTACGGGGGCATGCGCAAGGGGGAAAATCTTTTTGCCAATTGTGTGATCGCCTTAGATGCCAACACCGGCGAGCGCATCTGGCATTACCAAACCCTTCGTCACGACATCTGGGATTACGACTTGCCTCCAGCCCCCATCTTGGCCACCGTCACGGCAGACGGTACGGCCCGGGATATCGTGGTGCAACTGACCAAACAGGGATTCACCTTTGTTCTGGACCGGGAAACGGGCGAACCGGTGTTTCCGGTAGTCGATTTGCCCGTCCCTCCTTCGAAGGTGCCCGGAGAAGAAGCCTGGCCCACCCAACCCTTTCCGCTAAAACCACCGCCACTCAATCGGACCAGTCTTCGGGAAGCCGACCTGAGTAACATTACGCCCGAAACCCGGGAATATGTTTTAGAGATTTTCCGAAAGCACGAAACAGGCCCCCTGTATACCCCGGCATCCCGGGCAGGGGTAATCACCATGCCCGGTCATCAGGGCGGTGCAGAATGGGGTGGAGCGGCTTTTGATCCCAGCACCAATGTCCTATACGTCAATATCAACGAAGCACCCACCATTCACAGCCTGGTACCTGTGGACACCGAATCAGATACCGCTTCGGCCTCCCCGCTTCAACGCGGAAAAGCCCTGTACAACAGGTCCTGTACCGCCTGTCACGGGATCAACAAAGTCGGAAATCCTCCCTTGTACCCACCCCTTCAAAACCTGCAGATCAGCCGGGATTCCATCAAATCCGTACTGAGCTATGGCCGGGGCATGATGCCCGCTTTTGGCCAGTTTTCGGATAGGCAGCTGGATGATTTGCTGGTTTACCTGGAAAGCAGCCCCGGGCAGCTAGAGGAAGACCAGCCCGCAGAATCCGGCTCCAACCCGACCAAAGCACCTCGCTACGCCAACGTAGCCCCCTTCTTTGTGGATCAGAATGGCTATCCCGCCATCGCTCCACCTTGGGGAACCCTCAACGCCGTGGACCTGAATAAGGGGGAAATCGTGTGGAAGGTCCCCCTGGGAGAATACCCCGAGTTGGTGGCCAAAGGCATTCGAAACACTGGTGCCAAAAGTTTCGGCGGCCCGGTGGCAACCGCCGGTAACCTGGTATTTATTGCAGGAACGCCCGATGAAAAGATCCGGGCATTTGATACCTTTTCCGGACAGGTGTTGTGGGAGTACCAATTGCCGGCAGGCGGCTATGCCACACCCAGCGTCTACCAGGTAGCTGGAAAACAGTATTTGGTCATTACCGCTGGCGGGGGCGGAAAAAATGGAACTCCACATGGCGATTGGGTCATTGCCTTTGCCCTGCCCGATTGATGGCCTTATGCTTTTAAAACGATAATGAACCCAAAATACTGATTATGACACAACGTAATACTTTCTTTTTGCTGCTTCTGTTCGCGACAAGCCTGGCTCCATTCACAATGCTGGCTCAGGAACAAGCCTGGCAATCCCTTTTCAACCGCAAGGACCTTAGCGGTTGGACCGAATTAAACGGCGCCCATACCTGGGAAGTAAAAGAGGGGATGATTGTCGGGAGTACCGTTCCGGGCCAACCCAATGGGTTTTTGTGTACCGAGCAGGAATTTGGTGATTTTGTGCTGGAACTGGAGGTATCGGTGGATACGCTGATGAACAATTCAGGCATTCAATTTCGATCTCAGAGTTATCCCGAATACAAAAACAGCCGGGTGCACGGCTATCAGATGGAGGTGGATCCCAAGCCCCAGCAGTGGAGCGGAGCCATCTACGAAGAGGGAGCCGATCGGGGCTGGATCTACCCGCCCGAAAAAATGAGCCCGGAAGCAAAGGCCGCTTTCAAACGGGACGATAAAAACGGTTACCAATGGAACCATTACCGCATAGAAGCGGTCGGCCCTATCATGCGGACCTGGGTGAATGGAGTGCCTGTTGCCCATCTCGTAGACGATCGCTACCTCCGGGGCTTTATCGGTCTGCAGCTGCATGCCAACAATGAAAACGATCCGCAGGGAAGTTTTTCCATTCGGTTTCGCAACATCCGCATACAGCAGGGAAGCCTGGAGCTTACCTCAATGGAAGACCGGGTGCCGGTGGTCAGCTTGCTGCCTTCCTCTGAGGAGCCCCGGGCACAGAATCCCCTTTCCCTTCGCATCGAACAGGATCGGCAAGCAGGCCGTATCGCCGTCCATGTGGAAGACAAAACAGCACCCATCCTGACCCAACGGGCAAAACCGGAAGAACGACCCTACCTGCACCCCATTCTGGCTCCGGACGGCAGGGGAGAGCTCACCGAGTACCGTCCGGTGCACCATCCCCATCAAACGGGTATTTACTGGGGCTTAAAGCGGGTAAACGAGCGCGATTTCTTTATGAACTGGAACCGGGATTATTGGCGACGGGTGTCGGCAGACGTTCTTAAGGACGATGGGGAAAGGGTTCGTTGGCAGACCGTGTACGAGATGCTGGACGAGGAAGGAAACGTACTGATGGTAGAAACCCAAAACTGGTCCTTGCAGGCCTATGCCGATCGATACGTGTTGGACCTGGAATGGCAGGGCGAGGCCAAAATGGATGTGATAATGGGCAAATTCTATGTGGGCGGTCTTTTTGTTCGCATGCCCTGGGTGCCGGAAACGGTAGGAGAGATCGTAAGTGCCTCAGGACAGGAGGGCATGGAATTGGAGGGACAGCGGGCCATCTGGAGCGATATGGGGATCAAGCTGGACGGGCGGGAGGACTTTGCCCGGATAGCGATTTTGGATCATCCGGACAACGCCGCCTTCCCCACACCCTGGCGGGTAGACAGCCAAATGGGCCTGGGTCCTTCCCGGCAAATACTGGGTGACTGGGGCCTGGCTGCCGGAGAGTCGGAAACCATCCGCTACCGCCTGCTGATGTATGCCGGTGCCGAAGACAAGGCCCTAAAGGCGGAAGTCTGGAGGGGATTTTTTGGAGGGGAATAATAAAGATCAGTATTCGGAGGTTTTTAAAATGCTATAGCATAGTTTAAAGAGAAGTGAAAATTTAA
>JAWLFL010000214.1:0-6647 GCA_041685605.1 Cyclobacterium sp. | reverse complement strand
TTAATCTATTCAAATATTTTGAGCGTTTAAGACAGCTTTCTATCGGCCAATGTCTAAAATGGGATTCCAAAGGATATGCGTTATTTCACTTTGAAGAATTCCGAATGTTGTATTAGATCTTGTCTTGGCCCATGTATCGGGAAGGGCCAAAATATTCGAAAACTGGCTTAGATATGAGTAGTTGTAATTTGAATGGAAAACGAAAAAAACAATGCATTCCCAGCAGAGACACAAAAAGTTTTGGTTGGGTTGTTGGATAAATCTCCAACCAATAACAGGAGAAACAAAAAAAGGAGCTAGTCAGCTCCTTTTTTTGTTTCAATAAATAATATTCTATTTCTCGTTGGACCAGTTCTTTTTCAAATTAGGGAGGCTACTCCTGGGAACACGCAGTTCCGTCCTTCGGTTTTGCCGGTGAATCTCTTCGGTACAAGGAACCTCATCACAGTCGTTCACGGGCTTGGTCTTTCCGAAAAACTCATACACCAGCCTGTCGGAAGCAATCCCTTTCCCTTCCAGGTAATTCTTTACCACCAGTGCCCTCCTTTTGGACAACTCCTCATTATAGGATGCCGAGCCTCTGGAATCCGTATGCCCGGTGATGGCAAGACGGCGCTGTACCATGTTTCGTAACATCAGCGCTACCCTTTCCAAGGCCATCTTGTCTGCCAACGAAAGGTCCGCCTCATCAAAACCAAAATAAATGGTGGGCAATTCGGCAGGCAATTGCATATTGCTGGCATCACATAAATCCAGCTCCTGCAACTCCAGCGGCACCTGATAGGATTTTCCCACTTCTGGAAAAGCCAATAACAATAACTCTGTCCTTCTGTTGAGCTGATGACGATCCTCCGAGCAGGGAACTCCTTCTCCGCAATCCTCCGTCAATTCCGTTTCCCCAAGCCACTCTGCCTCTATCCTGGAACCGGCGATTCCATAGTTTCCCAGGTACTCCCGCACCGCGTCGGCTCTTTTTTCACTTAACTTTTCGTTGTATTCGTCGCTGGCTCTCTCATCCGTATGGGAACGAACCACAATATTCAGGAACGAATAGGAACGTAACAATTCCGCTACCCGGTCCAAAGCACTTTCAGCATCTTTCCTAATGGCGGATTCATCCAGATTATAGTAAACCAAATCTACATGTACGGCTGTTTGGTATGGAATTTTGATCAGTTGGTAGGTTTTCTCCAAGGTTCCGCTCTCCAGTCCTTTGCTAGTAATCGTCTTATCCTGAACGGCAAAATAACCGGCTTTTGAAATTTGGATCTCCTGATCTTCCTCCGGACTGATTTTTGCCTGAAACAATCCTTCTCCATGCTTCTCCACAGGCACATTGGTTCTATCCGCCCCTTGAGCCAAATTCACCTCCATAGGACCTGCTACGGCTGTCCCATCACAGGCCAGCACCCTGGCCAGAAAATCTAATTCCAACGTTTCCAGCTCAAATATATCATCCCAACCGGTGCTTTGGAGACGATTGGAGGAAATCAGTACCTTGTCATCATTGGTCTCGAAAAAGCCGAAATCATCCTGAGGAGAATTGAATGGCAAACCCAGGTTTTTTACTCCCAAAAATTCATCTCGATTGAAATCCGAAACAAAAAGATCCAGGCCACCCATTCCCACGTGTCCGTCGGATGCGAAATACAGCTTCCCGTCGTGTATATAAGGATCGATTTCATTTCCCGGACTGTTGATCAAAGCGCCCAAATTTACCGGAGTCTGGAATTCAAAATCCGCGTTGTAATCCATATAATACAGATCGTACCCCCCCTGGCCTCCCGGCATATCGGAAGAAAAGTACAGGCGGTTTTCCGCCTCATCTACAAAAGGGCTCTTCAGACCATACTCCAGCGGAGAATTCACCGACAAGCCTACAAAATCAAGTGGATTTCCAACCTCATCGAGCCTGCTGAAATAGATTTCGGACTGTACTTCGTAATTCTGCGGACGGCGTATATCTCGGGTCACTGTGTAAAAAAGCACCTCCTGCTCCTGAAGTGGAAAAGGGTCTGTCGCATGGAAAACATCCGGCACCGGGGGATCAAAGAGACTTATCTTACCTTCCTCATCCACGGAATAGATATTCAAAAAATTTCTACCTGTCCAGTCTGAAGATTGGGTATAATATTTATAGCTTTTGTCAATACGAACGCTGTTTCTACTACGATTTCCTGCTTCCCCTCTATCCGAAGAGAAATAGGCCCTTCCCTGAGCACCTTTTACCCATCCAAATTCAGTATTTGAACTATTGATGCCCTCGAGCTTTTTCACCCCGGTGTTTGCTTCGTCAGCATACCAGTGTTGCAGGGAATCCAAATGCAGGTTAGCAATGGCCTCGTGTTCTCGGGTTTCCATTGTATCCAGTGCTGCAAAAACCACCTCTTGCTCGCCAGCCTGATTTGCAGCCGCAATATATGCCAGCATTTCTTCCTGTCCTACCTCCGGAAAGGCCCCGGCTTTTTTCCACCAGTCATAGGCTTTTTGGTAATCTCTCAAATTGCCATAGGCCTTTGCGGCACCCTTTGCCGCCTGAAAGGAGGGAGCTTTTGAATAGGCATCTACATAGCCCTGTCCTGCCTCAAAATAATTTTCTTCCGCAGCCTTTTTGTCAGCATATCTTAAAAGTCCTTGCTGGGCCTGAGCGTTCAAGCCTAGCATTCCAAGGAAAATAGCGGGTATTAGATAGGTAAAAATCTTTTTCATATTTAAAACCATCTTGGGTTGTTCATTGTCACTTTTCTTGGGGAAATATAGTACCCTACTGAAAATTCATGAGAGTTATTTCGTAACCCACTGAGAGCATTCGTTTGTATATCGTACGCATAACCCACTCTCAAATTTTCAGTGGCAAACAATTCCAAAATCAAGGCCACGGCGTTTCGCGCAGACAATCCGGTGGGCAACTCATCCTGACCCAATTTCACATTGGTTCGGTAGGAGGCTCCTGCCCAAATTCTGTCCATAAATAAAAACATGCCGTTTAAATCGATATTAGTAGGCCCCTTGCCCCCATGCCTGACCAGAAAGGAGGGTTTGAATTGTACCTCAGTCGAAAGCGGCAGCAGGCCTCCGGCCGTCAGGTAATAGTGCACATTATGGTAGGCCAGGGCAACTGCTTCGTTTTCCAGGACATTTCTACCGATCAGGTTGTAGGCACTAAAGCCCGCATAAAATCCGGGATTATGGTAAAAGATACCGGCATTCAGGTTCGGAGTGAACACATTGATTCTTCCCTCCGGTAGTTCTGAATCGTCAAAATCGTTCGGGTCGAAGAGGGAGCCATCAATGGCATATTCAGAAACACCTCCACTGATACCAAATCCTAAGAAAGAGGCCTCTCCCGTCTGAATCCGGTAGGCATAGGTCAACAAAGCGGCATTGGTCTTTGCCGGTCCGAGTTGGTCGGATAAAATACTCGCTCCAAACCCCATCAGCCCCTCGTTGGCACTCAGGTCCGCTGTCACGGTGAAGGTGGTAGGTGCTCCCGGCAAACCAGCCCACTGGTTCCGGTAGGAGGATTGAATATAATGTTCCCCCTTGTACCCTGCATAAGCTGGATTGACATGCAGGCCGTTAAACATGTACTGACTGAATTGGGGCAGCTGCTGCCCGTTTGCCTGGCCAACGGTCAAGATCAGCAACAATGCCAGGTACCCATAAACGCTAAAAATATTTTTCATCGAATTAAATTTAAACCCTCCCTTGTTCACAACTTGTCTATTTCACTACCTGTACCCAACCTTTGTAGGTTTGGCTTTCCCCTTGACTATCGGTAATCACCAATACGTAAAAATAGGATCCGGCATTAAGCCCGGCTGCAGCCCAATCGTTTTGGTAATCCTCTGAAGCAAATACATGGTCGCCATTTCTATTCAATACGGTCAGGGAGTTTTGGGCAAAGCGCTCGACTCCACGGATTTCAAACGTATCGTTTTTACCATCTGGATTCCCCGGAGTGATCACATTTGGAATGAAGAATGGATTGACCTGATTGGTGTCACTATCCTCCTGAACCGGAGAAATGTTTTCCTGATCTTCAGGAAGCTGTACCCGGATGGTATTCGTGATGGTTCCGGTTTGAGTCGCCTGAACCCGAATCCTGAAAACCAACTCCTCACCCGCCCCAAGACTTGGAATGGTCCAGCTGAGCGTATTCCCGGATACATTCACTTCCGCCTCACCGGAAAAACCCAGGTAAACCAATCCGGTTGGTAGTTGATCCTCAAGGAATATATTTTCTCCCGGACCGGTACCGTTATTACTTACCCGGATTTCGTATTCAAACTCGTTTCCTTCATACAAATCAATGCCGAAAGAGGTCTTTTCTATGCGGATATCAACGGGTCTGGCCAATACCGTGACGGGCACCGCCTGCACCAAATCAGTGTAATCCCCCATACTAATATTCGCAATATTTACCTGCTGGCCAAGCCCAACGCCCATCGCCTCGATCACTACCCGCACTTCAGTGCCTTCAGGTATGGTTTCAATAACCCACTCGCTTCCTTCCGTCGGCTCCGGATCGGAGGAAAGCAACATCAGCCCATCCGGTAAAACTTCTTCCACCAGCACATTTTCCAGATCAAATTCCGAATTATTGGTAAGTGCAATGGTATAAACTACCATTCCTCCTATGGGTAAATCTGTCAAATTAGGCGTTTTGGATACCTCCAGCACGATCGGTCTGACGGTAATGCTTACCAGGGCCTGATCACAAAATTGCCTGTCCGTATTTTCGCATATTTCATACGTGAAGCTATCGGTTCCGGAAAAATTAGCCGTTGGCGTGTAGGTAAACGTACCATCACCATTAGGCAGCAAGGTCCCGTTTACCGGTGCATCGATAATTTCCAATGTTTCCACCTGCAGTTCTCCCGTATTGATAAAATCATTTGCCAGCACGTCTAAGCTGATTTCTTGGTTTTGATTGGTGGTATATTCATCATCATTTGCCTCCAATTGGATATCCAGTAACGAAAACCGGATAAACGCCTGATCCCGGTTTCCGGGGTTGATGTCTTCCTGTATTTCATACTGCAATTCGTAATCACCATTGGGAAGGCCAACGGGAAGTTCCAATTCCCCGGTAGGCGAAAGGGTCACTCCAGACAAGCCGTCTGCATCCAGCAAGGCGACACGTACCCGATCCTCAGGCACCGCTTCCCCATTCAAGAGGTCATTGTCCAGCAGGTTTCCGATCAGCCCACCACGGTTCAGGTTTACATTGCCGTATTCGTCATCTACCGCTGTCAGCAGGGTTGGTGCCACGGTAACCGCCACGGTTGCCTGATCGCATTTACCCGGATCTGCCGCATCACAAATCTGGTAAACCAGGAGGTAATCTCCTGAGGAAATTCCCTCCGCAATATCAATAGATCCATCGGCTGTAAGGCTGATAAAACCGCCAGAATCATTACTTATTTCACTTAGGTTGACATTTTCAATGAGGGCGGGCAAGCCGTTTAGCATGTCGTTACCAAGCACATTTAGAACACTATCCCTGGCAAAACTATCCGGTACTTCCACGGAATCATCAAAAGCCTCCGGCTTGTATTCAATTACTTCTATCCTGACCTCTGCCTCATCGGAATCCTGTCCCGCAGAAATTTCATAGGTCAGTGTATAAGCCCCCGGCGGGGTATTCGGAGGCACATCCACCGACCCGTCTGGATTTAACACCGCCGTACCCGCCGGAAAATCCTCCAAAATCGTTAATTGGACATCTATTGGATTAAGAGGTGCTCCATTTAATTCGTCATTGTCAAAAATATTCAGCACCGCTTCTCCGCCAAGTTCACTGTTTACGCGCTCGGCCAGGTCGGGGGTAGCGGAAATGGCGTTTACGAAGAAAACCAATTTGCCGTCTGGTTCATTTACGGCAATGATTCGAATACCAAATATTGGCTCGTCCGATTCAAAAAGGGCTGGAGAGAACAGCACCATTTCCTGCGATTGATCCGGCACATTGCTCACATGATGGATACCCGTCTTCCATTGGTAGCCTCTGACCTCAATGGTATTTGCTCCTTCAATCGGTTCTCCATTCCTACCCAGAGCAATAAAATCGGTCGGCGAATTCCCATCCCGTTCGGTGTATAGCAGGAAACCGGATGTCACTACCGGATCGGAGTATATCAGGTCAACAAAGGGATCTCCCCTGGGAATGGAAGGCTGTGCATTAATATCCCAATAAGAGCGGATGTCAGGTGTCGAAACGACCGCTTCCAGGTTGCTGAAAAACTCCTGGTCTCTGTGAGAAATAATGGTATTGTCCGATCGGACAATCTGTATGGCAGTGGGTCGGATTTCATTACTCCCGATAGCTGGATTGGGGTTCGCCACGGAAGGGTTTCGAGTGGTCGCATAAATCGTCTTGCCCCCTTCTATTTGAATTCCACTGACGATCACCGGAACATTTTCCGGACTGGGGTTCTGGTTTCCCTCAGGTTCCGTTTGAATAAGCTCCTGCCCCTCTACGAGGTAGGTGACCCGGTCCATCGGAATAAAATTTTCAGTTTCCGTGACCGTCACTACCTGAGCAAAAACCGCCGTAGTTGCCTGAAAAATAAACAAAAGCAACAATGCCGGAATGAGACCACCTCTTCTAAAAAGTATATGCGAGGCAGGCATATTCTGTAGTA
>JAWLFL010000213.1:0-6702 GCA_041685605.1 Cyclobacterium sp. | reverse complement strand
GCAGCAAGTCCCACCTTTCGGATAAAATCCCTTCTTGGCTCAATCATTTCAATGTGGTTAAAGTGGTAATCGGATTTGGTTGAAATGGGCTTATTGAAACGTTGCTGAGTTGGCTGGGTTGAATTTCATACCAATATTATCAAATAAATAAATCAAAATCAAAAATAAGGGTGATATTTTAATCGTATAAAAGATTTTTATCATTTAATGTAAAAATTAAGGCTTTTAAAAAACCTATGTATTGACGAAGTAATCCTTTAATCTCCCTTGCAAAACCTCATTCTGGAAAGTCCATCAGCTGAAACCGGAAGTTTTCACCAGGCCTAAATTGGGAAAGGGTTCCTATCGACCGCTGCGATAGCTGTAATACACGGTGGTACCCTCCTGTTACCTGAGCATCCAACATCAATACAATTAATTTTCCAGAGGAAGTTAATTGAACGGTGCCTGGGTAAACAGGGGTGGTTATCATTTCCGGTAGTGAATGCCTGATTTTTTCTTCCAGATGAATCCCCATGCGGTTTTGCTCCCTCGATAGGGTGAAGGTGCCCGTTTGTAACCGGTGTTGTTGATCGGGTGAAAGCAGGGAAAACGAAGGACCTTTATAGGCCGGTAGGGTGTTGAAATTAGTAAATACGTTCGGTTTTACCTTTGCATGCAAAAGCGGTAGGCTATTTTCGGCAGCCTGATAATGAACTTCCTCCCCGGAATTTAACCTGCCCTTTTCGGTTATTCCCGGATAAAAGCTTTGGCTGCCCATAATGTTTTCGGAAAGAAAGGATCCATTGATAGCCAGGTAGGCCCATTGGCCATTTTTAAAACCGGATAGGGTCAGTTTTTCCGCTTTTTGCACGGGTATGATTTCATTGGTGAGATAGGATTTTGTCCCGCAGCTAATTTCTCCGGAGGCTCCGGTTAGAACCACCTGGCAGGTGGTGTCAAAGACCATTTCCAGATTGCCCATATAGATTTCCAGGCAAGCATCAGCAGGGGACTTTCGCATTAAATGATTGGCGAGCAAAAAGGACTGTTTGTCCATCGGTCCGGACAGGGGCACGCCTAATGCGGTATAGGCAGGCCTACCCAGATCCTGAATGGTGGTTAGAATACCTGATTTTTCTAATCTTAGCTTAGCCATTTGCCTCCCATTCTGTCCAGGAAAAATTTTCTTTTTGCTTTAACTGCTTAAAACGGGAAAGGGAAATGGATTCGAATTGGATGGCATCTCCCGGACGAAACGGAACCCTTAACTCACCCTGACCAAAAAAGAGGATGGGCGTTTTGCCTACTACGTACCACCCGCCCGGACTATCCATGGGATAAACGCCTGTTTGACTTCCTCCGATGGCCACCGAACCCCTAGGGATTTTTCGATCGGGAATGGCCTTCCTTGGAATATGAAGTCGCTCTTCCAGCCCCCCCAGGTACATAAATCCCGGTAAAAAACCGTAGAAATACAAGCGATAGCTATTTTCTGTGTGCATTTCTACAAATTCCCCCCATCCAATGGACTTCTTTTCTAGGTAGCGTTCGAGTGCTGGAACCAATTTTAAGTCATAGCAAACGGGTAGTATCCAGGTCCTGAATTCTGAAGGCAAATTTCCAGGTTGAAGGGTTTCTTTCAGAATGCCATATAAGTCGCGGATACAGGCTGCTGAATTCTGTCCTTCTATTAGCACGATGCCCAGGACCTGATACCCATGATACATGCGATGGATTTTACCAGTCCATTTTTCATTTAAGTAGCGTTTAATGGCCAGAATTTCAAATAATACAGCTTCACTGATTTTTTCCGGCCAGTGTATTTCCAGGATGTCGGGACTGATGGGAATGATCTGAACGGGATGATTCATCGCTTTTTGGTTTCGCTAATTTTTCGGGCTACTAAGGTGACTATTTCCAAGGCCAAGGGATGGTCTCCATGGACACAGATCGTGTCCGCTTTGATGGGCAAGCAGGATCCAACCACTGTCTTTACCTGCTGGGCTGCCAGAAAAAGGGAAACTTGTTGCTCAATTTCGGATAGGGTCTTTAAAACGGCCTTCGGATCCTTCCTGCTCAACAATTGAACCGGGGATTGATAGCACCGGTCAGCAAAAACTTCGTAGGAAATGGGTACCTTTTTACGATTGGCAGCCCCGGCAATGGCAGAGCCGAACGGCGCATAAATCATTTTACCTGGAAATTCCCGCTGTATGAATTGAACCAGTTTCTCCGCCAGTATACCATTGCTAAGGCTTTCAAGGTACAGGGCACCATGAAATTTAATATGGTGCATGGGTACCTGCCATTCCTCTGCCGCTCGTTTAACCGCATGAATCTGAACCGAGAGGCTCTTTTCCAACCTTTCAAAATCAATTGCAAGGGGAACTCTTCCAAAATTTTCCCTATCCGGATAGGAGGGGTGGGCACCCACGTTCACCAGGTGTTTTTTGGCCAATTTCACCATTTTTCTTATACTCCCTTCGTCACCCGCATGGCCACCACAAGCGATATTGCAACTCCCCAAAAAGGGCATGATTAATTCGTCATTCTGCATTCCTTCTCCCAAATCGCAGTTAATATCCAAGGTTTTGACCATCACTTAAAAGGATCTTTGGATTATTTTATGAGCAATTATTTCCATAGCTATTGTGCTTTATAAAGGATCATTTTATCCGATGTTTCACAACATTTTTGATTTGATTTTCGTCTTGAAGGTAAAAATTAAGGAACAGAATATGAAATTTACGTTCAGCATAGTGATGGTATCCGCTTTGATTTGGATAGCTTCTTGTAGTCCGGTGCGGGTATTTTTGGAGAAAAATGAAGTAGCCAGCATTGAAGATTACCAAACTTTTTTTGTAATCAATCAATATTATGACAAAGTAGCCTTTGAATCTCCTGTATTGGAGGATAACCTTCAGCACCGGCTCACAGAGGGTATCAAATCCTTTGGCTTTGAACAGGATATGGAAAAACCGGATTTAATTGTGCGGTATAATACCAACCTAACGGACCGACAGAAAGAGATTAATGCTACCCCTATGATGAGTCCATATTCCGGAATGGGCATGTACAATCCCTGGATGATGCCCTATGGATTCAATAATAGCGGATTCAGGGTGGAAAATTACGATATGGGAGAGCTTGTGGTAGATTTTATCGATACCAGGCAGGATAAGGTGGTGATGCGGATTAGTGCCGTTGGCGAAATCAGCAAACCCAAGCAAAAAAGCAAAAACCTCCAAACCTCTGTGGACAAAATTCTAAAAGAGTTTTCAAAAAAAATCGCCACCTAAAACCTGCCAATTTGTTAGTATATCAATTTATAAGTAGCATTAAGGTGTTGATAAACCTTGTGCACTGGGAGTCCCATGACCGTATAATAGGAACCCTGGATGCTGCCGATTCCAATTAATCCGATCCAATCCTGGATGCCGTAACCACCTGCTTTATCGAATGGTTGATATTCTCTGATGTAGTAATCGATTTCGATGTCGTGCAGCGGGGCAATATCAACCCGGGTTCGGTCTGAAAAAAGGATCTTTTGTTGCAGGTCGCGGATGCACACACCGGTGATTACATCGTGGGTTTTTCCCTGTAGCAGTTGTAGCATTTCCCGGGCCTCCTTCGCGTTGGCTGGTTTATTGAAAATTCGGTTTTCGTAAATAACTGTGGTGTCGGCGGTTATCAATACCTCCTCGTCATACAAATAAGGTAAATAGGCATCTGCCTTTTTTTCGGCAAGAAATTCAGCCACGACCATCGGATCAAGGCTTTCCGGAAAGGACTCGTCCGCATCCAGGCTTTTGACGGTAAACGAAAAACCCATTTCTTTCATTAACTGCTGTCTTCTCGGTGATTTTGATGCTAAAACAATTGATTTTTTACTAATTTCCATAAGATAAAATGATAAGCCTAAGGATCGCTTTTCCGTTGGTTTATTATTTACAAAGCAGTTTTGGTTCTTTCCGGACAGGCCGGACAAAATTATTAAATCTTATTTGGAATAATCTAGTAAGTGGCTTTAAAAGAAAGAAGAAACCAAAAATCGGTGTAATTTTGTGGAAACCACTTAAAAATAGTAGTTTTGGAGGTTTGAATTCCAGAACGAAAGCTAATAGTTGAACCTCAAAAGTATTTGCACATTGGATATATTTGAAAAACTGAATACCAACCTCGGTCCTTTGGGAAAGCATTCCGAGATATCAGAAGGATACTTTACATTTCCAAAGCTAGAGGGAGAAATAGCTCCCCGAATGAAGTTTAAAGGAAAGGAAGTACTGACTTGGAGTTTGAATAATTATTTGGGACTGGCCAATCATCCGGAAGTAAGAAAGGCAGATGAAGAAGCTGCCCGAAAATGGGGTGCCGCCTATCCCATGGGTGCCCGAATCATGTCGGGAAGTACGGACTTACATGAAAAGCTGGAAGGTGAATTGGCTGAATTTGTAGGAAAGGAAAAGTCCTATTTGCTTAATTATGGATATCAGGGAGTCATGAGTGTGATCGATTCACTGATTGATCGCAAGGATGTGATCGTATATGATGGTGAATGCCATGCTTGCATCATCGATGCCCTTCGAATGCATATGGGTAAACGGTTTGTGTTCCCCCATAACGACATGGAGAGCCTGGGTAAGCAGCTTAAAAGAGCGGAGCGGCTTACGAAGGAATCCGGCGGTGGCATTTTGGTCATTACAGAGGGAGTCTTTGGAATGACCGGGGACATGGGAAACCTAAAAGAAATTGTGCAATACAAGGAGAAATACCAGTTTCGCTTGCTAGTAGACGATGCCCATGGCTTCGGTACCATGGGAAAGATGGGAAAAGGAAGTGGTGAGGAGCAAGGGGTCCAAGAACAGGTAGATCTTTATTTTTCTACGTTCGCCAAATCCATGGCCAGTATTGGCGCATTTATTGCCGGTGATGCTAAGGTCATTCATTATTTGAAATACAACATGCGTTCTCAAATATTTGCCAAAGCCCTGCCGTTAATAATGGTAGAGGGAGGTTTGAAGCGATTGGAAATACTCAGAACCCGACCTGAATTTAGGGAGAATTTGTGGAAAATTGTTCATGCCTTACAAGAGGGGCTGAAGGAAAAAGGTTTTAGTATCGGTACGACCAATTCACCCGTAACTCCGGTAGTCCTCAATGGAACGGTAGGAGAGGCGGCTACTTTGAGTAAAGATTTAAGAGAAAACTACAATATTTTCTGCTCGGTAGTGATTTACCCTGTGGTTCCAAAAGGAATGATTATATTGCGGTTAATTCCCACAGCAGTGCATACCCTGGAAGATGTGAAGGAAACGATCACGGCATTTGAAGCCATAAAGGGTAAGTTAAGCAGTGGATTTTATAAGACCACCGAATTGGCAACTTCATTTGGTGAATAAAAGGAGAAAAAACCGCTTAAACTGTATATTTATAAACATTTTAACTATATTGAATCAAAAATTAATCTCATCATCAACCAAATTAACTTTTAATTATGAACAGATTTAGTGAAATCAAGGATCTTATCATGTCGCTGGAAGCTGATTTTGACAAATTTTACGATAAGAAAAATCAAGCAGCTGGTACAAGGGTAAGGAAAGGCATGCAGGATTTAAAAAATTTAGCTCAAGATATCCGTAAAGAGGTTCAAGACATCAAAAACTCTTAATCTGGTAAAAAAAAGGAACTCAAATTTGAGTTCCTTTTTTTTTAACCCTTTTAACGATTGTTAATCCAGGTGGGGAGAATAGAAATGCTTGCGGTTGACATTACCAGCAGCGCGGTTAATCCTGCTTTTTAAATCTTCAGAAGCCCTAAGGAGTGGTAGTCGTACATAATCACTACAAAGGCCCAACGTTTCCATGAGGCATTTTACGCCTACAGGATTGCTTTCTTCGTACATCAATGGATTTATATCCAGTAAACTGAACGCTCCCTTTTTTGAGTAGGTAGCGTTTCCGTGAATAATGGATCCAATTATCTCGGGGTAGGCATTCGCTAAAACGGAAATCACCCCTTCAGCACCGATACTTCGCATAAAAATGGTGGTCATGTCATCACCAGATAGTAATAGAAAATCCTCCGGTTTGTTTTTAGCGATGCGCATGCACTGGTCCAGGTTTCCACTTGCTTCTTTGATTCCTATTATATTAGGGTGATTGGCAAGACGGAGGGTAGTTTGATAGCTTATGTTGGACATGGTCCTTCCCGGAACATTGTAGAGGATTACCGGAACAGGACAATGATCAGCTAGGGCCTCGTAGTGGGCTACGATCCCTTCTTGACTGGGTTTATTATAATAGGGACTAACGGATAAAATGGCATCAATTTCTGAGAAATCGATTGCATCCATGGCATTTAAAATGGCCTGCGTATTATTTCCTCCTAATCCATAAACAATTGGAAGCCTTTGTCGGTTAATCTTTTTGATAAAACCAAGCACTTCCGATTTTTCTGTTTCCGACAGCGTTGCCGATTCTCCCGTTGTGCCCTGAACGACCAGGTATTCTACGTTCCCGTGAATAACGTGTTCGATCACCCGCTCCAAAGCAGGATAATCGATGGAACCATCCTCCAAAAAGGGGGTCACCAACGCTACGCCGGTACCTTTAAACTTTTTCATTATGCTAGTTGATCTGCTTTAAATACTTAATCAATGATGCCGTACCCGATTGTATATCTTTTTCTTCTTCACTTAGCATCAGATCCAGATAAGGTTTC
>JAWLFL010000212.1:0-6747 GCA_041685605.1 Cyclobacterium sp. | reverse complement strand
CAGAGAGCTATCCCCCATGGCCATGATGCTGTAATGGTTGGTTACCGATTGTTGGTTGACAAAGGTATTATGATGGATGGACGACTGTTTTCCTTTAAATACCAGGCATCCCTGCCCTCCATAAAACGCTGAATAGGCAACTTCCGAAACGCGCTTACCTCTCAGGTCCACGGCATAATGCTGGGAACCATGCCGGTGAATCAATTGAGGATTGGTCACCTCAAACCAGCAATGACTTATGCTGGCCTGCGGAACGTCCACGGCCGTCGCATTGATTCCCTGGTTAAAAATAGTCACGCTATCCAATATCAACTCAACATCTTCGGCCGTAGATTGGATACCCCAACTCATTACTCCACGGAATCCGGCTTTTATGGTGCCGTTTTTGATGGTAACCGTTCCCTTTCCACTCACCTGAGGAACCTCTGAGAGCGGGTTTCCGGTTTGAAAATCAGCTGTATAATCGTAAAAGGCAGCATGCTCGTTTTCATACAAATGATCGTAATGACCTTTGGGATGGGTTTTACCTACGATCGCTATACCCACGTCAAATGCGGGAAAAATACCTATTTCGTCTACCAGACAGTCGGTTTCGGCCTTTACTCGGACCCTGTACTTCCCCGCAGGCAGCCCCTGAAGGTGAGCCGCTATAAACCCTCCACCCAAGCGCGGGCTTTTGTGAAATACCGGACTGCTTCTTACTGGTCCGGACCCATAATCCGTCATCACCTCTACCACCTTCCCCTGTTCATCTTCGACAAACAAGCTGATTTTCATTTCATTGGCAAGATCCCCTCCCATATCCCTAAAAACCCTACCCGTAATGCCACAGATCGCATAATAAGACCTATGGGCATAGGGTAAATCGATATAAGCAGATACAATTTCGTCTCCTTTTTGAAGTCCGAGCAATCTTTCACCTACAAACGGACGTGTTTTTTTGGTTTCCAACAATGCCGCACCCGGTGCTTTCGAGAGATCCCAGCCGGCCAGCCCGCTTTCAAAGCCTCCGTTTTCCAGGCTATCATAGGTTCCGCCGGCAAACGTAATGGTATGGCCATTCAGGTCCAGCGTCAGGTCCTTTCCCAAAAAAAGGGCGCTTTTTTCAGCACGAATATCCCGGGTCAATACATAGGTGCTACCTTCCTTACCGTAATAGCCTGGGCCGTCAATTGGAATTACACCCGGATCTGAGGGTAAGGTTGGCGATTGTCCGAAAAGCAGCATGGGGGAAAATGAAAAAACGGTTATAGAAAAACCCCATTTCAGCCAATTTGCCAGTCCAGACTTGTCCATTATCCTATTTATTTGGTTTTTAATCCGGAAAATTTCGTCCGTCATTGAAAATCATCCAGGCTTAACCGGGCCAGGCTAATTCTTTCATACGGATGTTGATCTCCTTTTTCATAAAGGCAGAGGATTTCCCCATTGGGCAAACGGGCCAAAGCAGAATAAGCAGCAGGGCCAGCATGCAGGGTACTGGAGGCTACCCAGGTCTTCCCACTATCCCTGCTCAATTTTACCTTCATGTTTTCCCTTTTCTTGCTTGCGGGGTTTGAGAACAAGACGACATCTCCCTCCGGATCTTTGGGCCAGGAATACCTGAGAAGGGCCGCCTGACAAACCGGCTCTACCAATGTCACGGCTTCCACGGGATCCGACCAGGAAATACCCCCGTCCCTGCTGACCGATAAGGCCCGCCGGTTTTTTCCAAAATAGGAACGCATGTTCATCAAAAGGCTGCCTTTCCCATCCGCCATTTCCACTACCTGGCATTCGTTCATTTTGGGTCGAATGGTTCCGCCCAGATTCCAGCTTTTGCCCTGGTCGTCACTATAGATCACATGCGAACCGTATTCAAAGGGTCCTCCCCTAACATCTCCATTTGGGTCATCGTAACTGTGATCCGATGGAATCACCAAACGGCCTTTATCGGGGCCATGTTTGATTTGAATGCCTATTCCCGGACCAGTGGCATACCAGCCCCATTCCGGGTTTTTGGTGCCAGGGGTAATGTCCCTTGGTTCCGTCCAGGTTTGGCCATGATCGGTGGATTTCATAACAAATACACGTCGCGTATCCCGACTTTTTTTTCGAATAATGTCCCCTTCGTGGTCATCTCCCCTATTCCAGGTAAGCAGCAAATGAATTTCTCCGGTGTTTTCATCCAGCACCGGGCTTGGGTTTCCACAGACATTTTTTCCATCATCCCAGAGCACCATTTGTTCGGACCAGGTATGCCCCCCGTCCTCTGACCTTTTAAGCACAAGGTCAATGTCTCCGGTATCACCGCTCCCGGATTTTCTGCCTTCGGCAAAAGCCAGCAAAGAGCCATCTTGCGCCACCAGAAGGGAGGGAATCCTATACGTATGGTACCCGTCCTCTCCACTTACAAATAGGTCTGTTTCTCCCCGGTCTATTGTAGCAGATCCAGAGAACTCCTCTGCCAGCAGGGAGGGAAATAAACCCATAAAGAATATTAAAAAGGGAATCAGCATATTTTTAGCTATTGGTCAATAGTGTATTGCTTTGCTTCGGCACCGCCATTACATCTTGTCTTATTCTTCCTGATAGTTGGCTGGATACCGAATGATTTTTAGTAAAAATTCTGTTTTTAGAAATTCCCTGGCGAGCGCCTGAACCTGTGGTCCTGTGACACCCAACACCCTATCCGTTGCTCCCAGTACGGTATCCAAGGGCATATTGCCACTGATGGCTGCGCTAATCTGCCCATGCCAGAACCCATTCCTGCGCAGGTTTTCTTCCAGGGATATCCGTTTGGTTTCCCTTACTTTTTCCAAGTCTTCGGCTTCGGGACCATCTTTTTGAATTTTCTCGATTTCCTCCCAGACAGCAGCGGTCAACTCCGGGACGGATTCCGGTGCGCAAGGAAAATTGATCACAAAGCTAAATCGTTCATCCGGAACCTTGCTTAAGCTTCCTCTGGCACCGACGCCGTAGACCCCGCCAATTTGTTCCCGTAAGGATTCGATCAATTTAATGGTTAAAATTTCCCCCAGGTAGGATAACTGCTGGGATTTTTCCAGATCATAGGCGGTATCCCCATTAAAATACAGGATCACCTGACTTTTTTCGTCTACGCCGACTTTTATCAACTCCGTCTGATCCTGCGGAGGCTTGATGCCTAAATCCCGGAATTGCTCCCTTCCTTCTACAAGACTTCCGGGTAAACTTCCCAGGTATCGCTCCACCATGGGGATTACCAGGTCTAAATCTAAATTACCGGTAAACAAAAACTCAAAATCGGCCACATTGGCAAACCGTTCGGTGAAAATCTCCAAACTTCTCTGCACCTCAATCGAATCCAATTTTTCAGGGGAAAAAATCCCCATCCCCCTGGGATTTCCGTTACTGATTATTTCATTGACCCGCTTATTAAACTGAAAATCAGGATTAACCTGCGCACTTTCCAATTGATTTTTTTGGTTGGTAAGAAATACCTCCCAAAGCGCTAAATCCGTTCTGGGGGCGGTAAAATAAAGGTGAATAAGCTGCAATGCCAACTCCAGATCCTCCGGCGACGTACTTCCGGATATGTTTTCGGAATACCTGCCAATGTTGGGCGTTACCTGAACATTTTTTCCTGCCAGCACCTTTCTCAAATCAGAGGGTGAAAAATCTCCCACTCCCATGACGTTTACTGCTGTTCCCGCATAGCTGGCATGAATATGGTCTTTGTCCGGATATAGGGAAGTGCCGCCTTTGCTGGACCCGGTAAACAGGATTTCATCGTTTTTGAAATCGGTGGGTTTGAAATGAACTTTTAGTCCATTATCCAATTCGATAACCGTGATGCCGACTTCCTCCACCTCCTGCACCTCCACCACCTTGCCCGATTCGGGTATGGCCAGCATTAACTCTTCCCTCAGTTCCTTTTCCTGATAGGGAGTGGTCTCCATTTCTTTTGCTTCTTTAAGAACTTCCGCAAGTTCGGATTCTGTTGGCAAGGATTCCTTGTCCTTTTCCGGTGCGGTGACCACCACGACGATGTTATTTTCCCGAACCAACTTATCGACCATGGCATTTACTTCATCCAGGGTAATTTCCGGGATGACCTCCTGATAAAAACGATTTCGCTGAGCCGGATTATCGGCGAAGGATTCGTTTAGAAAGTGGGAAACATACCTTCCTACCAGAGAACGTGACTCCGCTTTATCCATTTCCTTAAAGGATCGTTCTGCACTATTCAAAAGCGAACGCTTTACGCGTTCCAGTTCCCCTTCTGTAAATCCATGCTGGACGGCCCTCCTGTTTTCTTCCAGAAAGGAACGCAACCCTTCCCGGGATTTGCCCGGACCCACCACGCCGGATGTAGTAAAAAACTCAAGTCCTTTGACCAATTTGCCATACCTGGCACCTGCAAAGATAAAGGGCGCATCGGGCTTTTGCCTGATTTCATCCAACCGCTGCGTTAGCATGCCACCCACCATGGTTCTCAGAATCCGGTCTTTATAGTCATCGTAAGTCTTGGTAGCTACCGGTTGGTGTTTGTAGTATAATTGCACCTGAATACCGGGGGCCTCTTCATCGGTAATGATTTTCACAAAATTCTCCTCGTGTTCCGGCACTTCATAATACACCCGCTCGGGTGCCTGCACGGGATTTTCAAGGTCTCCAAAATAGTCTTTGATCAGGGCTTCTACTTTTTCGGGTGCCACATCACCCACCGCTACGACTCCCATCAGATCAGGACGGTACCAGTCCCTGTAAAAATCGCGGATCACTTCTTCCTCCGCCTCCCGGATGATGTCCATATCCCCAATGGGCAATCTATTTGCAAAGCGGCTTTCGTGTAACAAAACGGGCAAATAAGCATCTCTCATCCGCTGATCTACTCCCTGACCCGTACGCCATTCCTCCACTACTATTCCTCGTTCGGCATCTATGTCTTCTGAATTCAGCAACAGCCCTCCTGCCCAATCACGCATCACCTGAAACCCATTTTGTATTTTTTCTTCGTCATCCGTGGGAATGGGCAGCATGTACACCGTTTCATCAAAACTGGTATAGGCATTCAGATCACTTCCGAATGCCACACCAATGGATTGTAAATAACTGATGAGTTCATTTTTTTCGAAATGCTCCGACCCGTTGAAAGCCATGTGTTCCACAAAATGAGCGAGGCCCCGTTGGTCTTCCCGTTCCTGCATGGAACCTGCTTTGATCGCCAGCCGAAGCTCCAGTTTGTTTTCTGGTTTGGGGTTTTGCTGGATGTAGTACTGCATTCCATTGTCCAACTGCCCGGTTTTCACCCTGGAATCCAAAGGAACCTTATCCGTAGGGGCAAATTGCGCATAAGAAAGGCCGGCAGAAAAACAAAACCAAAGGGCTAGGAACTGAAATTTTTCCTTCATAAGAAATTGAAAACGAGAATAGACGATATTAAGACTAACAATATGGTAAATAAAAAGCCAAATTGAAAAATATTACGGCTAAAATGGCATGGCCCTACATTTGTTTGGCTGCCATTTCAAAATTTTAGGGCGGCAAATTGGAATTCCACTTTCCCCTTACGATCTTACCATTGGATATTGTCTCTCAACTCATATAATCTATGTTAAAAGCTTATTTTTACATCAGTGTACTTTTATTTGCTCAAATGGGCTGCTCTTCCTCGCCTATTATGAGCGTTGTATTGGATGCGGGTGAAGTGGATCGAAAAAACAGCCCCCTATTAATCCCCTTAAACAAGGATTTGCCCGCTGGAAATGACTATGAACTGGTGAATGAAAAAAGCGGAAAGGCCTTTCCGGCGCAGGTATTGGCATCGGGAGAACTGTTGGTCATCATTGACGAGATGCCAGCCGGAACGAGCGGCGATTTTGGATTGCGGCAGGCTAAGGGAACGGTTTCTAACCGGGTATCCGTAAACCAATCCGAGGAAGGAGTGGAAATGGTAGTGAACGAACAACCGGTTTTGTTTTACCAGACCGCTACCGCCCTGCCCGATGAAGGGCTTCCCGAATATTACAAACGAAGCGGGATGATCCACCCGCTCTATAGCCCGGAAGGCCAGGTCCTGACAGATGCCTTCCCGGTGGGCCATACCCATCAGCATGCTGTCTTCAACGCCTGGGTAAATACGCAGTTCAAAGGAGAAAAAGTAGATTTCTGGAACCAGCACCAAGAAACCGGAACCGTGGAGCATGTCGAATTGATGCATGTGGAAGAGGGAGTTAATGCCGCTTTATTCGAAAGCCTGCTGAGTCATATTAGTCTGAAGCACGGCGAAGTACTAGCCGAAACCTGGAAAGTAATGGTTTACCCCATTTCCGATTATTACCTGTTTGACCTGATGTCAGAGCAAACCAACACCAGCAGTGATACCTTGTTTATTTTGGATTACCACTATGGGGGGATGGGATTTCGGGGCTCCAAAGAATGGAATTCAGTGGACTCGGTTCATTATACCAACACCTGGAACATTTTAACTTCGGAAGGCTATACCGGTGAAAACGCCAACCACACCCATGCGTCCTGGGTAACGGCCTTCGGAGAGGTGGAAGGCGAAACCGCCGGAGCTACCGTGTTTGGTTATCCGGACAATTTCCGATACCCGCAAGCCATACGCGTTCATCCCACCATGCCTTATTGGGTCTACGCTCCCATGGTCGATGGCGAATTTACCATCGCTCCGGGAGAAACGTTTAAAAGCAGCTTTCGGTATTACGTACATCAGGGAGAACCCAACGAAAACGTTATTGAAAGCATCCAAAATGATTTATT
>JAWLFL010000211.1:0-6777 GCA_041685605.1 Cyclobacterium sp. | reverse complement strand
GGAGTGGTGCTGGCAGGTTTGATGATCACTGGGCAGCCTGCCGCAAAGGCCGTAATGGTCTGGTGAACGATCAGGTTCAGTGGGTGGTTAAAGGCAGAAATGGAGGCCACAACACCGATTGGTTCCCGAATAGTAAACGCAAGGCGGTTGACCGAGGATTCGGTAATGCCCATCGGCACCTGTTCGCCTTTAAGCTGTGAAATCTCTTCGGTGGCAATCTTTACCCCATTAATAGCCCGGAGTACTTCCACCTTGGAGTCTTTATAGGGTTTCCCGCCCTCCTGAGCGGCCGTTTTGGTTAGTTCTTCTACCTTTCCCTCCATAAGTTGACGGGCTTTTTCCAGAATGGCTATTCGCTTATAGGCAGGTATCCAGGCAGACTGGTTTTGAAACAGCGCATAGGCGGTTTGGAGGGTTTTTTCCACGGCAGCCTCATCCATCATGGGCAACTCTTTGATTAGTTGTTGATCATAGGGGGAATGTACTTTTAGTTTATGGGTAGTACTCATAATTTCGCTGTTTTTTCTTTTAACATTACGTTTAAAATGGGATGGTTCAGGGAGTAATCGACCTGCAAATCGATCACGTGGACTCCCGGGCTGTTCAGGGTTTTATCCAGAACTTCCTGAAGTTCCTGATCGCTTCCCGGCCGGTAGCCATGGGCACCATAGCTTTGGGCATACTGAATAAAGTCCGGATTTTTAAAATCCAGGCCAAAGTCTTTGAAACCCATGTCTTCCTGTTTCCATTTGATCATCCCATAGGATTGATCATTAAGAATAATGACTAGCAGATTGAGGCCCAGCCGAACGGCGGTCTCCAGTTCCTGGGAGTTCATCATAAAACCTCCGTCTCCACATACGGCCACGACTTTCTTGTCAGGATAAAGCAGGTTGACGGTCATGGCTGAAGGTAGTCCAGCACCCATGGAGGCCAGGGCATTGTCTAACAACAGGGTTTTGGGCTGGTAACAAGTATAGTTACGGGCAAACCAAATTTTGTACACGCCATTATCCAGGGTGATGACATCCGTATCTCCCAGCTTTTTACGCAGTAGGTTTACCAGGCGCTGGGGCAGGGTAGGAAAGCGCTCGTCTTCAAAATATTTGCTCAAATGGCCGGCCACTTCTGCTTTTACCTTTTGATAAAAGGAAAAGTCCCAATTGCTGGTTTTAGTGATTTTCTCTGTCAGTTTTTCCACCGCCGTGGTGATATCTCCCACCACGTTGAGTTGGGGAAAATAAACGGGGTCTAGTTCGGCCGGGGCAAAGTTCACATGGATCACCTTTTTACCCCCATGTTTCATGAAGAATGGGGGTTTTTCGATCACGTCGTGCCCCACATTGATGATCAGGTCGGACTCATCCAGGGCGGCATGCAGGAAATCGTTGCTGGACAATGCAGCGGTTCCCAGGTATTGGGGATGGCGCTCGTCGATGACCCCCTTGCCCATTTGGGTGGTAAAAAAATAAATTCCCGTCTCGTCTACAAAATCTGCCAAGGCATCGCAGGTTACTTTCCGGTTGGCTCCTGCTCCGATCAGCAACAAGGGCATTTTAGCTTGTTTGATCATGGTGACGGCCGCATCTATGGCTGCATCATCCGGTTTGGGCATGATATGCCCGACCACCTCAAATACGGTATCTTCTGTCTCCTCCTGGGCAATGTCTTCCGGCAATTCCAGGTGTACGGCACCGGGTCTTTCTTCGGTAGCCAGACGGAACGCTTCTCGTATATTCGAAGCGATGACACTGCCATTCACAATCTGCTTGGTGTATTTGGTAAGCGGGCGCATCATGTCCACCACGTCGATGATCTGGAAACGTGCTTGTTTGCTTTTTTTGATGGGTTTCTGACCGGTGATCATCATCATGGGCATGGCTCCGAGTTGCGCATAGGCAGCCGGGGTTACCAGATTGGTCGCTCCGGGCCCCAGGGTGGCCAGGCAAACGCCCGGTTTGCCGGTCAATCTACCGTAAGTAGCGGCCATAAAACCGGCTCCCTGCTCGTGCCGGGTAAGGATCAGGCGTATGGAAGACTTGCTCAGGGATTCTAGCAGGTCCAGGTTTTCCTCCCCGGGAACGCCAAAAATATACTCTACCCCTTCTTTTTCCAGGGCTTTGACAAATAAATCGGATGCTTTCATACGTTTTCATTAAATATAAGTTTAAACTTAAAAAAATAACTTCACATATAATATTTTCGCCAACTGCTAAGATTAAATTTATTGAATTTGAAGATAAATGAGTCTGCTTCGCTGTTTATTAGCTTTTGCCAATAATTTTGAATGAGGTCAAAAAAATATTTTTTCCTGGATCGATTTCCTTTCGGAGTGGTTTTTATGGGTTCCGGGGTGAAAAATTTTCTTTACGTTTATTTCTTAATAGTTTCATCATTTAGATTATCAAAAAACTTCGGATAAATGAGATATCTTACGGAATGCTTTAAACAGGCTAAATAATTTTAAATAAATTTATGAAAACGGGCAGGCTGATTGCATTTAATGGACCGGGAAACAGCTTGGAAATCAGAACGGAAAAGCTTGACAAACTGCAGCCGGGTGAGGTTCTGGTGAAAAATGAATTTACCACCATTTGCGGAAGTGATCTGCATACTTACACAGGGCTGCGAAAAGAACCCTGTCCGGTAGTATTAGGCCATGAGATTGTGGGAACGATTGTAGAAACCGGAAGTCAACACAATGGATTGGATTTTTCCGGTGAAAAAATCGTACCTGGTGATTGGGTAACCTGGACCATTTTTTCGAGTGATCCCACTTCCTTGCTGGCCAGAGAGGGGATTCCTCAAAAGGGTACCGGGTTATTCAAATACGGACATGCGCAAATTACAGAAAAAGAACATTTCCACGGAGGATTGGCTGACTACTGCATACTTAAGCCGGGTACCGGAATTTTGAAGCTACCTAAAGAGCTTCCGATACAAGTGGCAGCAACCGTTAATTGTGCCATTGCAACCGCTGCGGGATCCATCAGGCTTGCGGGCAAAATCAAAGGTAAACGGGTTCTCATTTTTGGGGCTGGAATGCTAGGGATTACCTGTGCCGCTATGTGTCGGCAGGCTGGTGCAGAATGGGTGGGGATGGCAGACCTTGTTCCGGAAAGGTTAGCCAATTCCCTGCATTTCGGAGTAGATGCTATTTTCGATACCACAAGTAACACGGACGACTTATGGATGGTGCTCCGGAATATAAGTTCCGGAAAGGGAGCGGATGTGGTATTCGATATGAGCGGCTCTCCGGAAGCTATGGAGTGCGGTCTGGAATCGTTGGGAATAGGTGGGAAAGCCGTTTGGATTGGTGCCGTTTTCGCTACCAGAAAGGTTCAGGTAAACCCTGAAAATCTGATCCGGAAACTTATTACGATACAGGGACTGCATAATTACAATTTTGAGGACTTCGTAAGCGGGCTGGAGTTTATTAAAAGCAATTGGAAACGCTTTCCTTTCGAATCGGTGGTTGAAAAGGAATTTGATTTCGAAGACGCTGAAAAAGCATTTGAATATGCTTGTTTACATAAACCGTTGCGGGTAGGGATACGGATTAACCCTAAAAATAGCCGGTGGTAGATTCAAAGAATTTCCGAAAGGAACAGTGGACCATGCTTCTTGCCACCATGTTCTGTTACCTGTTTTTTTACACAGGCAGACATAATTTTGGATGGGCAGCGAAGGACATGGCGGAAGATTTGGGGATTTCCTACACGATGATTGGCTGGATTAGTGCTGCCATGTTGATGGGATATGCTTTCGGTCAGTTTGTAAATGGAAATCTGGCAGATCGGTTTAGCCCTCGACTAATGATAACTTTGGGAGCGGTACTTTCCGTTTCTGCTAATTTTGCCATTAGTTTTAGTACCACCTACACGTATATTTTAATTTTGTGGGCATTAAATGGCTATTTTCAATCGATGGCCTGGGCCCCGGGAAGCAGGCTTATTTCTAATTGGTGGAAACGCGAAGAAAGAGGCAAAGCCTTTGGCTTGTACACGATGGCTGCCGGAAGCTCTTCGGTCGTGACGTTTCTAATTTCAATAATGATTCTCCAAAACGGAATTGCCTGGCCTTACTTATTTCGATTCCCTGTCTTGTTTCTTTTGTTCGCTGCGGTTGTTTTTTACCTCGTGGCGCGAAGCAAACCCTCAGAAAAAGGCTATCCGAATTTATATCCGGAAATTATTCACCAAAAAGAAGATTCCTGGATCGAACGGTACTTGCTGGTTCTTAAAAACAGGAGGTTTGTCGTTACTTCTGTTTCTCTGGGTTTTGAGAGCATGGCCAGGTATGGATTACTTGTTTGGGTACCGGTGCATTTTCTTGGAAATTCAAGTGGAGAGGCTGCAAATAGCCTTTGGGGAAGTTTGCTGCTACCGATTGGAATGGCTACCGGAGCCTTTTCGTTTGGTATTCTATCAGATCGGGTATTTCGGGGAAACCGTACCAGGTCTATATGTACCGGAATGCTGCTAGCTGCACTAACCATGCTCGCAATTTACTGGACACCATCCGAAAACTGGCAGTTGGGTGCCGTGCTAATGTTCCTAGCCGGATTTTTTGTATATGGTCCTCAAGCTAATTTCTGGCCCTTGAGTCCGGAAATACTCGGTGAGAAATACGTGGGCACCGGTGTCGGGGTTATGAATACTTGC
Source organism: Cyclobacterium sp. (assembly GCA_041685605.1). GTDB lineage: Bacteria > Bacteroidota > Bacteroidia > Cytophagales > Cyclobacteriaceae > Cyclobacterium. Next base: position 2,113 of record JAWLFL010000211.1, on the reverse strand, counting down.
GCTTACCTGTTTGCGGCTATGGGCGAACCCGTTTTAGGGAAGATTATCGATAGCACCAATAGTAGTAGTTCAGTGTTTCTCGCTTTGGCAGTGATTTGCTCTTTTTCAGCAATTATTATTTTTTGGACTGGCTCTATCAAAAACCAGCAGCCTAACCATAAATAGTTCTTATAAATACAAATAGTCCTTATCCGGGTAGATTCGTCCTTTTGGGTGCTATCAGTCTATTAAATTTATTGTAACCTATTGAAATTTAGCGCACTATATTGGATAAACCGACTTTTTCATTATGGAAAATACACAATTAGTGATTTAAAATTATCCACACTAAAATTTATGTAATTCAAAATTAAAAAACTGTTTTGTTCATTTTTAAAGTAAAAAATATTGTTAAATACTATAATTACTAATTTTTATCTATTACCTTTATTTCATCAAACAGGAATAAGATTAAAAGAAATTTTTGAGTTTGGATCATCGGATTTTTGGAGATGAGTAGGTAGCTTGAATAATAGGCAAGGAATTGCCTTTTGAGTTGGATATTGGTTAGTTGGTTATTTTTTAATGTAGGGTTTGTCCGGGGCTTCATGAACAATGGGGCTCCGGCATTTTTTTTGTAACAAAGCCTATCTTCAAAAAGCAAAGTGAATCGCGTTCTACTAACGGGAAAATAGTCTTTTTAATTACGGTCACTTTGGAGAATTTGCAGAACAATGAGCTGCCCTGCCTTTACCGGAAAACCAATTAAAAACCATCCCGATAGATGCCTACCATCAAGGCATCAATAATTTTGGCCAGCTCCGTCGGTGGAGTCTTTTCGACCAGGTACTGTTGATGGCCTTCTTCATCTCGTTTCCATGCATTACTGCCATCCTCCCGAACCAGAGCCTTGCCACTGGGGGATAAGTTCCAGTAGCTGTCGGGAGAGATAAGGTACAGCAAAACCGACTGGTCCCAGCTTTGCCTGCCCGCAAAATTATTATATCGTTCATATCCCATGTAAACGGGGCTTTCCGGAGAAAGGGATTTTTTCAGGTAGGTGCTTCCAGTGATGATATCATTACCAATTTCCCAGCCGGAAAAAATCACCCTGCCCGGCCAACGGTCCACGGCTATTTTGGTAGATTCCGGATCCGGCCGGTAAAAATTTGCTTCTTTGCCTTCGGGAAACTGTCCGCCCATACAAGCCCATAGTTTTACCTTTTTTTCGATTAGCTCCAGTCCGGAAAGTTCACTGATGGCATCTGGAGCGGATTCGATTAGGTGTCTGAGGTTGGTCAAATGACCGATAGTCACAATAGTGACGCTACTGTCAGGTTCTGCCGCCAGCAATTTTCGATAAAGTTGGGTGGCGTCTTCGGCATCATCATAGTTTTGTAGCCGATGCGGAAAAGCCTGGGTCAGAGCCTTGGTATATTTAGAAGCGTTTTCTAGTGGAATGCCCTTTTCAACTCCTATGGGAATAGTGGGGCGTTTGAAATAATGGTTAAGAACATCGGCGCACTGGGGGGCATAAAGGTCATTGCTAGTGACGATCATTCCCAATATTTCTACCCGTTTGTGATCCGCCAGGGTATGCAGCATGGCAATAGCGCCAACATCGTCTACATCGGAATCCAGGTCGGTATCCAGAATGAGTTTTTCGGTTTGAGCCAAGGTAATTCCCGAAAGAAAGCAAAGCAGGGATAATAAAAACCTGGATTTCATAATTTAGGTCGATTTAATCGCTTTTTCTTGCGTGTTGTAAGCCTGTGGTGTTAATAGGGAAACCACTATTATGGTAAGCAAACTGGCCAGCATGGCAAAGGTACGGAAAGGGAATTGGAGTCCTTCGACAGGATCATTCATGGGGTAGGGCAGAAAGGGTTCAATCCCGAATATTGGCTCTCCACCTCCAAAGCGCAATACCAGCCCTACCAAAATTCCGGCGATGGCTCCGTACCGGTTGCTTTTTTTGAAATAAATTGCCAAAACCAACTGTGGAAACAGGATGACATAGACCAAATCAGCACAAAGGTACCAAAGTTCGTATACACTTTGAAGCGTAAGTGCGAGCCAGGTGGCAATGGAGCCGATTCCCAGAATGGCCCAGCGGATGGTAGCTTTAATCTGT
>JAWLFL010000210.1:0-6895 GCA_041685605.1 Cyclobacterium sp. | reverse complement strand
GTTTATTGTTGTAGTATAGTTGAAAATTACTACAATAAACGGTATTATTCAAGTAAGTTCTTTAAATCCGGTTTTAAAAATTCCTTTCATATTCACATACAAAAGAATATCGTTGCCAAAACCGAAAAGGAAAAATTATAAACATCCTTTTGGGTATTTCCAAACTGGATTTAAAATTATATGCAGTTGAAGCGCGCTAACTCCGATTACTCCCTTATAAATAAGGGATAATAGATTTTTGATTTCGGAATAGTCACTGTATTTTAGGGAAATTTTTAAAAAGAACCGTAGTATGAGCCAGGAAAAAAAAACCAGTTATTCCAAGGAGGAGCTTCAGGAATTTGAAGTTCTTATCAATGACAAGCTTGCCGTAGCCAGGGAAGAACTTGCACAATTAAAAAGATCTCTGAGCAAGCAAAATGACGGTGGAACGGATAATACGGCTTCTACCTCGAAGATTCTTGAAGATGGAGCCGATACGCTGGAAAGGGAAAATTTAAGCCAGCTGGCTGCCCGGCAGCAAAAGTTCATTATAAACCTCGAGAATGCACTTCGGAGAATTAAAAATGGCACCTATGGTGTATGCGTTGACACTGGAAAGTTAATCAGTAAGGAAAGGTTACGGGCCGTTCCCCACACCATGCACAGCATTGAAGCCAAGTTAGCCAAAAAATAGGTTGGATTTTTTGCACCGACATATTGAGGCTCTGGTATTTTGCTCTCCTGACCCCCTGGGCTTGGAGGAGATTCAAAAATGCCTGTCAGAAATGTTTGAATCTGAAATTCCCGTCGAACATTTGGAGGATGCCATTTCTGCCTTAAAACAGAAGTACCTGGATGAGGCACATGCATTCAGCCTGGAAAAAATAGCAGGTGGCTACCAATTTTTAACCAAACCTGCCTATCAAACCAGCATTGCGATTCTGCAAAAACACCAATCCCAGAAAAGGCTTTCCACCGCACAATTGGAAACCCTTTCCATCATCGCATACAAACAGCCGGTCACCAAGTCTGAAATCGAGCAAATTCGAGGCGTAAACTGTGACTATTCCGTGCAGAAGCTTCTTGAAAAGTCCCTGGTGGCCATAAAAGGAAAATCCGATGGCATTGGCAGGCCGCTGTTATATGGCACCAGCACCCAATTTATGGAATACTTTGGAATCAATGACCTGAATGAGCTGCCTCAACCCAAAGATTTCAAGACCGAAGAAAATGAAATCGGTGATCAAAAGGAATGAATTTTCCTGAATAATAGTAACATCCCGGAAAAAAGCGTAATTTTGCACCCGCTTTCACAAGGACAAGTCTCTAAAAACCAGGGATTACGAAATACACTATTATAAATACAGCAGAGATGCTGCAACTATTATGAAAAAATTCAATGCTTCCAAAGGAGATTCCTCCAGGAAATACGACAAAAATAAGCGCAGTTCAGATAATAAGTCCCGCACTTCCAGGAACAAGCCCCAGCAACCCGAAAAAAATGAAGTCCCTGAAAAAAGGGAATACAAAGGACGTGGAAAAAACGAGCGGCCCGTTTACGGTAGCGTTGAAGAAAAAGATCAAAAAAAGAAGCCATTTCGAAAACCCTATTCTCCCATTAAAAGGGGAAGCAAAGCCGGTAAGGAGAAATCCGAAAACCAGCCGGAATACAATTTAAAAGCCATTCAAAAGACCCTTCCCCGAGAGGAAGCCGAAATCAGACTGAATAAGTTCATTGCCAATGCCGGCATTTGTTCCAGAAGAGAGGCGGATAGCCTGATCGAAAAGGGGGAAATCACCGTTAACGGAAAATTAGTAACCGAGCTGGGCTTCAAAGTATCCCGCAAGGATAAAGTGACGTATAAGGGGAAGTCCATTCGGCCAGAAAAACCGGTTTATTTGCTACTTAATAAACCAAAAGATTTTATCACGACTACGGATGATCCCCTCGAAAGGAAAACGGTCATGCACCTGGTAGAAGGGGCCTGCGAGGAGCGCCTTTTTCCAGTCGGTAGGCTCGACCGAAATACCACCGGATTGTTGTTTTTTACCAACGATGGAGAACTTTCCGCCAAGCTCACGCACCCAGCTTACGAAATCAAAAAAATCTATCAGGTAACATTGGACAAACCCATTGCCAAAAACGATGTGGATGCCATACGAGAAGGGGTGACGCTGGAAGACGGTCTTGCCGAGGTGGACGATTTACAGGTCCTTTCGCTGGATAAAACCATTCTGGGACTGGAAATCCATTCCGGAAAAAACCGGATTGTGCGCCGAATCTTTGCTCATTTTGGATACGAAGTGACTGCCCTGGACCGGGTGGCCTTTGCCGGACTGAGCAAAAAAGACATCCCCCGGGGAAAATACCGGTTCCTCAATGAAAAAGAGGTAATCAACCTAAAATATCTGAATAAAGGCAAAAACAAAAACCGGCTTAAATAAGCTGCTTTTTGTTTTTAACAGGGATTTGGCTAACTTATTTCGAAAAGATGCCAATCCCTATGAAAGCCATTTGGAAAGATAAGATCCTTGCCCAGTCTGAAGAAACATTAATAATAGAAAACAACCACTATTTCCCGCCTGAATCCTTAAAAAGGGAATTTTTTGAAATTTCAGACACCACTTCCGACTGCCCCTGGAAAGGAAAGGCCAGTTATTATCACATTCGAGTTGGAGAAGACAGCAACCGGGATGCCGCCTGGTTTTATCCCCAACCCAAGGAGGCTGCAAAAGAAATTAAGAATCACGTCGCCTTCTGGAAGGGTGTCAAAGTAGAAGAATAAACCTCTATGCAGTCAATCCTGCTTGCAGAAAGGCATGACGTAAGCGACACACGGAGTATTACAGATTGGCATTTACAGCAAGGAAAAGACCTTTGATTTCACGTGGCGATCGGTGGCGGTGAACCATTCACATTTCACTGGTAGGTATGATTATTCAACTTATGAGATTCCCTGTCTGCCAAGCAGACCAGGCAGTTATCTGACCGCTGAAAAAAAATAAACGAATGAAAAAATTTGATGCCATCATTATCGGGGCCGGTCAATCAGGCATGCCCCTGGCCAAAAAAATTGGCGCGAAGGGCCTGTCAGTTGCTCTTATAGAAAAACGAGCCATCGGTGGCACCTGCATCAACGACGGTTGCTCTCCCACGAAAACCATGGCCGCTTCGGCCCGCATAGCCCATCTGGTCAGTAGGGCAGGAGATTTTGGGGTGGACGTTGGAGCCTATACCGTCAATCAGAAAAACGTCAAAAAGCGAAAGGACTATATTGTCGACCTGTTTCGGGGCGGCGCATCCAAAGGGTTGGAAAAGTCCGAACAGATCACCATTTTCATGGGAAAAGCTTTCTTTCAATCCGATCGAAGTGTTCGTGTGGAACGGGAAGGGCAATCAGACCTGGACCTGGAGGCCGATAAAATTTTTATTAACACGGGATCGGCTCCCCGAATTCCGGAAATCGAGGGACTGGCAAAATGTCCCTTTTTGGACAGCACGAGCATTATGGAACTGGAAGAAACGCCCGAACACATGATTGTGTTGGGAGGCGGGTATATCGGATTAGAGTTTGGCCAGATGTTCCGCCGTTTTGGAAGCAAGGTCACCATTATGGACATGGCTTCCCGGCTCGTTCCTAAGGAGGATACAGACGTTTGCGAAGAGATATCCAGTATTTTCAAAGAAGAACAGATCGATACCAAAGTAAATATTGAAGCCAAAAAAGTCAGCTTTTCCAATAGGGAAATCACAGTGGCCTATGAAGATAAAGAGGGGAAAGGCAGCGTCAGTGGTTCCCACCTACTGGTAGCGACCGGCCGAACCCCAAGCAGTGCAGCGCTGGGGCTGGAAACCGTTGGCGTGACCCTGAGTGATCGCGGCCATATAGTCGTGGACGAGAACTTTGAAACCTCCGTGCCGGGTGTCTATGCGCTGGGAGATGTGGCCGGAAGCCCGCCTTTTACCCATATGGCCTACCACGATGCCTACCTCGCAGTTAAAAGGATCTATGAAGGAAATACCGACCTGTCAAAAAAAGATCGCCTGGTGCCCTACTGTGTCTTTATCGACCCCCAACTGGCGCGAATCGGACTAAATGAGGAGCAGGCAAAAGCAAAAGGCATCTCTTACCAAACCGGTAAGTTTTGGATGAAACATGCCGGAAGGGCGCTGGAAACGGATGAAACAAAAGGCTTTTTTAAGGTACTGGTAGACCCTGAAACCCGGCAAATTCTGGGAGCCACCATCCTGAGTCTGGATGGAGGTGAAATCATGGCCGTCTTACAAATGGCCATGGTAGGCAAGGTTCCCTATGATCAGATCCAACACCTGCCCATTGCCCATCCTACCCTGGCCGAAAGCCTGAATAATTTAATGGGACAAGTCAAAAGTACCAATTGACAACCTCAGTCTGAATGCCAATGGTAGGAAAACATACTTTTGAAAAGCACCTTTAAATCCTTTATTCTAATTAAAGTAAACCACTCCGTTTCTTCTATGAAATTGTCTTTTTTTCTGTTGTCTTTAATAGTGCTTCAAGGAATTGCTCCTGGCCAGGCGCAATCCATTCACACCTTTAACGAGGGACTCTATGTTGAAAATGTCCATCGCTATGGGCGGGAGGTCCGATTTACAGATCCACTAGCCCATGCACTGGCGGTTGGAGCTTTCGCCTCTCCGGAGGAAGGACTACCCTATATCCTGGAAGAGGATGAAGTTTGGAAAGCCCTATCGGCAAATGAGGAAGGAAAATTTACGGGCCGAATCCGCAGCGGGTACCTTTCCCTCAGCTACCATTCGCCCAAATCCCAAAAGGCCCTGTTGAAAATCAGTGGAAACAGCATGGTCTACGTAAATGGCGTACCCCGAGCCGGCGATATTTATGGAGACGGTTGGCTGTACCTTCCCGTTTCCCTTAAGAAAGGCGAAAATGAGATTTTGGCGAGGTTTAACGGACTTTGGTCCGGGATCAGTGCCGAATTGCAGTTGGATCCGAAACCCGTTACCCTGCAGGTTGCCGATGCCACCCTGCCGGACAAAGTTCTGGGTAGCGGGCAAGACCAGATGACCGGCGCAGTGGTGGTCATCAACGCTACGGATCGACGCTTGCAAAATGCAAGGATGGAGACTAACCTGAACGGTCGAATTCAAATGGTTGATTTACCAGAAATCCCTCCCATGACTTTCCGAAAGGTACCCTTTGAGATGGATGCCAGTGCCATGACCGAAAAAGGGGAATACAGCTGCTCGCTCCAACTCCTTGTCGGCAAAACGGTCTCCGATACTCAGAAGATAACCCTGTACGCACGGGATGAGACCGAAGAGCATTACCAGCAAACCTTTATCAGCCAGATTGATGGGAGCGTACAATACTACGGAGTAGCCCCGCAAAAAGGCGGACCGGACGAAAATCCAGCACTTTTTCTCTCCGTTCACGGGGCCGGTGTGGAAGCCATAGGTCAGGCGCGGGCCTACTCCCTTAAGGACTGGGGCGTATTGGTGGCCCCAACCAACAGAAGACCCAGGGGCTTCAACTGGGAAGATTGGGGGAGAATCGATGCACTGGAGGTGTTGGAAATCGCCAAAGAAAAATACCGACCCGACCCCGACCGCATTTACCTGACCGGTCATTCCATGGGAGGACACGGCACCTGGTACCTGGGTGCTACCTATCCGGGCAAGTGGGCCGCTATCGCCCCCTGTGCCGGCTATCCCACCTTGATGGGCTATGGTTCGGCAGACGGAAGAATTCCGGAGAACGCATCCACAGACACGGAAAAAACCCTGCTTCGGGCCAGCAATCCAAGTGATGTCATCCAACTGGCGCATAATTACCAGGCCTCGGGAGTGTACATCCACCATGGAGATGCCGACCGGGTGGTTCCGGTAACTTATGCGCGGCAAATGCGTGGCATACTGGCGGCGTTTCATCCGGATTTCAGTTATTACGAATACCCGGGAGGCAGCCATTGGTTTGGCAGCGAAAGCGTGGACTGGGCACCCCTCTTTGAGTACTTTCGCTGGCACCAAATTCCAGCAGATTCCGCGGTAAACACCATCGACTTTACCACGGCCAACCCGGCCATATCTGCTTCCTACAAATGGGCGCATATCCTGCAGCAAACGCTACCCCTGGAATACAGCCGGGTCAAACTTGAGCGAAAACCGGATCAAATGGCCATCAGCGGGACCACCGAAAATGTTTCCATTATGGGCCTGGATGTCAGTAATTTACCATTGGATTCACTTATTACCCTGGAACTGGATGAAACGCAGTTGGAATGGAAAAAAAATAGCGATACCCTCTTGTACCTCCACCGAAGCCAGGAAAACTGGGAATTCGGTCAGGCACCCGACCCTTATGATAAAGGAATTTATCGGAATGGTACGTTTAAAGAGCCTTTTAATCACCGAATGATCCTGGTATATGGCACGTCCGGAAGCAGGGAGGAAAAGGAATGGGCCTACCATAAAGCCCGTTTGGATGCGGAAACCTGGTATTACCGGGGCAATGGAGCCCTTGACATTATCGCAGATCGGGAATTTGATCTGGAAGTTCATGGGGATCGGGGTGTTATTTTGTATGGAAATGCCGATACCAACCGGGCCTGGGACCTGCTCCTCGCGCATAGCCCGATTCAGGTAAACCGGGAGGAGATCCGGGTAGGTCAAACGGTTTATTACGGAGAGGATTTGGGGGCGTATTTTATGGTACCACGGAAAGATCATCCCCAGCGGTCCGTTGCGGTCATCAGCGGAACGGGAAATGCCGGTCGACAGACGTTATTTGCCAACCAGTATTTTGCCGGGGGAAGTGGCTTTCCGGATTACGTGATCATCCGGGCAGATCTGCCGGTGGTAGGTTTGGAATCAATTTTGGCCAGTGGCTATTACCAAAACGACTGGAGCTTA
>JAWLFL010000037.1:0-27605 GCA_041685605.1 Cyclobacterium sp. | reverse complement strand
ATCGAATATGTAAAAGTCATTCCCATTTTTTAAAAAACATTCAAATTCATTTATTATTGAAAACCCTCGAACAGATGAAAAAAAAACGTACCTCCCAGAAGTAGAATTTATCAATTCTACAGAGGTGGCCTTATGTTCCACTTCCTATTATTCTTTGGCTTGTATGCCTCTCCTGCATTAGCAAACGGTGCTGAAGAATCAAAAAATTACTTCAATGATGCTGCCGCTGTTTTTGATATTACCGTCACAGGAACGGTGATAGATGCGAATGGTGAACCGATTCCTGGTGTTACTGTTTCTGTCCCTGGCACCACTTTGGGAACAGCTACCGACTTGGACGGAAGTTATTCCCTTACGGTAGAAGAAGGCGCAACCTTGGTTTTTTCCTTTATCGGTTTTGAATCCCAGCGGATTGTGGTGGCAGACCAAAACGTATTTAACGTAACACTTAATGAGGACACCTCCTCCCTGGAAGAGGTGGTAGTAGTAGGTTATGGCACTCAGAAAAGGGAAAACCTAACCGGAGCAGTTTCAACCGTCAATTTTGATGATAAACTACAGAACCGACCATTGACCAATGCCTCTCAGGCCCTGAGTGGTCAGGTACCTGGTGTCTGGATCAGCCAAAACTCAGGACAGCAAGGTAATGATGGTGCCCAGATTCGTGTAAGGGGTTGGGGAACCCTGAATAATTCCAATCCATTGATATTAGTAGATGGGGTAGAAGCTTCCATCAATGAAATCAACCCCAATGATATTGAAAGTATGACCGTGCTGAAAGATGCTGCAAGTGCTGCCATATACGGATCCAGGGCGGCAAATGGTGTGGTCTTGATTACGCTGAAATCGGGTAAATTTGGGGAACAAACCAGAGTGAGTATTGGAAGCTATGTTGGTCAGCAATCCCTGGGAAGAAGGTATGACATTATTGATAACAGTGTGGAATACATGGGTATGTGGAACCAGGCCCTGATGAACCAGGGAGGAAGCCCTCTATTTCCGGAATCGGTAATTGATGAGTTTAGAAATAATGATGATCCCTACCAGTACCCCAATACGAATTTCTTTGATGAGGTATTCAAAACAGCTCCCATAACGGAGCACAATTTATCCGTCAGTGGTGGCTCAGAACAGACGAAATATTACATTTCAATGAACTACCTGAATCAGGATGGGATCATGCAGAACTCCAATTCCAGCCGCTATGGTTTGACCGTTGACCTGGAATCGAAACTGAATGATTGGTTGACGCTCGGGGGAAGGATGAACGGCATCAAAAAAGCTTCGGAAGAGCCCTTCAATCTGGGCAGGATGATGTACATATTTTCCAATGGCGGATATCCTTTCACGGCACCCTATACAGAAGATGGCCGCTTTGGATCAGTTCAGGCTATTAACAGTAATGGAAATACCATTGTCGGAAACCGTAACCCTTTGATTGAAACAGCAAATGGGCTGACCTTGACGGAAAACAATTTCTTTAAGATGAATGTCTATGCAGATATTAAATTTACAGACTACCTTACCTTGACAACCAATTTTACTTCCCAGTACAACAGTAATCTCAGGGATAGGCACAACAGTCTGGAATTCGGTTATACCCATACTGGTGTAGAAGGACGAAACCTGGATTACCTCACCATATTGGAAGCCAGTAGAAACAACGTTCAAAGTACCTACAATATACTTTTCTCCACGCTGAACTTTAACAAGACTTTTAATGAAATTCACAACTTGTCAGCCATTGTGGGTACTCAGTTAGAAAGCACGGTAATCAAAGATGTTTATGGAAGAAGGTCAGACCCTCCCAAAGAGGGATTGACCCAGGTAGATGCCGGAACAGCAGGATTTCAGGCCAATGGTAACATGAACGAATTGAGGATGCTGTCTTATTTCGGACGTGTTAATTATGCGTTGGCTGACAAATATTTATTTGAATTGAATTTGAGGGCTGATGGTTCTTCCAGATTTAAGGAGGGATATAGATGGGGGATTTGTCCTGCATTTTCAGCCGGATGGAGATTGGGTGAAGAAGCCTTCATTCAGGATTTGAATGTATTTACAGATCCCAAGCTGAGAGCATCCTGGGGTAGATTGGGAAATCAAAATATCAACTCCTATTGGCCTTATCTGGCTGTTATCAGCCAAACTAATGGCCTCAGTCACAATTTCGCAGGGAGTTTTGCTCCGGGAGCCGGGGTAGTGGCCCTGGTGGATGAAACGATTGGTTGGGAGACTTCGGAAACCACAGATATTGGGGTGGAATTCGGTTTATTGGACAACAGGTTATATGTGGAGGCGGATTATTTCCGGAAAACCACTAACAATATCATAGTTCAATTACCCATTCCATCCATCCTTGGTGGAGTGAGCGCTCCTTTTGAAAATGTGGGAGCAATGATCAATAACGGGTTTGAATTCAACATTAACTACTCCAAATTCGCTGCAAATAGGGATGAAATCGGCTATAATCTGGGTGTTAATATGACCTACATCATGAACGAGGTAACCAAATTCAGGGAGAATGCCCCGGATCAGTTGTATCTTATCCGGGAAGGGTTTTCTTATAGAGAATTGTACGGATACAATGCGATAGGAATATACCAATCGGATCAGGAAGCCAGTGAGCACATGTATGATAACGGGTATGTACCACAGGCAGGTGAATTGAAATATGAGGATGTCAACAATGACGGACGTTTGGGATTTGAAGATAAGATGGCTTTGGGCAATACCTTTCCCAAATATACTTTTGGTTTCACACCAAGTGTTTCGTACAAAGGATTTGATTTGAGTACCCTTGTCATGGGTATTGCCGGTGCAAGTGTTTATACCCAAAATGCCTGGACTCAACCGCTTGGAATCTCAGGAGGAACCATTACCAAACGATGGAGAGACGCCTGGACCCCCGAGAATATGGAGACCGATGTTCCTAAAATTTCCATCAGCGATACCTGGAGGAGTGAACCATCCTCCTTTTGGGTAAATGACATTTCCTTCGTTAAGTTAAGAAATATCCAACTGGGATATACCTTTGATCCGGAAATGACCAAAAGGCTGGGTATACAGAAGCTTTATTTATATGGCAACGCCCAAAATGTGGGAGCAATTGTTAGCGAGGACTACGAAGGATTTGATCCGGAGCGGAACACATTTGACTCCGGAGGGAATTTTTATCCCCTTCCAAAAATAGTAACCGTTGGTGTCAATATTAATCTCTAGGTATTATGAAAACGACAAATATATTAACAATTAGTATCCTCCTATTGGGCCTATTGACTTTTAATAGTTGTAGTGAGGATTTTCTTGAGGTTTATCCCCAGGACAGAATTACCACCGTCTCTTTCTGGCAGAGCGAAAATGATGTGCAGCTGGCTTTAAATGGAATCTACAGTGTATTAAAACACCGGGGTGTTTACGGCTCAGGACCTACTTTCGATGCTGTAACTCCCTATGCCTACCAATGGGCGCACTGGAACGGCATGGAAAAGCAGATCGGAAACGGCACCATAACCGCCGCTACTTCAGGTGGGTTGTTAAATGAGCGATGGACCATGTGCTACCGGATCATTAATTTCTCTAATGACTTTTTTGAGAATATTGAACGGGTAGATTTACCAGAAGCAAAAAAATCAACCTATTTGGGAGAAGTCCATTTTCTTAGGGGGCTTGCTTTTGCCCTTTTGGCAGAATCTTATGGCGGAGTTCCTATCATTACCACCGTGATGAACACAGAGGAAGTAACCTCGGTAAGTAGAAATACGCGAGAAGAAACCTGGGCACAGGCCATTTCAGACTATGATGAGGCTATTCAAAGACTGGATCCTTTTTCCTATGAATTGGGAAGGGCCACCAAAGGAGCCGCTTTGGGAATGAAAATGAGGGCCTATTTGTACCAGAATAAATACGACGAAGTACTGGAGGTTGTGGATGAAATTGATGCCCTGGACATGTATGCCCTTTTCCCAAGCTATGAAGGGCTCTTTCAATTGGATAATGAAAACAACGAAGAGGTCCTTTTTGATATTCAATATATTGCTGGTGAGCAGGGGCAGGGAAATTTCTTTGCCTGGTTGGCACTTCCGGTAAGTGTAGCAGCCGCAGGGGCCAGCGATCCCGCCCCCACCCAACATATCATTGATGAGTATGAGATGATTGATGGATCTGAAGTGGATCCAAATAATCCTTTTGAAGGACGAGACCCCCGGTTGGATTTTAGTATTCTTCGGCCGGGAGCCACTTTTGAAGGCATGGTGTACCCCACAGAAGTATCCAACCATACCGGTCAAAGGGTAGGCTACAACCTTAGAAAAAATGTGGGCGAAGGAATTCCTTTGCTGTCGCCCAGGGTATCCCCTTTAAATTTTATTGTATTGCGTTATGCGGATGTCTTGTTGGCAAAAGCAGAGGCCCTGATTGAAACCAACCAAAATTTAGAAGAGGCCATTAGCATAATCAATAGGATCAGAACCGAAAGAATGGATGTTACCATTACCAGTTTACCAACTGATTTATCCCAAGAAGAAGCAAGAGAAGCCTTGAGACATGAGCGGGTGGTCGAGTTTTTTGGGGAAGGCATATTGTGGGCAGATATAAAACGATGGAATATAGGTCAAGACCTTTATCCCGTTGAAGTAAGGGGAGCCGACGGAGGTTTGATCGAGGTAAAATTTCCTACCGGATATGAGGAAAAAGACAATCTATTGCCTATTCCGGATAATGAAATTTCCTTTAATGAGAATTTGGAACAAAATCCAGGTTGGTAATCTAGCTTGACAGTTAGGCTACGGAGTAAACCAGCCACTTGAGGCATTCTTACTACATGATAGTAAAAAGGGGAGTGTTTTGGCTGTGACTAGTTAATTTCTTGTTTAGCAGGATGGAGATGAAATGGTCGGGGAAATACTGATTGGGTGCTTAAAAAGGATCAAATCAGAATAATACTGGCCGTTTCATCTTCTTTTTTAACTTTGTTTAATTTCTTTTTACATTGTGAATACTTGGCAAGGAAAATTAAAACGTAAAATGAGTCAAAATTCAGTAGTCAAAATATCGATTTCAGTGGCTATTGTACTCCTGATCATTTGGACAATTCAGTACGAATCTGAAGTGAAATTCCCGGAGGAAGTGGAGGCTTCCTTACCCCCCGAAATTGATTTTAATTTCCATATTAAACCCATATTATCCGACCGATGTTTTGCCTGTCATGGTCCGGATAACAACAAAAGAGAGGCCGGATTGAGGTTGGATATAGCGGAACATGCACTTGCGGCATTGGGAGATGGTAAAGACCGTTACGCCATCGTTCCTGGCAAGCCCCATAAAAGCACCGTTTATGAGCGGATGGTCTCTTCCGACCCTAAGGTGATGATGCCCCCACCGGAATCAAATCTTTCTTTATCAACTTCTGAAATCGCTTTGATAACCCGATGGATCGAACAGGGAGCCAACTATAAACCTCACTGGTCTTTTATCAAACCGAAAACCCCAGCAGTCCCATCTCTTGAAAAAAAGGAGTGGGCCAAGAATGAAATTGATCCATTTATCCATGCAAAAATGTTGGAAAATGGACTTGAGCCCTCCGAGAGGGCCAACAAAGAAACGTTAATCCGGCGGGTATCATTTGACCTTACCGGATTACCACCCACGGTGGAGGAAGTGGACAATTTTTTGAAGGATGACAACCCTGATGCTTACCTGAAGCTGGTGGACCGCTTATTGGAATCTCCTCACTATGGGGAACGCATGGCCTCTGAATGGCTGGATGTAGCCCGATATGCGGATTCCCATGGTTATCAGGATGACGGCATGAGAAACATGTGGCCTTGGCGGGATTGGGTCATCCGGTCCTTCAATGAAAATCTTCCCTACGATGATTTTATCGTTTGGCAGTTCGCCGGAGACATGTTGCCTAATGCTTCCAAAGACCAAAAATTAGCCACAGGCTTCAATAGAAATCATCCCCAAAGCCAGGAAGGAGGCGTGATTGCAGAAGAGTACCGGGTAGAATATGTGGCCGACCGCACCAATACGTTTGGAAAAGCTATACTAGGCTTGAGCACAGAATGTGCCCGGTGCCATGACCACAAATACGATCCTATCTCCCAAAAGGAATATTATCAATTGTATGCGTTTTTTAATAATGTTAAAGAAACCGGACAGGTACCCTATATGGGAGAACCCAGCCCCACTGTCATACTTACCGATGAGGAAGTAGAAAAAAAGCTATCCTATGTTAATGAAAGGATTCATGAGATGGAAAATGCCCTGGACCCCGATCAGAAAAAATTCCAAAATGGTTTTAAAAATTGGCAGGCCAGTTTAAAATCGAAACCTCATCATAAAGTTGAGGTCAAAGGAAGGATTGGTCATTACCCCCTAGATGCTCCGGTCAAGGATCAATTTAAGAACCTGGCAGAACCATCTAAACCTGCCGACATGGTGGTCATTCAAAAAGATAAGGAAATACAAATTGTAGAGGGAAAGTTCGGCAATGCTGTAAAGTTAGTAGGTGACAGTTATGTGGATTTGGGAAATGAAATAGCCTACTTTGAGCGAAATGAACCTTTCACCATCAGCTTATGGTACAAAGCCCTAAAAGACAGTTTAGAAGGTCCCATTTTTTCTAAAACCGGGGGATTCGCCAACGGATTCCGTGGCTATGAATTATTGGTAAGGAAAGACGGAAAATTAGCTGGCTTAATGAGCCATACCTGGCCAGCCAATGCCATCGAAGTACATTCCCTTGATAAAATACCAATCGGAGAATGGGTTCATTTGGCCATGGTTTATGACGGGTCCAGTAGGGCAATGGGCCTGCAACTTTTTCTCAATGGAAAGCAGCTGGATCTGGATATTAAAACGGATCATTTAAAACGGAGTATCTTGTCATACGGCAAGGACAAATTAAGTACGGGCCATCCGGGAAATCTTCAGATCGGTAAGCGGGGAACCAATTTTGCCGAAACCCTGGACCATTCACTAGTGGACGAATTCAGCGTATTTGACCGCCGACTTTCAGCCCTGGAAATTGAAGTATTGTATGGAGCATCAGATCCCATTCTTTCCCTTTCCGAAAAAGGAAGCGAAGAAGATTTGCTTGATTTTTACCTGCTTAATTTGAATCAGGACTTTCAAAAGGGATTAAATCAACTAACGCAACTTCGTGGAGAAGATAATGCGATTCTCAGTGCACAGCCGGAAGTGATGGTCATGGGAGAAAGAAAAGAGCCCCGGGCCACATTTATTTTGGATAGGGGTACTTATGATGCGCCTACACATGAAGTGTTTCCCGGTACGCCAAAGGCCGTGATGGAGTTTCCGAATGATTTACCCAGAAACCGATTAGGTTTGGCCAAGTGGGTGATCCACAAGGACAATCCATTAACCGCAAGGGTGGCAGTCAACCGATATTGGCAGATGATTTTTGGCAAAGGGATAGTGGCTTCCTCTGATGATTTTGGAAACCAGGGTGATTTCCCCTCTCATCCGGAATTATTGGATTGGCTGGCAGTTAAGTTCATGGAATCGGGTTGGAACCTTAAGGAACTGCTTAAGCTAATGGTCACCTCTAATACTTACCAGCAATCCTCCAGTCTGAATGATGAACTCAAAGAAATAGACCCTGGAAATGTTTGGCTGGCACGGGGACCCAGTTACCGTATGCCTGCCGAGATGATCAGGGACAATGCCCTTGCTGGCAGCGGTCTACTTGTTAAAGAAATCGGAGGGCGGAGTGTGAAGCCCTACCAGCCAAAAGGTTTATGGAAAGAATTGGCTACCGCCAATGTAAGAGAATACGTTCAGGATACCGGGAAAAATCTTTATCGGAGAGGCCTCTATACCATTTGGAAACGCAGTTCACCCCCTCCATCCATGATCAATTTTGATGCATCCGATAAATACCATTGCACGGTAGAAAGGCAAAAAACAAATACGCCCCTACAAGCTCTGGTGCTGATGAATGACCCACAATACCTGGAAGCTGCTAGGGTATTGGCGGAAAAAATGTTGACAATTGGTGGAAATGAGCTTCAAAATCAGATCCGGTACGGCTTCAGGGCAATGACCAGTAGAAGTCCTGATCCTGTCGAATTAAAGATATTGGAAGGGCTTTATCTGGCTGAATTGAAGGATTTTTCCGAAACCCCAGCCGCAGCAGATAGCTTGCTAAAAGTAGGAGAATATAATAGGAACCCAAACCTGCCAAAGGAAAAAGTAGCGGCACTATCCCTGGTTGCATCAACATTAATCAATTACGATGAAGCCGTATATAAAAGATGATGACCAAATGAATTGACCACCCTGCTTTTCAAGGTTTAGGTGTGAAATCAGTGGCCTCCCATTCATTAAAAAAAATGTAAAATGAGCTTATTGCATAACCAACATATCGATCGACGCCAGTTTTTAACCAAGACCAGTTTGGGATTGGGCAGTTTAGCCCTTTCCTCCCTACTGGATCCTGGTAAACTCATGGCTAAAATGGTACCTGGCAGTGGCGTTGGGGGCGTATCGGATAATTTGCACTTCGTACCCAAAGCAAAAAGGGTCATCTATCTTTTTCAAAGTGGCGGCCCCTCACAAATGGAACTTTTTGATTACAAACCCCTACTCAATGAGCGTTTTGGGCAGGAATTACCCGAATCCATAAGAGCGGGACAGCGACTTACCGGCATGACCTCTAGTCAAAACTCATTTCCATTGGCTGGTTCTGTTTTTGATTTTGCCCAGCATGGAAAAAGTGGTGCCTGGGTCAGTGAACTGATGCCACATACGGCAAAAATTGTGGATGAATTGTGCTTTATCAAGTCCATGCATACCGAAGCCATCAACCATGATCCGGCCATTACTTTTTTTCAGTCAGGATCCCAGTTGAGTGGCCGGCCATCCATAGGTTCCTGGATCAGTTATGGGTTGGGCAGTGACAACAAGAATTTACCTGATTTCTGTGTTTTGCTTTCCAGGGGAAGACAGGGTGGACAGCCCCTTTATGCAAAACTTTGGGGAAGCGGTTTTTTGCCCTCACTTCATCAAGGGGTTCAGTTTCGTTCAGGGAAGGATCCGGTCCTTTACCTTAATAACCCGGAGGGACTTAAAAATGTAAGCCGACGAAGGATGCTGGATGCCTTAAAGGGTCTCCATGAGGAGCAATATGAAAAGGTAATGGACCCTGAGATCAATTCCCGTATTGCCCAATATGAAATGGCTTATAGAATGCAGGCCTCTGTTCCTGAAACCATGGACATTTCGAAGGAACCCGATTACATCTACGATATGTATGGTCCCGATTCTCGAAAGCCGGGTACTTTTGCTGCCAATTGTCTTTTAGCCAGAAGATTGGCTGAAAAAGATGTAAAATTCATACAACTTTATCATCAGGGATGGGACCAACATGGCAATCTGCCAAGGGATATTCAGGTGATGAGCAAAAGTGTGGACCAAGCTGGGGCTGCGCTCGTGATGGATTTAAAGCAAAGAGGACTTCTAGATGATACGTTGGTCATTTGGGGAGGAGAGTTTGGAAGAACCAATTATTCGCAGGGCAGGCTGACAGTCGATAATTACGGCCGTGATCATCATCCCCGATGCTTTACCATGTGGATGGCTGGTGGGGGTGTGAAAAAGGGCTATACCCACGGGGAAACCTGCGAATTTGGTTACAATATCGTCAAAGACCCGATGCACGTACATGATTTTCAGGCTACCTTACTTTACCTGCTGGGTGTGGACCACGAAAAACTAACCTTCAAACACCAGGGCAGAAGGTTCCGCCTGACAGATGTCAGCGGACATGTGGTCAAGGATATTTTATCCTGAATGTGAAAAATTAAAAAAATCTGATAATAACCTCGAGATAAATATGCCAAACATTCAAAGAAGATCCTTTATAAAAGGAGCTGCCGCCATTTCTGCCATCACCCTTTTAAAACCTTCCACCGCTTTTGGCTCTAAGGCCAACTCAGCCGTTCAGGTTGGAATTATTGGCTGTGGAAACCGGGGTACTTCCGTCATCACGGCCATGTCAAAACATACCAATATCAATATTATTGCCATGGCAGATCTTTTTGAAGACCAACTGATTACAGCCAAGGAGAAATTGGATAAGCTCAACCAGGAAAAAGGGTTTTCGGGAATTGACCGGTCCAATATTTACCAAGGTTCAAAAGCCTATTTAGACCTTTTGAACAATGAAGCAGTGGATGCCGTATTGATTTCCACTCCAGCCTATACCCACCCTGCATTTGTGGAGGCAGCGGTAGCGGCCAGCAAGCACGTGTATTGCGAAAAACCCGTCGCCTTAGATGTAGAAGGTTGTAAGCGGGTGGAAGCCGTAGGCAACCGCATCAATGGGAAATTGAGTCTGGTCATAGGGTTCCAGATTCGTCATGCCACGGCCTACCGTGAAATGGTGGACAGGGTTCAGCGGCGCGACATTGGAGATATCATCAATGCCCAACTGTACTATTTTTCTTCCCGTGTACCTTTGAAACCCATTGACAATATGTCCAACGATGAAGCAAGGATCCGGAATCAGTTCCACTTCAGAGCTTTGTCAGGAGGAATTTTATTGGATCAGGGAATACATATGCTGGATGTCTGTAATTGGACCCTGCAAAAAAATCCTGTTAGTGCCATTGGATCCGGTGGACGAAATGGGGTGGATGCCTTTGGAGATGCCTGGAATAATTATCAGGTGTTATATAAATATCCTGATAATATCAATGTGAGTTTTCACTCCACCCAATTAGGGCCAACTTTTGGTGATGTGTGTGCTCGATTCATTGGTACTAAAGGGATTGCCACCGCCCATTACAGTGGAGGGGTCTTTATTGATGGGGAGAACAAGTGGGATTCCGGTATTTTAAGGGAGGATTCCAGCGAACAAAGCAGGCAGCAACAGTCAGCAGGGGTTTTTACGTCTTCTTTACATGATTCCAATGAAAATAAAGTAAAAAGTTTTATTTCAAGCATAGAATCCGGTAATTACCTCAACGAAGCGATGTCAGGATCTCAATCAACACTAACTGCCATTTTGGGCAGACAGGCAGCCACCGGACAAAGGCAGGTTTTTTGGGATGAAATGCGATTCTCCAATGAGAGCATAGACCCTAACCTCAACCTATCCCATTTTGATACCATGTAATCCTTCTAGCTAAACTTATAAGACCTCCTGGAATGGTTTGTCCGCAATTGCTATTACTCAGCAAAAAACCTGGTACTTTAATCTAAATTTACCAGATACAGGTACCTTTGCCTGAGCATCAATCTTCAGCACTTCTTTGAGTAAGTTAGCCAAACAAAGCATCCTCACCACCATTTCCGCCTATTTGGGCGTGGTGATCGGGTATTTTAACCTACTCTGGTTACTGCCCTATGTCTTGGAACCGGAGCAAATCGGCTTGTTTAAAACCATTCAGGACATGGCCTTGCTGATGACTCCCTTTGCTCAAATGGGCATCGGTAACGGGATTACCCGATTTTTCCCGCAGGTAAAAGCAGAAAAGTTTTCCTTCTTCACCTTTAGCTTGTTTTTGGGGTTTATTGGCTACTCTGCTTTATTGCTGATCTTCCTGCTGTTCCAGGCACCGATCAGTGCGGCATTTGTTGAAAAATCTCCGGAAGTTAACGAATACATTCAGGTAGCACTGCTCATCACTTTCCTATCCGTGCTCAACACCCTATTGGAAGCTTTTAGCCGTTCCTTTTTAAAAATCGCCATCCCTTCCCTGATCCGGGATGTCTTGCTGCGTTTGCTAATGGGCTTGCTGGTCATCGGGTACTTTTTAGATGGCTACCCCTTTTACCTCATGATCTGGGGAATGGTACTGGTCTATTTGCTTACCCTGATAAGCATGGCCATTTACATGCGGAAAATAGGCATTTTTCAGCTTCGTTTCAATTGGAGTGGAATTCCGGGCACCTTGAAGAAGGCTTTTTTTCAATACAATATAATTACCATGCTGGGTACGGCCGGCGCAGTGCTAATAATGAAGATTGACAGCCTGATGGTGAGTTCCATGATCGGGCTGGATGCCAATGCCGTCTACACCATTGGATTTTCAATCGCCGTGGTCATCGAAATGCCCCGAAGAGCGATCTCACAGGTGGCCATGCCCATCATTTCCGAGAAATTCGCTGCCAACCGATTACCCGAAATAGATGCCCTTTACAAAAAAATAGCCATCCATCAATTGCTGGTCTGTGGCCTGGTGTTTTTGCTGATCTGGGTGAATATCGACACGCTTTACCATTTCGTACCTAACCGGGAAGTATACGAAGCCGGAAAATGGGTGGTGTTGCTTATCGGGTTGGGTAAGCTCAGCGACGTATTGTTTTCAGTCAACGGGGAAATTATCGTTTTTTCCCGATTCTATGTATTTAACATTACGGCTACCTTGCTCATGGCTTTTACGGTCATTTTGCTGAATCTGCTTTTTATACCCCTTTATGGAATCGAAGGGGCTGCGCTTGCCTCCCTGCTTGCCATGTTTTTCTACAACTTTATAAAATTTATCTATATTAAAGTCAAGCTGGGCTTTAACCCTTTCACCTTGGGGGTGTTCAAAATAGCATTTGCCGGAGGGGTCAGTTGGGCGGCATCTTACTTCCTATTGCCTAGCCTGGACTCGGTGCTTGTTGATTTAGTACTACGATCCGGCCTCGTCCTCTTGGTCTACTTGCCATTGGTTTACTACCTGAAAGCCGCTCCGGAAGCAGAAGACTGGCTTCGGTTAACCATCAAAAAATGGGTCAATCGACCCGCCCAATAACCTGTCAGGAATGCTCCCCCATCTCTTGAAGCAACCTTGCCAACTGCCCGGTCAAATTTCTCCGGTGAAATTGTTGAATTTGCTGCCCGGTTTCATTTGATTTCGAAAAGGTGCTCAGTTCTGATAGCTGTTGAGATAAACCATTAATGTCCTCATGTGCAAAAACCCTGCCCGCACCTGCCTTCCGGATGATTTGGGCAGCGTCGCCTTCCGGGTCACCCAGGCCGATTATTTGACTGCCAGTGGCCATGTATTCAAACAGTTTCCCCGGTATGTTTCCCCGGGCATTTTTGGTATTGGTGAGGATTAGTAATAGAGCATGGGCCTTCTCATAATAAGCAAACACCTCCGAATGGCTCAGGTAACCGGTAAGCTCCACATGCTTATCCAGCCAATCGTCACCTTGGATAAACGCTTCTACTTGTTGGCTTACCCTTCCGACAAAGGTAAGCCTTACTTTCCCCTGCTCTTTTCCGTATACCTGTTTAAGTGCTTGCAAAAAGGGGGTGGGATTTCGAATACCATCGATGACCCCCGAATAGACAATGTGAACCGTATCGCTCCCGGGCTGACGCATATTAAAGTGGGACGGAATGTCATCCGTATCAAACCCATTGGTAATTACGTGAATTTTCCGGTCGGCCAGTTCTTTCATTTCGGATGCAAAAGTGGGGGAAATGGTCATCACCGCATCTGCCTCGCTGAAAACAGAAGCTTCCAGTTTTCGGTGCTTGTTTCTGGCCAGAGCGGTAAGCTTCAAGGTGTCCAAAAACTCCCAGCTCGACCAGGGATCGCGAAAATCTGCCAGCCAGGGGGTGCCTGTTTTCCGCTTTAGATTCCTTCCGATCAGGTGCATGCTGTGCGGGGGACCGGTAGTGATGATGGCTTCAAAATGATTTTGTTGCCAAATACTTTCCAGAAACGAAACCGACGGTTTTACCCAGAATATCCTGGGGTCCGGTATCAGGGCATTTCCCCTGATCCACACCGCCAACCTATCCAGGAGGGAAGGGTCCTTTTGCTCCAGGATCCGCGCAGGGTCGGCCATCCTGTCCCGTTTTATACTCCTTAGAAGTTGATAGGGCTCCCAAATCGGGAATTTCAACACCTCAGTTGCCTCGGTCACTTCCTCCGACAGCGAAGGATCTGTTAGTGCAAAATCCGGGTTTTCCGGTGTGAAAATCACCGGCTGCCAACCGAATTCGGGCAAGAATTTGGAAAACTTAAGCCAACGTTGCACTCCTGATCCGGCACTTGGCGGCCAGTAATAAGTGATGATCAAAACCCGTTTCATACTGCTAAAAATCAACGCATGCTAGCCATAAATGGCCAGCATGCGTAAATGATTGGAAAGAATTACTCGCCCTGAGCCAGCGAAAATCCCCTGGCCCCGTCAAATGTGTAGAGGTTTTCCGTTTTGATAAAGTCAAAACCTAGGTTTTTTACCTGCTGCAGTACGTCAATAAGTTGCTCGTGCGTGATGACACTTTCGTCGGCATTAAAAAACCGCACTCGCCAGTGGTCGGAACAAAACGTCTCTTTCATGCCCCCAGGATATACCCGTACCCCTCTGTTGGTTATCAATTGCATCTTCAATCCGGAGGAATCAACCTGACGAAGCGCATCGCCGATGACATTGGGGTCCCGGGTACCTTCTTTCCAGTCGATAAAGACATCCAAACCGATCAATACCTTTTCTGCTGCCTTTCTTGGCCGGATGGCCAGGGCCTCTTTGATGTCTTTCTCACTTCGCTCGGACTTGGCAAAAGAAGCCTTTTTCATTTTCTCCGGGCTTTTTCCCAACCTTTCGATAACGGCTTCAGCGAATTCCTGCGTACCTACTTTCTTCTTACTAATTCCTTCCTGAAAAATATCTCCGGTATGAATTCCCTCTTCCAGGGTTCGCATCCAGGCATTACTGATTTTCTCCGCTACTTCCGGCTGTCCGATATGCACCAACATCATGATGGCTCCATTTAAAAGGCCGGAAGGATTAGCGATGCCCATGCCCGAGATATCGGGGGCAGAACCGTGAATGGCTTCAAACATGGCTACCTCCTCTCCTATGTTGGCAGATCCGCCCAACCCTACCGAACCGGTAATTTGAGCTGCCACATCTGAAATGATATCTCCATAAAGGTTTAATGTCACGATCACATCAAACATTTCGGGGCGGTCGGCTATCAAAGCGGTGCCGATATCAATGATTTTGTGATCCGTTTCTATTTCGGGGTATTCCTTTGCCACTTCATTGAACACCTGATGAAAAACACCATCAGCCATTTTCATGATATTGTCCTTGGTCATGCAAGTGACTTTTTTCCGGTTGTTCATTCGGGCATATTCGAAAGCATAGCGGACAATTTTCTCGCTACCGGGCCTGGATATCAATTTGAGGCATTGAAATACCTCGTCCGTTTGGCGATGCTCAATACCAGCATACAAATCCTCTTCGTTTTCCCGGATGATGACCATATCCGTCTCCGGAAAATGCGTTCGGATATAGGGTGAATAAGCCTTACAAGGCCTTACGTTGGCATACAATCCGAGGGTTTTTCGGGTGGTCACGTTCAAACTCTTAAAACCTCCGCCCTGGGGAGTCGTAATAGGGGATTTTAAAAACACCTTGGTTTCCCGAAGCGAATCCCATGCATTGGGCTCAATTCCGGAACTAATTCCTTTTAAGTATACCTGCTCTCCGATTTCGATGACTTCAGTTTCGATGGCAGCACCGGCTGCTTCCAAAATGGATAGGGTGGCCTTCATTATTTCCGGACCGATACCATCTCCATAGGCAACTGTAATTTTTCTTTTTTCGGACATGTAGTTTGCGTTTATTTTTCGAAAGATGGTACAAAAATAGGAAAAATTGGTACAGTACCCTTTCTACGGGCTAAATATTAAAATGGAAACCCAAAATTATCAGGCTCAGAGATTTGGTACCTTGCTTATCCGATGTATTCAAAAGTGAATCCAATCCACTCGCGATTATAAAATTCTATTTAATAGATTCAAAATACATTTTATTGGCTATTTTATTTATTTCCTATTTTTTATCATGGATGATTTTTATCTGAATCTTTTGTGATTGATTACGCTCCTCGTATATTTGGAGCTTACCATTGAATAATTGGAATGGCAGAACAAAAAATTATTCTTTCCGAAACTAAAGACGGAATACTTTACCTGACCATCAGCAGAGAGTCTAAGCTCAACGCCCTAAACTTCAACACCTTGGAGGAGTTGAAAAATATTTTCAACGAGGTGAATGACAATAAATCCATTCGTGGGGTCATTATCACCGGCGCGGGAGAAAAGGCCTTTGTGGCAGGTGCCGATATTACTGAAATTGCCGAGCTAAACGAACTCAATGCCAGGAAATTCGCAGAGTTTGGTCAGGAGGTTTTTGAAATCATTGAATCCTGCCATAAACCAGTCATAGCAGTAGTTAATGGCTACGCGCTGGGAGGGGGTTGTGAATTGGCGATAGCCTGCCACATGCGAATTGCTACCACCAACGCCAAATTCGGTCAGCCGGAAGTTAATTTGGGGATCATTCCGGGGTATGGTGGCACGCAGCGACTTACCCACCTGATAGGAAGGACCAAAGCTACCGAAATCCTGATGACCGGAGACATGCTGGACGTGAATGAAGCCAAATCCCTGGGTCTTTTAAATCACGTCGAAGCTACCAAGGAGGAAGCAATGGCCAAAGCAGAGGGGATTCTTAAGAAAATCATGAGTAAAGCCCCATTATCTATCGGAATGATAGTGGATTGTGTGAATGCCGTATACGCCAGTGACGAAAATGGCTATCAGATTGAGGCAAATAGTTTTGCGCGCTGTGTCAAATCAGAAGACTACCGGGAAGGCACCAATGCTTTTCTGGAAAAAAGAAAAC
Source organism: Cyclobacterium sp. (assembly GCA_041685605.1). GTDB lineage: Bacteria > Bacteroidota > Bacteroidia > Cytophagales > Cyclobacteriaceae > Cyclobacterium. Next base: position 10,934 of record JAWLFL010000037.1, on the reverse strand, counting down.
CTAACTTCAAAGGGGAGTAATCCCCTTTTTTATTTTTTATGGGCCTGTTAAAAAAATTAGCCGGGCAATCCGCCATTTACGGTGTCAGCAGTATCCTCGGAAAATCAATTAATTTTTTATTGGTTCCGCTTTATACAGGATACCTTCCAAAAGAAGAACTGGGTTCTTTTACCATCCTTTATGCCCTGATCGCTTTCCTGAATGTGGTGTTTACCTTCGGTATGGAGACCACTTTCTTTCGATTCGCCACGGGAAAAGGGTTGGCTCCGGAAAAAGTATATCAAAATGTCCAGTCCTTGGTAACCCTGGTGGCCATCCTGTTGGGAGCCACCCTGTATATCTCGGCGGATCCGCTCTCCCTGCTGTTTGATTTTCCGGGAAAAGCGCATTTGTTTCAATGGGCAGCCATGATCCTCACCATTGATGCGCTGATGGCCATCCCTTTTGCCAAATTAAGACTGGAAGGCCGGTCCGTTACCTTTGCTTCGGTCAAATTAGTCAATATTTTCCTGAACGTAGGGTTCAATGTTCTCTTTATCGTGGTGGCCTTTCATATCGTAAGCGGTGATATGCTTCCTTCGTTACAACCCTGGGTATCCGAGTGGTACCAGCCAAATTGGGGCGTGGATTATATCTTGCTTTCTAACGTGCTGGCCAATTTCCTGATTTTACCCCTGGTCTGGAAATTGGTGGGTAAATGGAAATTTGAGTTGAAGGCTTCGCTCCTAAAACCCATGTGGCATTATGCCCTGCCCTTGCTTTTTATGGGACTTGCGGGCGTGACCAATGAGGTTTTTTCACGAGGGCTTTTTGAATACGCCCTGCCGGAAAATTTTTACCCGGAGTTGACTTCCCGGGAAGCTGGAGGTGTATTTGGTGCTAATTTTAAGCTGGCCATCATCATGAGCCTCATCATTCAGGCATTCAAGTATGCCGGAGAACCCTTTTTCTTTCAGCAAGCCGAAAACAAAAACAATCCGCAGCTATTTGCCCGGGTGATGCATTGGTTCATTATTTTCTGCACCGTGCTCATGGTAGGAGTTGCGGTGAACCTGGATATCATCGGATCGCTGTTTTTTCAAGCACCGGGATACGCCATTGCACTTCCCATGGTCCCGATTCTATTGATGGGTTACCTGCTTCTGGGAGTGTACTACAACCTCAGCATTTGGTTTAAAATAACCGATCAGACGCAATACAGCTTTTACATTACCTTTACCGGAGCACTGGTAACGGTGCTGGTCATTCTTACGCTCGTACCTGTTTTAGGGTTTATTGGGGGTGCCCTGAGTACCCTTGCCTGCTACCTGACCATGGTCGTATTCTGTTACGTTACCGGCCAAAAGCACTACCCCATCCCCTACCAAACTAAAAAAGATGTGACTTATCTTTGCCTGGCTTTCTTGTTCAGCTATGGTGGTTTTTGGCTGGATACGGGAAACACCGCGCTCGACTTCTTATTGCACAATGGGATCTTTTTGGTCTTTGTGGCCTTCATTTTCTACATGGAAAAAAAGGAATTATATTCGTTGTTAACATCCATCATTAAACCAAAGCATGCAAATTAACGTCATTAACAAATCGAAGCATCCTCTTCCCGAATACCAAACCCAACTAGCTGCCGGGCTGGATTTGCGGGCGGAGCTTGAGGCTCCGGTTGTTTTAAAATCACTGGAACGAAAACTAATAGGAACGGGATTATTTATCGAATTACCCGCAGGCTTTGAAGCGCAGATTCGACCCCGAAGCGGGTTGGCATACAAGTTTGGAATCACCGTACTCAACAGCCCGGGTACCATCGATGCGGACTACCGGGGCGAAATTAAAATCTTACTCGTCAATAATTCCAGGGAGGATTTTACCGTTCAGGATGGAGAACGGATCGCACAAATGGTGGTTTCCAGGCACGAACAAATCGAGTGGAAACTGGCGGAAAACCTTTCAGAAACCAAGAGAGGAGTGGGAGGATATGGAAGTACGGGTAGTTAATTGGATAGACCTCCCATGGCTTACGCTCCTGGCTGGGGAACCAAACGCCCACTTATATTGTATGAAAATTAAATTAAATACGTAAAATCCCCCTTCAAGTGTGCTCTAAGAAACCTTGAGAAAGTCGCGAACATTACCTTCAGGGAACCATTTCAAAGGATGTTTTACGCTAACGATAAGATAAAAAATAAATGAATAAGTGGTATTTAAGACCTTTGGTCTGGACTTTCACGCTGGCATTATTTGCCAGTACCCTACCCGAGTCTGCGTTTGCTCAAAAGAAAATCAGCCGGAAGGAAAGGAAAGCCCAGGAAAAAGAAATGATGGCAGACAGACTTTTCATCGAAGGGCAAAAACATCTTATGTTAGAAGACTTCAAGAAAGCCTACTTTTATTTTAACAAGGCATTGGAGTTTGACACCGAAGAACCTGCCATCTATTACAAGCTTTCTGAAATGATGATTCGGGCCAACCAACCCGATAAAGCATTGGAATTCGGGCAAAAAGCACTTGCGCTTGCACCGGAAAACAAATATTATCATTTACAAATTGCAGAAATTTACAATAAACAGAAGAAAGGCCGAGAGGCCGCTAAAATATTAGAAACATTAATGGAGAAAGAGGGCAACTACCAGCAATATATCCTGGAGTTGGCTTCTATCTACCTTAATTTGAAGGATTTTGATAAAGCACTGATTGCTTTAAACAAAGCTGAGGAATACTACGGTGTGGTGGAGCAGCTTACGGCTCAAAAGCAACGCATTTACCTGCGAAAAAATAATCTGGAAATGGCAGTAACTGAGGGACGAAAGCTTATCGAAGCCCATCCTGGAAATCCCAATTACGTGTTGGCGCTGGTAGAAATACTGTTTAACAATAACCAAACCGACGAGGCTTTAGAATTGGTATTGAATTCATTGAGTTCCTACCCTAACCAACCGGAATTAAAAATGGCTGCTCATACGCTTTACAAGGAAAAGGAAGAACTGGAAAAAGCCCGGCAGTATTTGTTAGATGGATTTAAGCATCCGGATTTGGATGCAGCAACGAAAGTCAGGGCTTTTGAGGGAATTCTCTCTCAGGTAAAGAATACCGCGCGGGAACAATTGTTGACCAAACTCGCTCAGACAATGGAGTCACAGCACCCCAATGATCCGGAAGTAACGGCTGCTTTGGGGAATTGGAAACTTCAGGAAGACAATCAGCTAGAGGCCATTTCTTACCTTAAAAAATCCCTGCTTGCAGATCCGGAAAGGGAGGAATTGTTTCAACGGCTTTTGCCGTTAATGTTTGAAAACCAACAGCCCTTTGAAGAAATAGTGGAGATGGGCTCGACTGCTACATCCGTTCATCCCGACAAGGCCGAATTCTGGTTTTTCCTGGGTTCTGCTCAGCTGGGAATGGAAGACCATGAAGCCGCCAAAACGGCACTTACCAAGGCTATTGACCTGAATGCGGGTAGCAATCCACAGCTTTCCCTTATGGCCAATGCGCAACTGGGTGATGCCCTTCATGGGTTGGGTGAAACAGAGGCAGCTTTCACTGCTTACGAAAAAGTTTTATCGGAAAATAAAAATAATGAGCATATTTTAAATAATTATGCCTACTTTCTCTCTCTGGAAAAAAAGGAGTTGGATAAGGCCTATACCATGTCTCACAAACTCGTTTCCCGATTTCCTGAAAACCCGACCTATTTGGATACCCATGCATGGGTATTGTTCCAGTTGAACAGGTACGAGGAGGCCAAAACCTATATGGAAAAAGCGTTGGACCACCTGGAAGAGCCTAGTGGAGAGATGCTGGAACATTATGGCGATATTTTATTCAAACTGGGAGAAAAAGAACGGGCACTGAATTACTGGAATAGGGCGAAGGAGCTGGAGGATACTTCGGAATTTTTAACATTAAAAATCCAAAACAAAAAATATTATGAGTAAGGCCAAGTTAATCGCCTTCATTTTAGGGGTATTCATCGTAAGCTCCTGTGTGCGGAAACCACTTTCCTATAGCGCAGACAGTGTAATGGAGGAGTTCGAGCCTTTTTACCTGGATTATAACTACCTTACGGCAAAGGGTCGTGTGACCCTGGAAGAGCAAGATGGGAAAATCACCAAAGGAACGTTAAACATCCGAGCCAAGAAAGACAGCGTCATCTGGTTTAACATGTCTCCCGGGCTGGGCATTGAGGCGGTGAGAGGATATATCAGTACGGATCAAATCAAAATTCGGGACCGGATAAACGGACAAAAAATCGACATGGGGTATGCGGAGTTTCAGGAAAAATTCGGCGTGCCGCTGTCCTTCTCATTATTCCAAAACCTATTATTTGCCAATATCCCACACGAATTCAGTTACCGGGATCGATTGATCCGGATTGGAAAAACCTTTGAATTAAGACAAGAAAGAGAAAATATACAGTACAAAACCCTGATAGACGCAGGACATGGAAAAGTGACGCAGTTGGAAAGTGAGGCATCAAAAACCAGGTCTGGAAGTGTTTCCGCCTCCTACATGGATTTCAGAGACCTGCAAGGCCAGCCCTTTCCTTATCAGGCCATCATAAAAATGGTGCTCAGCCTGCCACAGAAACCTAAATCCAATTTCTTTCTCAATGCAGAAATGGTAAAAGTAGAACTAACGGATGATCCCATCAGCTTTCCATATAATTTTTAACTTTTCTTTTCATCGCTCAGTTTTCCTACTGGTTTTTGCTCTCCTCCTGATGGCGGGTCCATCAGCAGCACAAGTAACGGCCAACAGAGCCGAGCTGGAGGAAGAAAAAGCCAGGATTCAAAAGAGGCTACGGGAGTTTGATACGGTATTAAAAAGAACGACGAATGAAAAACGGATTTCATTGGGAGAATTGCGTGCCGTCAATCAAAAACTAGAAGCCAGAGAAAGCTACATTGCCACGTTAAACAGGGAATTGAGGCTCGTAAAACAAGAAATACAGCAGACCTCTTCCCGTATCGATCAGCTGGAGGAGGAACTGAAAAATCTGAAGGAAGAGTATGCAAAAATGATTTATACTTCGTACAAATTGAATCAGGGCGTAAACCTCGTGGCGTTTATTTTCACTTCTGCTACTTTCAAACAATTCTACATGAGGCTAAAATACCTCAAACAATATAGCGATGCGCGTAAAAAGCAGGTGGAACAGATGGATAAAGTTAGTCAGGACCTGACCCAAAAGCAACAAGAACTGGAGGCACAGCGCTCCAATCAACTCGCGGTATTGGAACAGGAAGAAGAACAACGGAAGGAGCTAAATGAGCTAAAAGCGGAACAGCAGCAATTAGTAAGTTCGTTGAGTCAAAAGGAAGAGGCATTGAAAAAAGAAATTGCTGCCACCCGAAAGCAACAGGAAGAGTTGAATCAATTGATCAAACGAGTGATCGAGGAAGAAATGCGACTGGCCAGAGCGCGAGAAGCAAGGGAAAACGAGGCAGCTACCGAGCAGCCTGCGGAAAAAAGCCTTCCCGCTGCGCCCAAAGCTACCGCACTTTCCACATCTTTTGCCAGTAACCGGGGAAAAATACCCTGGCCGGTAGAATCCGGTTTTATTTCCAGAAAATACGGAACCTATCCGCACCCTACGCTAAAAGGAATCACCGAAACCAATGACGGCGTCGATATTCAAACCAACAATAACGCTCCAGTTAAAGCGGTATTTGCCGGGAAAGTTACCAAAATAACCACTGTCCCGGGTATGGGGGGAACCATTATTATTAAACACGGAGATTTTTACACGATGTACAGCCGGCTAAAAACCATTTCAGTGAAATCCGGTCAGGATGTTAATACCTCCACCGTAATTGGCACGGTGTATACGGATTCCGACGGTATATCCGAACTTCATTTTCAAACCTGGAAAGGTTTGGAAGTAATGGACCCAAGTATTTGGCTTTCTAGCAAATAATGCTTAAATTTTAGTATATTTAGAAAAAAAAATTACAACATGCTTTATTTCCTTTGCGTTAGAAAAGCACAGTTCTATATTTGTAATAATTTCATAATCAAAATAAGCAAAACATGAGTACATTGGGTTTTATACAAAATATCGGAGGAGGATCACTTGTGATCATCGTTCTGGTAGTCATCCTTCTTTTTGGGGCAAAAAGGATCCCTGAACTGGCCAGAGGCCTGGGTAGGGGTATCCGTGAATTCAAAGATGCCACCAAAGAGATTCAGGATGATTTGGAGGAAGGACTGAAGGATGACAACAAAAAAGCAAAAAAATAACAGGTTGGAAAAATTTCTTTCATTCGATGAGATAAAAAAATCGCTGGAAAAAAAGGAAACGGATTGTAAAGCGATTGTTACTTATTACCTAAACAACATTAAGACGAAGGCGCAATTAAACGCCTTCGTTGAAGTTTATGGCCCATCTGCTTTGGAGCAGGCGGCTGTCATAGATGAAAAAATTACTGCTGGCAAAGCAGGCAAACTAGCAGGCATGGTAGTGGGGATCAAAGATGTCCTTTGCTATCAGGGTCATGTGGCCAATGCGTCCAGCAAAATTCTGGAAGGATTCGAATCTCAGTTTACCGCTACCGCCATTCAACGGCTGATCGACCAGGATGCCATTATTATTGGCAGACTGAATTGCGATGAGTTTGGTATGGGTTCTTCCAACGAAAATACCGTACACGGCCCCGTAAGGAATGCCCTGGATGAAAGTCGTGTGCCCGGAGGGTCTTCGGGAGGGTCCGCTGTAGCCGTGCAAGCAAATCTTTGTACGGTTTCGCTCGGAACAGATACGGGCGGTTCCGTTCGTCAGCCGGCAGCTTTCACTGGCGTTATCGGGATCAAACCAACCTATTCCAGGGTTTCCCGCTTTGGGTTGATTGCTTATGCCTCTTCCTTTGACACCATTGGTGTCTTTTCAAGAAATGTCAGAGATAATGCCCTGATATTGGAAACCATGGCTGGCCCGGATGAATACGATAGCACTTCCTCACGCAAACCCGTTCCCGCGTACAGCAACCTGCTTCATTTTGACAAGCCTGCCAAAATCGCCTATCTTAAAGAAACGGTGCATTCGGATGCTCTGCAGCCGGAAATAAAAGCACATACATTGCAGGTACTCGACAACCTGAAAAATGAAGGCCATCAGGTGGAGGAGGTGAATTTCCCTTTATTGGATTATGTGTTACCAACTTACTATATATTGACCACTGCTGAGGCCAGCTCGAACCTTTCCAGATTTGACGGTGTTAAATACGGATATAGGTCATTAAATGCCCACAATCTGGAAAGCATGTACAAGCTCACCCGGTCCGAGGGATTTGGTGAGGAGGTAAAAAGGAGAATCATGTTGGGGACTTTTGTGTTGAGTGCCAGTTATTACGATGCCTATTTTACAAAAGCCCAGAAAGTACGGCGGTTGATTAAGGAATTCACTGAAAACTTATTGACCAAGTTCGACTATATTGTTTTGCCAACAACACCGAGTACGGCCTTCAAATTTGGGGAGCATTCAAATGACCCGGTGGCCATGTACCTGGAAGACCTTTTTACCGTGCAGGCCTCCGTCTCCGGAGTTCCATCCATATCCATTCCAAACGGAAAGGATGAAAATGGTTTGCCCATTGGTCTGCAGATTATGACCAATTCGTTTAAAGAAGCGGAATTATATGCCTTTGCTAACTACTTAAGTGAGCGGGCAGCTACTAATTAGTAAATAAATGATTACGGATATGAGGGAAGGATTTTTAAAAAACGTGTTGAGGGGCTTGCTTGCCGGGATTTTGTTTTTACCCGCAGCAATAGCTCAAGATCAGGTAGCAAGTCTATCGGAAGGAGCAACGAGTACGGCCACAGTAGCTCCTTATTATGACTATGAACATATACCGGACTTCACCTATGAAGAGGTGGAAAAGCGAGTCTCGGCAATGGAAACCGACATGCCATTTGAGCTTAACGAGACCATTTTTGCTTTTATAAACTACTTTACTGTTCGAAACAGGGATTATACCCGGATGGTTTTAGCCCGTCAGGATATGTATTTTCCGATGTTTGATGAGGCATTGGACAAGCAGCAGATGCCGGAAGACATTAAATACCTGGCGATCATTGAATCCGGGCTGAATCCCAGTGCCCGATCGAGAATGGGTGCCAGCGGATTGTGGCAATTCATGCCTGCAACGGGAAAAGAATTCCAGTTATACATCAACAGCCACGTTGATGATCGGCTTGATCCGGAAAAATCCACGGATGCCGCCCTGCGGTACCTGAAAGCCCTGAACCGAAGGTTTAACAACTGGGAACTGGCATTGGCAGCCTATAACTGTGGCCCGGGAAATGTCAACAAAGCCATCCGAAGATCCGGAGGGAAAAGGACATTTTGGGGTATTTATCGCTATTTACCCCGCGAAACAAGAAGCTATATTCCCCAATTTCAAGCCATCATGTACGTACTCCGGCACGCTGAAGAACATAATCTGATTTTAGAAGAGCCTGCTTATGCCATGGATTTTGATAAAGTAAGTATGGGTGCCGAATTTACACTGAAGGATTTGGCCAAACACACCGAATTATGCCTGGAAGATCTGGAGTACTTAAATCCCTCTCTTCTTAGAGGAGAAGTACCTGATTTTAAGAAAAACATGACGATCAATGTTCCCAAATACATGCATGCGTACATCACCGAAAATCAGTCCAGGCTGGTAGACTCCCTGATGATAGAAAAGGAAAGGTACCTGGCATCCCTACCGGAGGAACCGGAAAAGCCGATCCATAACCTTACTTACCGGGTGCAGAGAGGAGACGTTTTAGGGAAAATTGCGCAACAATACGGTGTTTCTGTCAGCCAGTTAAAGTCATGGAATAACCTTTATTCCAATACCATTCGCATTGGGCAGGTAATTCACATCTACCAGGATACCCCCACTTTTGAAAAAAGCATTGCTTCCTCCCAGCAACCTGCGGTGACTGAAACGCGTGCCGGGAAAATGTACACCGTGCAGCCCGGTGATTCCTTATGGCTAATCTCCAGGAGACTGGAAGGGGTGACCATAGAGCAGCTTAAAAAACTGAATAACCTCAATACAAACCAAATCAAGCCAGGTCAAAAATTGATTATTGGATAATTTTAAAACTAATTTTTTATTTTTATTTTTTTCAATAGGCAATTATTCCTAATTTAGGCTTAGGTAAAAAACTACCCTATGGAAAAAAATATCAGATTATACATTTTCGTCCTATTTGCCGCTTTTGCCCTTGCCTCCTGTGAGGGAAGTAGCGAAAACGATTCCTCCAGCAACAAACCCAGGGCCCGGGGGTCGCTTGGAGAAATCCTGTTGGTGATTGATTCTGCCAAATATGCGGGACCGGTTGGAGATGCGTTAAGGGATATCTTCCAAGCTGATATTCCGGGTATTATTCGTTCTGAATCCATGTTTTACATTCGAAAAGTGGATCCGCGAGCGCTAACCCGGATCTTGAAGATGGCCAATAACATGGTATATGTCACTACTTTCGATGACTCTAGTCCTGCGAGCAGGGTTATTAATAATCAATTTACGCCTGAATCCGTGGAGATGAGCAGAGGGGATTCATCCCTATTCATGTTGCGAAATAAGGATGAATTTGCCAGAGGCCAGGAGGTGATGTACCTCTTTGGAGAAAATGAAGAAGAACTGGTCCAAAACTTACGCAACAACAAAACCCAACTTCAGAATTTTTTTATCAACAGGGAAAAAGAAGGACTGGCCAGGGCACTGTTTAATCGAAAAAACGGGACAGCAAGCACCAAATCCCAGGAAAAATTTGGCTTAACGCTGAATTTACCCGCTTCTTACCAATTCGTACTGGAAGAAGAAAAGTTTTTATGGTATCGACAACCTACTCCCGGACCGGATAAACCAGACATAAGCCTGTTTTTCTACGAAACGGATTACACCGATGAGTCGCAGGTCTTTCCGGAAAACATCATTGCCTTTCGGGATGAGATTACCAAAACGCGTATATTTGGCGACCCGGATATTAAAGAATCGTATTTGGTGACCGAAAAGCAGGTACCTCCGGTCTTCAAAAACACGCAGATTGATGGTAAATTCAGCATCGAGATGCGGGGTGCCTGGAAGACCAATAACTTATCCATGGGGGGATCCTTTTTGTCTTACACGGTAGTAGACGATAAAAATGGAAAACTATTTTACATGGAAGGTTTTGTCTATTATCCCAATGAGGCACATAGAGCCTCACTTCGGGAAATTGAAACCATTTTACAAGCCACTTCATTTGAAAATGAGGAAGAAGAAAACTAAGTCCTAAATTGTACCATTTTTCCCCAGCCTGTCAATGAAGATCAGAAAAGAGGATGCGTTAAATTACCATCAATTCAAAAAACCTGGAAAAATAGAAGTCATACCTTCGAAGCCCCTTTCCAGTCAGCTTGATCTGGCCCTCGCTTACTCTCCGGGCGTAGCCGAACCTTGTAAAGCCATACAGGAAGACCCGGATTCCATTTACAAATACACCGCGAAAGGCAACCTTGTGGCCGTTATTTCGAACGGTACTGCCGTATTGGGACTGGGAAATATCGGTGCGGAAGCCTCCAAACCCGTCATGGAGGGAAAAGGGGTATTGTTCAAAAAATTTGCTGGAATAGACGTTTTTGATCTGGAAATTGACGAAAACGATCCGGACAGTTTAATTCAGATTATTCGCTCCCTTGAACCGACTTTTGGTGGAATTAACCTGGAAGACATCAAGGCTCCGGAGTGTTTTATCATCGAAAAGAGACTAAAAGAATTGATGAAAATCCCGGTCATGCACGATGACCAGCATGGAACGGCCATTATATCCGGAGCCGCTCTACTAAACGCCCTGGGGATGATCGGCAAACGCATAGAAGACATTAAACTTGTCGTCAGCGGTGCGGGAGCGGCGGCGGTATCCTGTGCAAGGTTTTACGTGGGACTTGGGGTAAGGCTGGAAAA
>JAWLFL010000209.1:0-6936 GCA_041685605.1 Cyclobacterium sp. | reverse complement strand
CGGTATACCTTTGATTTTGGAGACGATCAGATGATGCGGATATTTGGGATGGGAGGCCTGGAAGCAACCCGTGCGGAGGTCAGCGATTGGCTTAAAAAAGACGATGACGAAGCCTTTAACCCGCTAAGCGATTTCAAATTAGCCGCTTTCTTGAATGGCTTGATTATCTACAAAAGAGGAAAAAAGGAAGGTCCTCAACCCCTACCGGAAAATCGGCTTACCAATAACCTGATCCTTCGGAAACTGAAAATTGCCCTGGAACTGAAAAATGAGGATTTATTGCAGGTACTGGAGCTCGCCGGAAGAACGATCAGCAAGCACGAATTAAGTGCCTTTTTCAGAAAACCGGAACAAAAGCAATACCGGCTTTGCAAGGACCAGATTATGCGGAATTTTCTTCAGGGATTGCAACAGCAGTACCGGAGTCCTGCCAAGGAAAACGATTAGGTCGATCATTCCAAAGCATTCTTTTACAGATTGTAGTACGCTGCTTTAAATTCAATATCGACTTTTTTTTGCCTGCTCCTTTTACCCTTTTGGTGCGTTGGGTTAGATTTTCAACCCTGGCCACTTGACAGGTACCACCACTGAAAAGCAGCTATGGTGATTTCCCTAATGCCACTTATTTATCCGTAAATTCCTATACCATTGATACCGAATCAAATACTTTTAGGACTAGCCATTATATTTGGTTTTTCGAAAATAAAGCAGTAGTCTTGTCTTGAAAAGGGCATTTGTAACATCTTTGCTTTCGAAAAGCCCTTCCAACATTTTCAACGCATTTGTTCAATTTATCATTAAACTCATACAATCATCATGTCCAAAAAAGTCGTCACTCTCGGAGAAGTAATGCTTCGCCTATCTACACCTGACTTCAAGCGATTTGTCCAGTCAGATACGTTTGATATTACCTATGGCGGAGGAGAAGCCAATGTAGCGGGAGCGCTTTGCAATTACGGTTTGGAGGGAACTTTTGTCACTAAGGTTCCTGACAATCCCATTGGCCAATCTGCCATCAATCATTTGAGAAGGTACGGGGTAGATACCCAATTCATTGCCAAAGGCGGGAAAAGACTTGGTATTTATTTTTTGGAAACCGGTGCCTCCATGCGTGCGTCTCAGGTAGTTTATGACCGCGCAGATGCATCTATTGCCGAAGCAGAGATAGCGGATTTTGACTTTGATAAAATTTTCGATGGTGCGGTTTGGTTTCATACCACGGGTATTACCCCGGCCCTAAGCGACAAAGCGGCAGCCTTGACGGAAGCAGCCCTGAAAGCAGCCAAAGCCAAAGGGGTGACTACCAGCATTGACCTGAACTACCGCAAGAAATTGTGGAGCAAGGAAAAAGCCAAGGAAGTAATGACAAAACTCTGCCAGTACGTAGATGTTTGCATCGGCAACGAGGAAGATGCCGAAACCACGCTTGGTTTTAAAAGCAATGAAACGGATGTTACCAAAGGCGAGCTGAACCTGGATGGATACAAGGACGTGTTCAAGCAAATGAAGGAGAAATTCGGCTTCAAATACATCGCCTCTACCCTTAGGGAAAGTTACAGTGCTTCGGACAACGGCTGGAGTGCCCTGGTGTATGATGGCAATGAATTTTACCACTCCAAAAAGTACGATGTACGCATCGTGGATCGGGTAGGTGGTGGAGATTCTTTCGCCAGCGGGTTTATCTATGCATTGGTAGAAAAAATGGCCATGAACGATGCCTGCGAATTTGCGGTAGCCGCATCTGCTTTGAAGCATACCATTCCAGGTGATATGAATCACGCCACCCTGGCTGAAGTCAAGGTGCTTATGGGTGGAGATGCCAGCGGAAGGGTTCAACGATAACAAGCGGTAAAATCATGATACTTGACACCCTTGCCAATAGTAAAAAGTACCAGGCTGTACATCCCCTGTTTGAAAAGGCATTTGCTTTCATTGCGGATCAGGACTTGTCTGCTATGGCCGATGGTAAGTACGAAATTGATGGAGACAAGCTGGTAGCAGCTGTTTTCACCAAACCCGGCAAAACAAGGGACGAAGCCAATGAAAAATTTGAATGCCATGACAAGCACATAGACATTCAGGTGTGTATCAGCGGCAAAGAATCCATTGGCTGGAAACCCCGAGAAAAATGCAAGCAGGTAAAAGGAGACTACAACCCTGAAAAGGACGTTTCTTTTTACGTAGATGCACCGGAAATGTATTTTGGCATGGAGCCGGATGAGTTTGTCATCCTTTTTCCGGAAGATGTACACTCCCCACTCATTGGCGAAGGAGAGATAAAAAAAATGGTGATTAAAGTTAATATCTGATTGGGGTACCTGGGCAATAGCCAGTTTTACAGGTATTCCGGAATAATTTACCCATACCCTTATGAACAAAAAAGAATCAATTCTAAAAAAAATACCGGAGCAAGCGCTCCTTCCCCTGTATTTCGATAAAGATGAAACGGTGAGCCTGGAGGTGTTAAAGGCCCTTTACAAAGCTGGGATTCGTATGGTGGAATACACCAATCGCGGTGAAGCGGCTCTGGCCAATTTCAAGAAAATGGTTGCACTGCGGGACAGTGAAATGAAAGACCTTCTTTTGGGGATTGGTACCATAAAGAACAAGGAAATGGCTTCGACCTACATAGCGGCAGGAGCTGATTTTATCATTTGTCCGGGACTGGTAGAAGAAGTTGCTGAAGTAGCCGACCAACATGAAATGCTTTGGATCCCAGGTTGCATGACCCCTTCCGAGATCATCAAGGCAGAAAACATGGGTGCCAAAATGATCAAACTATTTCCCGGTGATATGCTGGGTCCCGGATTTATGGGAGCCATCAAATCATTGTTTCCCAATTTAATGTTTATGCCTACCGGAGGGGTTTCCCTGGATAAGGACAACATCAAAGCCTGGTTTGATGCAGGCGTTTGCGCGGTGGGTATGGGAAGTAAATTGGTAAGCAAGCCCTTGCTGCAGGAAAAAAACTATTCCAAAATTCAGGAAACCGCCGTGAAGGCTCTCGCAGTCGTAAAAGAAGTAAAAGGCTGATTCAAATCAATAACCAGCAATTAAACCAGCATTCCTCTTATACAAAGAAAGGATGCTGGTTTTTTAGTTTCCGGAGGGCAACATGTTCCGAATAGCAGCAATTTTCCAATGGTTTCCTTTCTTTACGGCTACAAAAGTGCTCCACATTTTCCGTTCGGAGCCATCCTCATTTTTTATAATGTATCGGGCATCCGCCAGCCCCACTTTTTCATCCATATACCGAACCCTTTCTACTTTCAGAATGCGGTCCCCGGGATTTGCCCGGGAACTACCGGCCATTCCTTGGATAGCGGCGACTTTTCCATACCGCCACTCCCCGGAAGAAACCAATTGATCCATATCTTCGGTAATAATATCCTTTAGAAGCACCGTGTCTATCCGATCCCTGGCATCCGCATACTGCGCTACCAGTTGGATAATAGCTTTTCCGTCTTCAATTGTTTGTGCTTTCAGCGAAACGGAAAGCATCAGCATCATAAGAAGACTTCCTATCATCTGTTTCCCGTACATAGTCCATCTTGTTTTTCTTAAATATAATACATTTTGTCTGACTTGCTATTGAATAGCCGAACGGATTTGGTCTTTCGGTTTTTTGAAAAAACACCGGGGATATTGACTGTCGGTTATAAAACTTAACTTAAAGTCAAAACCAGTCTTTCTTCCGGTTCAAACGTAAACAAAATTGTATTCATTGCGTTTTTAAATTATGATTCGAACGAGCGTTTTCTTTGCCTTCCTGTGGTTTCAACTGTTGGCAGCCTGCCATCCTGCATTGGGGCAGGATTCCACGTATACCTATGATACTCCCAGCAGGGATGGATCGGGAAAATGGTACATGGGCCGGGAAATATCTCAAATTATGGGCTTCCATGGCATGGCCTGGCTGGAAAGACCGGGAAGAGCCGAAGAAGAAAACACCGATTTGGCCATTGAAAATTTGCCGTTGACCCCCAATAGCGTTGTAGCAGATATTGGTGCCGGATCGGGTTTTTATACCTTTCGAATCGCAGAAAAAGTACCCGACGGGAAAGTATATGCGGTGGAAATCCAGAAAGAAGCCATTGACTACCTCCAAAATAAAGCCGACAAGCTCCATATGGATCAGGTTATTCCCGTCTATGGAACAGAGAAGTCTCCGAACTTACCGGATAGCAGCCTCGATTTGATCCTGATGGTGGATGTTTACCACGAATTGGCATTCCCTCAGGAAATGCTTCAAAGCATGCGAAAAGCCCTTAAATCAGATGGAAAGTTGGTCCTGATCGAATACCGGGGAGAGGATCCTAAAGTCGCCATCAAGCCCTTGCATAAAATGACCGTAAACCAGGTAAGAAAAGAACTCTCCGCAAATGGGTTTGAACTGGTGAAGAATGGTCAGTTTTTAAATATTCAGCATTTTCTGGTTTTTGGCAAAGCGCGGTAAGTCATTTTTTCAATTCAGGGGCCACCTCACAACGCTGACCTTCTAACAGGGAGGAAATGGCTTCCTGATCCCATGTTTGTTTGATTTTGTGCAACATGGCATCGTACTCTTTTTTATAGCTCTTCCTTTTGATAGCTTCTACGAATCTCCGGACATCGGTTCGGGTTTCAAGTAGTAAGGGAGGCACCGGAGTAGGCTTATCGTCCTCCCCTTTGGCTACCATGGTAAAATAGCAGGTATTGGTATGTTTTATCACGCCGGTTTTTACATTCTCGGAGATGACCTTGATGCCAATAATCATGGAACTATTGCCAACATGATTAACCGATGCTTTGAGTGATACCAACTCCCCTACTTCTACCGGCTGGAGAAAGTCAACCGTATCGACCGAAACCGTGACACAATAGGCTCCGGAATGCTTACTAGCGGCAGCATAGGCCACCTTGTCCATTAGTGAAAGCAGTATACCTCCATGTATTTTTCCTCCAAAATTGGCATACGAGGGGATCATCAGTTCGGTCATGGTGACCCGGGAAAAATTAGCTGGCTTTGCCGGCAGGAATGCAGTCATTTAATCGAATAGGTATGCATTAACATTAATCGTAAACAATTTCAAAGATAGGTAAGATTTTGATAAGTTTATAGAGAAGTCTATATCCCCATGCCAAAAACAGAAGAACCCAGTTCTACCTATCAAAACCATTTCTACGCAGATTACCTGTTATGCCCCGGACCTTACCCTGACGATTCCTCCGACCGGTAATAATGAAAAGGGATGGTAATAGAAATCAGTCTATTTAGACATTCAAAAAGCAGTTTTTTTTGGTTTAAAATCTATTTGTTATTTTTAAATTGTCGTTTATATCAAATTGACTAATTTAAATAACCCAAAAAAGCTGAAAATGTTGAAGGACTTAAACCGTGATTTACCGGCCAGTATCGTTGTATTTTTTGTAGCCCTACCCCTATGTCTGGGCATAGCCCTGGCCTCCGGAGCCCCACTTTTTTCAGGAATTATTGCAGGAATTATCGGAGGGATTGTTGTAGGAATGGCCAGCGGATCTCCATTGGGAGTGAGTGGCCCTGCTGCAGGACTGGCCGTCATCGTTTTTAATGCTGTCGAAGAATTGGGGGGCAATTGGGAATTATTTCTGGTTGCTGTAGTCATCGGAGGGATCATACAACTTATACTGGGGTTTGCCAAAGCGGGTTTTATCGCTTATTTCTTTCCCACCTCCGTCATTAAAGGGATGTTGACCGGGATTGGTTTGTTGATCATTTTGAAACAAATTCCTCATGCATTGGGATGGGATAAAGATGTATTGGGAGATTTTGCCTTTTCTCAGATCGATGGCGAAAATACTTTTACTGAGATCGTAAAAGCTTTTCAGAACATCACGCCAGGCGCATTGTTAATCACGGCAATATCCATGGCCATTTTGATTCTTTGGGAAATGGTATTAACTAAAAAACATAAACTATTTCAGCTCTTACAGGGACCCGTTGTGGTGGTATTGGTTGGCATATTGATGCACTATCTTTACCAAAGCGGTATTTTGAATTTTTCTTTGAATAGCACTCAGGTGGTGAATATCCCTGTTCCTGAAAGTACAGGCGATTTTTTTGGCCAATTTACCTTTCCTGATTTTTCTGCGCTGGCCATGCCGGAAATATGGAGAATAGGCCTGGTAATAGCTATTGTCGCCAGTTTGGAAACGCTTTTATGTGTAGAAGCGACAGATAAATTGGACCCACATAAAAGGGTTACTCCTACCAACAGAGAGCTAAAAGCACAGGGTCTGGGCAATACCCTTTCCGGTCTGATTGGGGGATTACCCATTACACAGGTCATTGTCAGAAGTTCTGCCAATATTGCATTCGGGGGAAAAACAAAAATGTCCGCCATCATACATGGTTTCTTTTTGCTAATCAGTGCCATTACGATTGCCAATGTTTTGAACATGATCCCTTTGGCCAGCTTGGCTGCCATATTGTTTTTAGTTGGGTATAAATTGGCAAAGCCTTCTTTATTTAAGCAAATGTATTCATTGGGAAGCGAGCAGTTTGTTCCTTTTGTAGTAACGGTAGTGGCCATATTGCTAACGGACCTATTGCAAGGAATTGCAGCAGGGCTGATAGTTGGAGGTTTCTTTACGCTGTATCATAGCTACCGAAATTCTCACCATATGAAAGAAGAAATTTCAGATGAAAAGGGGGTTAAGGTGTATCATTTGATTCTTGCCGAAGAGGTTTCCTTTTTTAATAAAGCAAGTGTCATCAAGGAATTGGACAGAATCCCTCCCGGATCAAAGGTAGTTATTGACTGCACAAAATCGGTTGCCATTTCTTATGACGTATTAGAGGCGATTAAAAACTTTGAGGTAAGTGCAAAAATGAAAGATATTACCGTGGAAAAAATCAATTTTAAGGATCCTGTAACCAATTGATTTTACGGACAAATACTCATTTTCCTGGTTAAG
>JAWLFL010000036.1:0-27703 GCA_041685605.1 Cyclobacterium sp. | reverse complement strand
TGACCAAAAACAAAGGTAGCTTTAGAGTCCTGCAGTTTTTCTAAGTCTACTTTCGCCAGGTTCCAACCTCCTTCTTCTTCCAGGGATTTAACAAAATCATCCCCATAGGTTACAATCCCGGATTCAATCATTTCACGCAGCAAATCGTTTCCTTCACGGGTACGCTCGCCGACTCCTGCAAATACGGAAAGACCTGAATAGGCTTTGGCGATATTGTTGATCAACTCCTGGATCAATACGGTTTTTCCAACTCCAGCTCCTCCAAAAAGTCCAATCTTTCCCCCTTTAGCATAGGGCTCGATCAGATCGATTACCTTTATTCCGGTATAAAGAACCTCTGCAGAGGTAGTCAAGTCTTCAAACTTCGGTGCCGACCGGTGTATGGGTAGACGTTTGGTGTGGTCTGGTTGAGGTAATCCGTCAATTGCTTCTCCCACCACGTTAAATAACCTTCCTTTGATGCTGTCTCCGATGGGTACAGAGATGGGGGCTCCAAGGTCTGTTACCTCCATTCCCCTCACCATACCTTCCGAAGAATCCATGGCGATGGTTCGTACCCGATCTTCTCCAAGATGCTGTTGTACCTCGAGAATTACGGTTTGGCCGTTTTCTTTCGTGATTTCAAGTGCATCAAGGATATTTGGCAGTTTACTTCCCTCAAAGGAAACATCCACAACAGGACCAATTACCTGAGTTATCTTACCATTATTCGCCATTGTTATATTTTAAGATGAATAGGAACAATACTTTCTTTAATTCGAGTGCAAAATTAGTTAATATTGCTGAATACCAAAGGATGTTTTAGAAATTAATCCACTTTGCCCCTCATTTTTATCGCACTAGATTTTTAATACAAAAAAATCCTGCCATTTTGGGCGTACCAGCTTTTTGAGTGCCCTATTAAAACATCCTTCTGGCACGGACCCAGCGCCTGGACCAATACCGGGACTGAATATTGTCTTCCGTAACGCCCAGTGAAGTGGAGGCATGAATAAAATAGGTGGTTCCCCGTCTTTTTTCAGTAATGATCCCTGCATGGGTTACTTTTCGCCGCCTTCTGCCAGTAGCAAAAAACACCACATCTCCTTTTCTTAGCTTTCGTTTGGATACCCGTTTTCCTACTTTGCTCTGATCTTCGGATATTCTGGGCAAATTGAGCCCAGCGCTGCGGAACGACAGGTAGACCAGTGCCGAACAATCCATCCCGGTTCGGCTTATTCCTCCATAACGATAGGGGGTGCCCTCGAATGATTTAGCGGTTGCTACCACCTGGTCAATGTGCTGCTGACGGATTTTTCGGGAGGAAGAACAAGCACTGAAAAGAAGTAAAAACAGCCCCATTACAAAAATACTCCACCTGGCACTATTCACTTGCTGTTGCATAAAAGAATCAAAATTTGCTCAATGATAAAAAATCCGGCCCGAACAAGCAAAAACCAGGCATGATTTGATGGTAAACAATTGCGAAATTAGTTTGCATACCCATGTGTTTTCTGCAATAATTGGTTACTTTTAATCTTTCAAAAAGATCACAACAACCTAAATATACAGGGTAATTAGTGCCGAGAAACAGGAGTCCTATAATGCGTACCATGAGTAAAGAAGATTTCAGAAGGCTTCCCCTTCCTAAGAAAATACAAAAGTTATATACCGAGGGCACCTTTGTCGTGGCTATCCGCTACTATGCCTATAAGGTAAACCTGTATTTGCTGGGGAGAGAGTATGTGGAGGTTTTTTACAACCACAAATACGATCGCATAGATAAGGTTGAATTTTTGAACCAAAGCCATACGCGGATGAAATTTTACCTGGATCAAATCCGGCTTCAGGAGATTTGACCCTACCGGTAGACTCCTTCAGCAGGCAGTAAGGCGGTGATGAATGTCAAGTACCTTCGGGATCAGCATTTCTTTTTCGTCGTTGGAGAGAAGGAAGGTTGCCAGTTTGTTTTTTTTCTCATCCTCCCACTGTTTTTCCATTATGGCTTTGATTTGCTCTGTACTTCTATGGGGGTCTCTCTTTCGTATCCTGGAAATGCGCAATTCCCTGGGAGCACTTACATGGATCGTGTAGTCCAACTCCCGGTAAGAACCGGTTTCAAACAGTAATGCTGCTTCCTTTAAAACATAGGGAGAACGCTGTAAATCGACCCAGGTTTTAAAATCCCTATTTACGGCAGGATGGACGATGCGGTTGATTTTTTGGGTTTCGTCAGCGTTTGAAAAAACCTTTTCCGCCAGGTAAACTCTGTTTGGCTTGCCATCTGCCAGGTAGGCATCCTTGCCAAATGCAGCCATGATTTTCTCTTTTAAATCACTTTCGCGTTCCATCAGCCACTTTGCGCGCTCGTCAGCGTTGTAAACAGGTACCTTGAGCAGGCCAAATAGCTTTGAAATCAGTGATTTTCCAGCTCCTATTCCCCCGGTGATACCGAGCAACAAGGGTTGTTGCCTACTCATAAATTAACTTGAAGTTTTCGGGTTCGAAGGTGACTTTTTTAATGTATGCCGGAGATTTGTTCAGGGAAGCTGAAATAGTACTGTCTTCACGGTTGCGGTTGTTGTAGTTTAAAATGGCGGTAAGTTCCAAATTTTGCCAGGCTTCCATTTTATCCTCCTGAACTAAAAGTTGGGCTTGAATTTCGGTAATAGTGCTATCGATGGTCACATTAGCTGGAAAGTAAAGCTTCTGTATATCCAGGTTGACCGTGTTTTCTAAGAAGGCATTGACCTCAAAAGTAACCTGAGATGTTTCTTCATCAAGGCTAAGGTATTCTTGTTTTTCCTTATCCAATTTTAATGGAAGGAGTTTGGAATAATCTTCCCGGATATTATCGTCAGGCATATCCAGATATAGCTTGCCATCCAGTTGTTCAATTACTGAAATGGGGCCGGTAACGGTGACCATTTCTGGCTCCAGCCTGATACCAGATGCGTAGTCATGGTTTTCAGCCAGAGTAGTGGAGGTCGTATCCGGTACGATTTGAATTTTTTTGGATACAATCCGGTCAATCGAAAAAAACAAGGTGTCCTGCACGATATCCACCAGATTGGAGGATGCCAGGTGCTCGGCCATTTGTTGCTCTATATCGGAGGTTAAAAGAAAAGGTTTTTGAGAGGGATCTTCTACGAAAACCTCCAGGGGCGTGACGCTGATCTTAAAATGTCTTTTAAGTAAATCCCAGCCGTTTCCATTGATTTGAATTCGTACCTCTCCCGGCACATTACCGACAGCCATGAAGTACTCCTGATCGTAGTTTAACTGCAATGGCTGGTTTACTGAGGTGGTGTAGTTGTCCTTGTTCAGGGCATTCAAAAGCCAAAAGGTGGTAGCCGTGAGCACACAGAGGACTACCACTTTTAGATTGGATGTTTTTTCAGGTTTAAGTTTCCTAAAATAGTTACCAAGAGTACTCAATGGTAGCGTGAATTATTTGGCATTATTTAATTTTTTGGTGTAATCGAGCGAAAGGGCGGATTTTTCTACCTTTAGTTTCATTCCCTTGTCTAATTCCACTAATACCAAATCCCCTTCAACTGAAAAGACCTTGCCATGAATCCCACCCACGGTGACTACCTGATCTCCTTTTTTAATTTCGGAGATAAATTTGGTGGTTTCTTTTTGTTTTTTCTGTTGGGGACGGATCATGAAAAAATACATGATCAGAATGATACTTCCGAAGAGAAATACCTGACCCATGATGCCGCTTCCGGCACCACCGTCTACTTGAAGCAATAACGAATGATACATTTTTAACGTTTAACAGGACCTGCTGAAGGCCCGGGTGATGCAGATGCAGATTTTCTATTGACGCTACCCTTTAAACGCAACCGGGTTACGTTAGGAGAGGTATTCGCCTGAATGGTTACGGTAGGGCTTTGTACGCCTGACTTTCCGGTAGAATTGAAAACCACCTTCACAAACCCCTCTTCTCCGGGTTTGATTGGTGTTTTGGTCCATTCCGGGCTGGTGCATCCGCAGGAAGCCTGGATGTTTGAAATGACTAATGGTGCTTGTCCGGAATTTTCAAAGGTAAACAAGTGCTCTACCACTTCCCCTTCCTGAATGGTTCCGAAATCAAATACTTCCTCTTCGAATGCAAATGCTCCGATGGAAGAAGGGTCGGCCGCCTTTACATTTTGTGCATTACGAGGCGTGACCACCTGATTTTGCTCCAATCGAGAAATTTTCTGCTCCAGTGCTTCGATCCGGTCATCCTTATCTTCACCTCCCTGACTGCACGCGCCAGTCAGCACCAGAGATACTCCCAGCATCCAAACCGTGATTTTTGAATAGTTCATAAAATTAACTAATTTAATTATTGTTGTTTTCTTTATTAATCTGATCAATAAGCTTGTTCACATCACTGAGTAGGTTCTCTGCTTTGGATTTGGCTTCTGTGATCACTTTATCTCCTTCTGATTTGGCCAGATTGTCTGGCAAATTTTTGCCTTCCATCAAATCCTCGATCAGATCTTCCAATTCATTGCTGTACTTTCCCAGCCGATAGGAGAGCTTATCCCGGGTGTTGTTGCCGGAATCCGGTGCAAATAGCACCCCTAGAACCGCTCCAAGCCCTGCTCCTAAAGCAAAAACAAATAGTGTATTACTTTTCTTACTCATTATCTGTGTTATTTATTATCAATAAGTCCTCTACCACTTTTACGGATTTTTCCACTTTCGGTTAATTCTTTTGATAAAGTATCCAACAAACCGTTAACAAATTGCTTGCTCTTGGGCGTGCTGTAGGTTTTGGAAATATCGATGTATTCATTTATCGAAACCTTTGTCGGAATACTTGGAAAATTTACCATTTCCGTTAATGCCATTATCAGGATAACCCGGTCCGTTAGGGCAATCCGTTCTACATCCCAATTTTTAGTTTTTTGGGCAATCATGCCACTAAACTCATCTTCCGAAGCTATGGTCAAGTTAAATATATTTTGGAAGAATTCCTTGTCCTCCTCCCAGTTTAAAGCCAACTCCGGAAGAATCTCATCCGTACGCTCTTCCGTTCCGGATAAGTTCTTTATCACTTTTGATGCCAGACTTCTGACAATGGATTTATTCTCCGCCCAATTGATGTCCTTTTCCTGAAAAAAACTAATGACAGCCTCACTTTTGAATAATACTTTTTTCAACAGGGATTGGAGGATTTCTTTGTCTTGTTCAAAGCTGGGATTATCAATGGTAATGTACCTTTGATAGTCCTCATTTGGCTTAACCAAGTCCCTAAACCATTCCTTTATTTCCAGTTCCAACTCCCTACTATCCACCTGAAATCGGCTACATTCTCGCCTAAAGGAATGATTGGTATCAATTAACTGCAATACCTTATTCGCACCCAAATTATAAAAAGAGGCGGGCTGTAATGCCGGCTGGGCATCGTATTTTCTTTTTTTAGCCTTTTCATTGGTTACATGCGCTCCAAACTCCAACAAAATATGGATGGCATAGATATACAATCCGGGGATGTTTTCCACTGCTGTCAGCATGTTACTTTTCAAAAAATCCTTGTCTTTTTGATTGTATTTATGGTAAAGATCCACCGCTTTGATTGCCGTGTGCCTAATTTTTTCATCCGTTTCTCCTGATCCCAGTGGCGTGTCTTTTTGCAAATGAGCTAAAAAAAGCTGCACACACCGTTCCGCATCTCTTTTGAGTTGCCCCTTGTCCTGAACCTCCATGGTGTTGAGATCCGGTAGGAACGCCTCCCTGATGTAATCTTGTGCCAGGTTAGCATTGCTAAACTTACACTGTTGGTAGGCATATAACGTTTGAAATGCTTTTACTCTAAGGATTCTTCTGTTTAACATTTATTAAAATTAAAGAACGTGATGGGTGAAACCCTGAAATTTACCGAAAATGCAGGTTTGCCTGCTTAGGCGAAAATTTCTGCAAATTAGTAAATGTCCCCGCAAAGGGCAAATATATCGATTTATTCAATGATAGAAATAGTTTTTCTGCTACAAGGGCCTATTTTGGGTTATCAGTGGCGGAGCAAAGGTCCTTTTCTTATTGTTTTGATCCCTCCCATTGAACTTTGCCGTTTGGATTGTGTTATATTTGGATTCGCGTAAGCAGTGCCAATAGGACACAAACCTTACTTAGGGGTTTATCGCTTTGCCTTTGCAATTTAAGATGTATTATAAAAGAAAATACGAAATCTAACGCTTTTTATTTTGTGAAACCTCTTTGGAGATTAAATAAATATTTATACAAATACAAGCTGTACCTTTTTCTGGGAATAGTTTTTACGCTTATTTCCAATATTTTTGTAATTATTCCTGCCCAACTGGTTCGTATTGCCATCGATTATGTGGTGGAAAGTTTTTCTTATTATCAGGTGTATGAAGAGGGATCGGTTGTCACAGAATTGGCCCGAACGGTTTTTTTAAAGTACATACTCATTTTCGGACTGTTGATCCTGGCAATGGCGCTGCTGCGTGGTTTGTTTCTATTTTTAATCCGGCAGACGATTATTGCCATGTCCCGGCTGATCGAATACGATCTGAAAAACGAAATCTATCGGCACTATCAGCAATTGCCCTTGGCTTTTTTCCGGCAAAACAGTACCGGGGACCTGATGGCCAGAATTACCGAAGACGTCTCCAAAGTCAGGATGTATCTGGGTCCTGCCCTGATGTACGGCATTAACTTATTGATATTATTTCCAATGGTTATCGGCTATATGTTAACTGTCAACGTCCCCCTGACGCTGTACTCGCTGATTCCACTGCCCATTTTATCGGTTAGCATTTATGTGGTCAATAACATGATCAATGAACGATCGGAAAAAATCCAGCGGAGCCTTTCGGGCCTGAGTACGTTTGTGCAGGAGGCTTTCTCCGGCATTCGGGTGATCAAATCCTTTGTCCGGGAAACAGACAGTGCCCGGCAATTTGATAAGGCTAGTGAACATTACAAAGAGAAATCGATCTCCCTTACCCGGGTGCAGTCCTTGTTCTTTCCGCTGATTTTAGCACTGATCGGAATGAGTACCATTATTACCGTTTATGTGGGAGGAATTCAGGTGATTGAAGGTGGCATAGGCTATGGTGTCATTGCGGAATTTATTTTATATGTCAATATGCTTACCTGGCCGGTCACTTCCCTGGGCTGGGTGACCAGCATCGTGCAGCGGGCGGCGGCTTCCCAGGCCCGTATCAATGAATTTCTGGATCAGAAAAACGATATCCTCAGTACCGAGAATATCGTTCGGGACATCGAAGGAAGCATCAAGGTGGAAAACCTTTCCTTTGTCTATCCGGATTCTGGGATTCGGGCACTTGACAAGGTGAGCTTTGAAATTGGTGCCGGGCAGTCTCTGGCCATTATCGGGACTACCGGTTCCGGAAAATCCACCATCGCCAATTTATTGATGCGGATGTATGATGCCTCGGAGGGTCGCATTTTAATTGATGACCTGGATATTCGCTCCTACAACATCGCCAACCTTCGAGAACAAATTGGATACGTCCCTCAGGATGTGTTTCTTTTTAGTGATAGCATCACCAACAATATTGGTTTTGGGCTCGGAAAAGAATTGAATTTCGAACAGATCGAAAAGGCCGCCAAAGATGCGGACGTTTACCAAAACATCGTGGACTTTCCAAAAGGCTTTGATACCCGGCTGGGGGAAAGAGGCATCACCCTGTCCGGTGGGCAAAAGCAACGGGTCTCCATTGCCAGGGCCATTGCCAAGTCGCCGAGAATTTTACTGCTGGACGATTGCTTGTCGGCGGTGGACACCAAAACGGAAAATGCCATCCTGAATGCCCTCGAAAAAATCATGAAAGGCAGGACTTCTATCATCATCTCCCACCGGGTCTCCTCTGCGAAACTGGCCGACCAGATCATCGTGCTGAACGACGGAAAGATGGTAGAAAAAGGAACCCATGAGGACCTGATGCTGGCCAAAGGTACCTATGCCGAGCTGTATGAGAAGCAAACCCAGCAGGCCGGAGAGGTGGAATGAGCACAAGTACAATGCCTATAATTGAATAAAAAGACCAGCTACAGCAAATTGAACCAAAGTGAAGTTATACACTTCATCTACATTGGCCCCTCCTTCCAGAAAACGATAACCGGCTTTAATGTCCATACGATCCGTAACGGGTAATCGGGTCCCTAGAAACAGGTCAAATGCTCTTCCCGGGCCTCCTGCCAATCCGTCTCCTTCGAAGTAAATTAACTTTTCTTCTCCAAAATCATAGGAAGTATACAGATGCAACAGGGGTACAAAGCCGAGGTCATCTTTTTTGTCACGTAATCCCTGATCATTGGCGAGACGGACCCGCGCATCCCGAATTTTGGCTGTAAAACCAACACCTACAAGCCAATTTCCTGAATGAATGATGTCTCTCCGGTAGGTCAGTCTGTAGCTGTTGAATTGATAATAGCCATCCAAAGCCTCCCCTTGCCTAAAAATACTGGATTGGAAGTTGATATCATTGGGGGCATTCCCATTATAATGGATTCCGAGAGGGGCATAAAGGGCAAACAAATGGTTCTTTTCATTAAAGCGATAGCCCAATCGTATTCTTAATGGGATGACGGGTCCCTCCGTTTCGAAATCTTCCTGAAAACTAAATAAAGTTCCCATTTCATTGGGAATTCGTACATCATTGTATCCGGGAAATGCCAGGCCGGACTCGACATCTATTGTGACCTGGGCCCGGGATAGGTTACCCATTAAAAATAGAAACATGGTCAAGGATAAAATGAATAATCGAACCATTAATAGGTGTTTTTTAGGATTTTACTTAATGAAGTAGAAACAAGTATTGTGCCTATCCAAGATCGGGGTACCTATTTACGGAGCTGAATTTCATTCTATCCCAAGGCCCAGCCAATACCTGGAAAAACAATCCTGTTGTGGAGGAAGAGTAGCCAAAACGGTCAAAAATCCCGCAAAGTAGGCTGGAAACTGCTTATTCAGCTTCAGCTATCAGAAAGCTTTTTCAACGTCTGAATCAATGCCTCCAGGTCTTTCTGCTCGTGCCAGGCAGACAGTACAATTCGGTTTACTGCCGGGCTATCCGGCAGCGGGTAAGGAAAAGAAGATAGAATAAACCCTTTTTGGTGTAATTGTTCCACCCAGGACTCCGGTTCAAAGGAAATAACCGGATAGGTAGGCATAAATTTAAGCCGCTCCACTCCCTCCAGTGCGGATGCGATGTACTGTAAATTATTTTTCAGCTTTTGCTGCTGCTTGACGTAATAATCCTGTCCCTCCAAAAATGCACTTAAAAATGCCGGAGCAGGAGGGGAGGAGGTGCGGTAAATAGGGTTTTCCCTGACCCGAAAAATCAGCGAAGTATTTCCAAGGATGATGCCTGCCGGAAGTGCCAGTGCTTTGCCTAGCGAACCCGCGACCATTACTTCGACCGGAAGGCGCTTCCATTGCGCATAGGTACCAAAAATACCTTTTCCCAATAGGCCAAATGCATGGCTGTCATCAATTAGCAGGTAGTATTGGTTGGCGGGAGATAGCTTTTTGGTCCATTCGAAATCATGAATTTCAGGAATAAGGGGGTTAACGGCATTGGAAAGTAGAAGGATTTTTTGACCCATTAGTTCATGAGACTTGGCAATGCACTTTTTTTGCCATTGTTTGTGAGTAAGGCCGATAGGTTGCTGGCTTTCTAAGGTGATGGCCGGATGGGTATCTGGAGCCGTCCAGGTAAGGTCTGCAAGTGGTTTAAGGGTGTTAACGGCAAGTTGTCCTGCCATGTATCCGCTACTCAGGACTGCCGCTTCAGCGGCTCCGGAACCTGCTGCAAATTGGGCTTCAAATGCTTCATATAGGGACAGTTGCACATTGCTGTTCCGGCTGGAACCGTGGTTGGGGCCATATTTATGGATCCCCTGGATCAGGAGCTCCTTAAACTTAGGTAGGGTCCCCATTCCCAAATAGGAGGTACCACTAAAATGCAGGTAGTCTTTGCCCTGATGGGTAATGGTTCTTCCGAGTTGAGAAGTAGGATAAGTATGACTCATTTTGACAACGGGCTTTATATCAGGATCGCACCGGTTCCCGGCCGGTCCGGAAAATGCACCTTATCCGGGCTGATCTTCACGCCATCAGCGATATCTTGGGACAGAAGCATGGCTCCGTCCATGTCCACGTAGTCCAGTAAGGGAGCTATGTGAGCAATGGCAGCGATTCCCACGGAAGATTCGGTCATGCAGCCCACCATGGTTTTCATGCCCAGGGACTTGGCTTGCCGAATCATGCGCAGGCCAGGGGTGATGCCCCCTGCCTTGACGAGTTTTACATTAATCCCATGGAAAAGGCCCTGGCACCTTTCCACGTCCTGCTCCGAAATACAACTTTCATCGGCGATGACCGGTAGTTCACTAAATTGAAAGACTTTTTTCATGCCTTCATCGTCCTCCCTTGGCAGGGGTTGTTCCATGAATTCTACATTGAGTTTGGCCAGTTCCCCGGAATAAGCAATGGCCTGATCGGCGGTCCAGGCACAATTGGCATCAATCCGGAATACCGCGTCGGTGTGTTTGCGCAGGGTTTTGATGATGTCCAGGTCATGATCCGTTCCTAATTTTATTTTGTATATGGGCCAGTCCACTTCTTTCATTTTTTCGATCATCTTGGGGAGGGGGGCGATGCCAATGGTGAAGTTGGTGACCGGAATGCTTGCCGGATTTAAATCCAGTAGCTCGTATAATTTTTTATCCTGCATTTTGGCATACAGGTCCCAGGCGGCGATATCCAAGGCACATTGGGCAAAGGGATTGTCTTTAAAATACGGCTGGGTGATGGACCACAGCTTTTCCGGGTGCATAGGCGCTAATCCCGCTAATACCTCATCGGCTACTTTGGCCAAACATGCTTGCATGTTTTCAAGGGTTACCCCGTAATAAGGGTTAGTAGTGGATTCTCCCAGGCCATAAAGCCCATCCGCTCCAAGCAGCTTTACAATCAGAGTGTCCTGAACGTCCCGACTCTGATGGGCGATGGTGAAGGTATGCTTTAATGGCAACTTACGTGGAAGTAGTTCGAGCTTCATAAAAATCGCATGAGGTTTTTTCAATAACTAAAGGTAGGATATAGACAGCATCCTTGTAAATATATTTTAATTAAAAATAATCATATTTACAGTAAAACTACCTTTGAATATGAAATTAACCACTAACTCCCTTCTGACAGGATTTCTTTTCGGCGCATTGCTATGGTGCCATAACCATGCGAATGCCCAAAATCCGGAACCTTTAAAGACTTCTATACTGGAAACGGCATTTGCTGAATTCCGGGAAGCACAACTTACGGAACGCCGTTTTGGGTACGATAAGATTGCCCCCTTGATCGAATCCAGGTCCGCTGTTTTTGAGCAGCAGGTACTTGGTAAATCGGTGGAGGGAAGACCTCTCAACGCGCTTACCTACGGAACTGGCCCAACCCGTGTCCTGCTTTGGTCTCAAATGCATGGAGACGAGAGCACAGCGACCATGGCCCTATTTGATTTGTTTAATTTTTTGGAAGGCTCCGGGGAAGATGATTTTGCGGCTATTCGGAAGGTCCTTCAAGAAAAATTAACCATTCGCTTTATTCCCATGGTCAACCCAGATGGAGCGGAACGCTTTCAGCGTAGAAATGCCCTACACATAGACCTGAACCGGGATGCCATTCGACAAAGTAGCCCGGAGGCCATCATTTTGAAAGCGGCCCGGGACGATTTTGAACCCGAATTTGGCTTTAATCTGCACGACCAAAATGCTTACTACAACGCATCCGGAACTTCCAATCCGGCGACCATTTCGGTCCTGGCTCCTGCTTATAATGAAGCACGCGAGGTAAATGAAGGGCGGGAAAAAGCGATGAAAGTAATCGTCGGTATGAATCGGGTATTGCAGGAAGAAATCCCAGGTAATGTAGGCAAGTACAACGACACCTTTGAACCCAGAGCTTTTGGGGACAATTTTCAAAAGTGGGGAACCAGTACCATATTAATTGAATCCGGAGCCTATCCCAATGATCCGGAAAAGCAGTACATCCGAAAGCTGAATTTTATGATTATCCTGAACGCATTATATGAAATTGCGACCGGGATTTATGCTGAGTTGGAAGCTTCTGCTTACCAAGCCATCCCGGACAATGCTTCCCGGTTGATGGATTTGCTTATTAAAAACGTTCGTTCGGAAATCAATGGGTATCGCTATGTGACAGATATCGGGATTCGGAGGCGTGTACGCTATCAGGAGGGAATAAGGTACGAGCAAGGAGAAGTAGCGGACTGGGGTGATTTGTCGATATATTATGGTTATGAAGAGCTGTATGCTGAGGGAATGACCGTAACGAAAGGAAAGGTGTGCGAGCAGGAAACAGCAATAGCGGAATTAAGCCGGGAAGAAGTCCTGGATTTGCTCCGGGAGGGGTATTTGGCGATTAAGACTTCCGAAACGAACAAAGGAATGGTGCATGATTTGCCCATTCTGATAGTGACTGGGGAGCAGCTACCGGACCTGGAACCATCGCTGTCGAATGCTCCGAATTTCCTTCTTGAAAAAGACGGGGAATATTTGTATGCAGTGGTGAATGGAAACCTGATAGATTTACAAAGTCCAGGAAATAAATCATTTAAGCAACGTGTGCAATAGCGGATCCGCCTGTCGTCTACCTTTTATTGGTGAGGTTACGGACTGGATCTTGATAGGTATCAATGGATGTTTATTGTAATTGTACGGAAAAATGATTAAAATCAAATTTATTTTAATGTAAAACACCCTAAACCCCATGCAGAATAAATCTTCCATTGAAGACATACGAAAAAGATTTGATAAGGATGTGGACCGTTTTTCCAATCTGGATACCGGTCAGGAAGCCACCATGGATGCGCCTTTATCTATGGAATTGATCGCCAATGCAGTGGTGGTTTCCAACCCGCAGGCAAAAGCCATGTTGGATATTGGTTCCGGGGCGGGAAATCTTTCCCTGAAAATCCTGCAATACCTGCCCCAGGTGGATTGTGATTTGCTGGATTTAAGCCAGCCCATGCTGGCTAAAGCCTACGACCGGGTAAGCTGGGCCACTACCGGGACAGTCGATACCATTCAATCGGATATCCGGGATGCCCAACTGACTGAAAACAAGTACGACATCATCGTAGCAGCCGCCGTTTTGCATCATCTCAGGGAGGTCTCCGACTGGGAACATGTATTTGAAAAGATTTTCAAACTGCTGGCACCTGGTGGATCATTTTGGGTCTCTGATCTGGTGTCTCATGACGATCCCGCCGTACAGGAAATGATGTGGAACAGGTATGCCCGGTACCTAGAGTCTATAGGCGGCCTGGGATACAGGAAGAAGGTATTTGACTACATTGAAAAAGAGGACAGTCCCCGGTCATTGCCTTTTCAATTGGACCTGATGAAAAAAGTGGGCTTCTCGCACCTGGAGGTGTTGCATAAAAACTGCTGTTTTGCTGCCTTTGGGGGCAAAAAGCCGCTGGATAACTTGGCCGGTTAATTCCGGTCAAACAAAGAGGTGGCGGTACATTTCTTCCAGTCGGGTGACCGGCACTAGTTCCAGGTTAAATTTATCGGTATCCAGGGATTTGAGTCCGTATCGGGACAACATGATCTTTTTGAAGCCCATTTTTTCCGCTTCGGCTATGCGGCTTTCGATGCGATTTACTGCGCGGATTTCGCCTCCAAGGCCAATTTCACCCGCAAAACAAATACCGGGGTCAACGGGATTGTCTTCGTACGAGGAAATCAGCGAGGCGCATACGGAGAGGTCCAGGCCCGGGTCATCTACCCGCAAGCCGCCGGCCACATTGAGAAACACGTCCTGTTGTCCTAATCGCATTCCCCCTCTTTTCTCAAGAACGGCCAGGAGCATGTTGAGCCTTTTGGCATCGTGACCGGTACTGCTGCGCTGTGGGGTGCCATAGGTAGCCGGACTGACAAGGGATTGAATTTCGATCAAAAGCGGTCGGTTTCCTTCCAGCATGGCCCCGATGGCGACTCCGTTGAGTTGCTCTTCCCGCTGGGTCATCAGAATTTCGGAAGGGTTAGTCACTGCTTTGAGGCCGGAAGCATGCATCTCGTAAATTCCCAACTCGTTGGTAGAACCGAAACGGTTTTTGGAGGTTCGCAAGATACGGTAACTCAGGTGCCGGTCCCCTTCAAACTGCAAAACCGTGTCCACCATGTGTTCCAGAATTTTTGGTCCGGCGATGGCTCCGTCCTTGGTAATATGGCCGATCAGAAAAACCGGTACTCCGGTTTGTTTGGCAAATTTCATGAGTTCTGCCGTACATTCCCGGACCTGGCCGACCGATCCGGCGGCGGATTCCACGTATTGGCTGTGTAGTGTCTGGATGGAATCGATGATCAGCAGTTCTGGTTTTAATAGTTCTACCTGCTGGAATATTTGCTGGGTGTTGGTTTCTGAAAGGACGAAACAATTGTCCGACTGATATGCCATCCGTTCGCTGCGCATTTTGATTTGGTTATCGCTCTCTTCTCCGGAAACGTACAGTACCTTCGTTGAGGCCAGCATAAGGGCTATCTGAAGCATCAGGGTGGATTTGCCTATGCCCGGTTCGCCACCTATTAGTACGAGCGAACCCGGTACAACGCCTCCCCCCAGTACCCTGTCCAATTCAGGATCCCGGGTGACTAGGCGGGTTTGGGCTTCGTAGTCAATTTCAGCTAGCCGTTTGGGCTGATTGCTTTTTTTGGATGATGTTTTGCCGGATTGCCAGCTCCCTTTTTGGTTTACCTCCTTTTGGATCACCTCTTCCACATAGGTATTCCATTCCCCACAGGAAGGACATTTTCCTACCCATTTGGAGCTTTCTACCCCACAATTCTGACAAAAAAAGGCGGTTTTTATTTTGGCCATGCGGTCTTGGTTTGGAAATAGTTAGTTGTGAATGAATGGTTCAATGGGCTTCCAGCCAGTGGGTACCCTTGCCTACTTCTACTTCCAATGGAACGGCTAATGGGATCGCCCCGGACATAAGTTTTGGTATCTCTTTTTCCAGCAGTGCCACCTCGTCCTTATGGGCATCAAAAACCAATTCATCGTGGACCTGAAGGATCATCTTGGATTTAAGGTTTTGGTTGATCATCCATTCGTACACCTGAATCATGGCCACTTTGATCATGTCAGCAGCAGATC
Source organism: Cyclobacterium sp. (assembly GCA_041685605.1). GTDB lineage: Bacteria > Bacteroidota > Bacteroidia > Cytophagales > Cyclobacteriaceae > Cyclobacterium. The sequence goes on along the minus strand of JAWLFL010000036.1, from coordinate 12,552 downwards.
CCTGAATAGGGGCATTGATGGCGTTGCGTTCGGCAAAGCCCCGCATGGTAGCATTTCGGCTGTTGATGTCGCGTAGATAGCGCCTTCTGCCCAATATGGTTTCTACAAATTCATTTTTTCGGGCTTTTTCGATACTTTGATCCATGTAAGCTTTTACGGCCGGGAACTCTTTAAAGTAGGCATCAATAATTTCTTTGGCCTCTGACCGGGGGATTTTTAGCCGCTGCGATAAGCCGAAGGGAGAGATGCCATAGATGATTCCAAAATTCGCAGTTTTGGCTTTCCTTCGCATGTCTCCGGTCACCTGATCCAGTGGCACCTGGAAAATTTTGGCCGCTGTAGTGGCATGAATATCCCTGCCCTCCTTAAAAGCGCCAATCATGGATTCGTCTTCGGAAAAAGCAGCCATGATTCGCAACTCAATCTGGCTGTAATCCGCTGCCAGAATCAGGTGGTCCTTATCCCTGGGCACAAACGCCTTCCGGATTTCCCTGCCCCTTTCCGTTCGGATGGGGATATTTTGCAGGTTTGGGTTAATAGAAGAGAGCCTGCCTGTCGCTGCCACAAACTGATTGTAGGTGGTATGGATCCGGCCGGTTTTGGGATTTATCAGACTGGGAAGGGCATCTACATAGGTAGATTTGAGTTTGACCAGCTGCCGAAAGTCCAGAATGGCCTGTGCGATTTCGTGTTCTATGGCCAGCTTACTGAGCACTTCTTCTCCGGTGGCAAATTGCCCCGTTTTTGTCTTTTTGGCCTTGGGGTCCAGTTGCAATTTCACAAATAAAATTTCCCCCAGTTGCTTGGGAGAGCTGAGGTTAAATTGCTCGCCAGCCAGCTCGTATACCTTTTTTTCGATGACCTTGCTTTCTGTTTCCAGCTCGCCTGACATTTCCCTGAGGCTTTCCGTATCGATTTTTACCCCTTCAAATTCCATGGCTGCCAGCACTTCGATCAGAGGGCTTTCTACTTCATGGAGCAGTTTTTCCAACTTATTCTCCTTGATAATCGGGTCCAGTTCTTTTTTAAGCAATAAGGTGATGTCTGCATCCTCGGCGGCATAATCCACCACTACTTCGGGATCAACATCCCGCATATTGCCCTGGTTTTTACCCTTTTTGCCGATCAAGCTTTCGATAGAAACCGGCTTGTAGCGAAGGTATTGCTCGGCCATCCAGTCCATGGAGTGCTTTCCCTCCGGCTCGATCAGGTAATGGGCCAGCATGGTGTCGTATAGTTTACCGGCTACGCTTACACCGTAATTCATCAGTACCAGTATATCGTACTTGATATTCTGACCGATTTTGAGAATATCTTCGGATGAAAATACCGGCTTCAATAGCTCCAGGTAGTTCCTTACCGTATTTTTATCCTCGGGAAAGGGGATGTAATATGCCTCTCCCGGAAGGTAGGCAAAAGAGATCCCTACCAACGCGGCCTCATTGGGATTGATGGAGGTGGTTTCGGTATCAAAACAGATCTCCTTTTGCAGGAGCAGGTAGCGAACCAGTTCGCCAATGGCCTCTTCTCCCGATACCTGATGGTAATTATGGCTGCGTGTGAAAATGGTCTGCAGGTGTTCCGGAACGGCTATTGGCGGTTCGGAATCCTCCTCGCTTTCAACGGCTTCTTTTCCGGTAAACAAGCCTAATTGCTCGTTTACTTTTATGCTCGGTTTTTTGATCGCTTCTCCGAAAACGCGCTTGGTCAACGTTCTGAACTCCAGTTCAGCAAAAAGGGCTTTGAGGTTTTCCTCATGGGGAGGTTCATAGGTAAGGGCTTTTTCATCGAATGCCACCGGGACATCCTGGATAATCGTCGCCAATTCCTTGGATAACAGCCCCTGTTCGGCAAATTTTTCGACGTTTTCCTTTTGCTTTCCTTTCAATTGATCCGTGTTTTTGATCAACTCCTCTACCGAGCCAAATTGTTTTAACAGTTTGACTGCGGTTTTGGCCCCGATTCCGGGAATACCGGGGATGTTATCCACCGCATCTCCCATTAGCCCCAGGATATCCCGTACCTGGTCCACATTTTCGATATCCCATTTTTCGCAGATTTCTTTCGGCCCCATGACATCTACGGCATTTCCCATAAATGCGGGTTTATATAGGTAAATATGATCCTCTACCAGTTGACCGTAATCTTTATCCGGAGTCATCATATAGACGGTAAAGCTGGTCCTTTCGGCCTTTTTGGCCAGGGTGCCGATAATGTCGTCTGCCTCGAACCCGTCCAATTCCAAGGTGGGGATATTGAAGGCCTGCACGATTTGTTTGACCCATGGAATCGCTACGGCAATGTCTTCCGGTTGTTCCTGCCGGTTGGCTTTGTACGCCTCAAATTGCTGGTGCCGGAAAGTGGGCGCATGGGTGTCGAAAACGACGGCAATGTGGCTGGGTTTTTCTTTTTCCAAAACTTCCAGCAGGGTGTTGGTAAAACCCAGCATGACGCCGGTATTTAGTCCTTTGCTATTGATCCTGGGGTTTTTGCTGAAAGCAAAATGCGCCCTGTAAATCAGTGCCATTGCATCCAGAAGAAAAAGCTTTTTGTTGCCTTTAGCCATTTGTTGTCCGATTATTGAGGTTTTTATAGGATTGATTCGGAGATAATTGTAATCAAATTCAGCACAAGTTAGTGAATTTTGGGCAATGCTTCGGATGGAAAAAATTAAGAATTTGCCCAAATAGTGCTCGGTTTGAATATTCCTAAAACCGAAACGGGTGAGCCTTTATGAAAAATGGAAAGATTGAGCCAACGGTACCCTTTCCGTTTTTTTGGTAAGGTTATTGATATGGTTAAAAAATCAAGTTTCGAATGATACGTACATTTTTGATGTCATTAATAAATCTAATGTTTCACCGTAAATAGTAATTCTCATGAAAAAGATCGCATACTTTTTATCCATGCTGATGTTGTTAACTGCCTTAGCACCTGCAGCCATGGCAAAAGATGGCTCGGCAGATAAAGAACCCAGTCCGGAAGAGCAGGCTCGTTTAGAACAGTTAGATGAGCGGGTTCAGGAAATTAAAGACATGGACCTCAGGGCCATGGACAAGGAAGAACGTAAGGAAATCCGTAACGAGCTCAGGGATATCAATAAGGAAGCCAAAGCCCTGGGTGGCGGCGTTTATATCTCTGCCGGGGCACTGATCGTCATTCTCTTATTACTGATCCTTTTAACCTGATTAGCAATACCTCCGGTTTCTGAAAAGAAATGGGGGGTGTTTACTTATTTTATTAACATTTAACTCTCACTTAATCTCCTTTCTCAAACCTGACTACTAGGGTTGAGATTTTAAATACTTTTTTACTTGTAACGCCCGCCAGAAAATAATTGCCAGAGGAATCAGCCAAAGTGCCTCGTTGAAGAGGAGGTGAAAGCCAAGGCGTTTGTTCCATTCCATGTTGCCCATGTAAAGCAGGAGAAAACTTATCAGGGAAGCGAACTTTCCCAGTATCCCCAACCCCATCAGGTAAATCCAGCTAATGGGGTAAAAAGCGGATAAAAACACCAGTAAGCCTGCCACCATTCCCAAGCTGCCATAGAAAAGGGTCCCGGACCAGCCGTCCAGGCTGTTGTCCATGGCCAGCCAGTTCAATACGGTGGGGCCAAACCATCTGAAAAAAGCACCCCAAAGGATCGCATAAATGCCGGAGAGCAAGAGTAATCCCCGGTGGGGCATTGTAAACATGGGAAATTCTGGTTGACTGGAAGCGGTCTTCATATATGATCGTTAGTAATCGTTTAAAGGGTAACAGATTTTTACGGTGTTTTACCTTCGGCATTAATTTTTTATGGTTTCGGAAAAATACCGAAATCCCCAAAGCATTTCACTAATGAAATTGACGGGATGGGATGTTTTTTTTATGGTCTTTGGCACAAAAGGCTCGAGGGTGACCCGGATATTTCGAAAACGATCCTTTTCGACGGTAATGCTGAAACTCCCGGTGAGTTTAAGTAATTCCTTTGGGAAGAATAGCTGTTGATGCACCTTTACGGGTGGACGATGAAACCCAAACTTTTTTTTGCCAGCAGATTGGCTTTCTACTGCCATTTCAAAGGAATCCGGACCCAATGTAAGCGTTGATTGACCGGTAAACCGGGGATTAAAGGCATGCCTGAGCTTGATTTTGTTTTTTATAAAGGAATAACAGACTTCATGGTTAACTTCTTTTTTCAGAAACAACTGATTTTGAGTAGCAAAAAAGTGCCAAATCGTATCAATTCTTTTCAATTCCATAACTAGGTTTTTGGGTGTTTCCCGATGTTTTAAAAGGAATGGGACGGTCCTGTATTGGTCAATTTAAGTTTAATTTTGATATTTTCAATAATTTTGTACTTGGAGCATCTTCCCGGAGTTCCTTGCTTCTCCTTTTAAATAGGAGCCGCAGCGAATGCTCAGTTGTGGGAAGTAATCTTTTCGAAATCCTGGAAAGTTTGCAGAAATGCTTTTCGCTCCTTTTCGTCTTCAAATAGTTTCACCCATCCTTCCTCCGCTTTTGCCCGGATGCTGTTTAGATCCGTACGTAGCCAATCCCTCAATTTCGTTGCGTTTTCCAAATGGGCATATCGGTTTCCTTGCCGCAATTCGAGCGAGTCTTCTGGGTTTTCGTGCTCGTCCAGGTTTTGTAGCAGGAGGGGGGATTTTCCGGCCAGGCTACCTTTTAGAATCAGAAATGGGACTGCCGTATTCCGGTTTTTCTGGACGATAATCTCTATTTGCAGGCCTGATTTAAGGCTATCCGGATCAAAGTCCTCATGAACGTAGCGATCCACGGTCGGCAGTTGTTTTACCTCATAGTCGATTCTTCGAATATTCTTAAAGAAAAGGAATCCTGCATCAGTGATGGCAAACTCAGGATCTTCTCCGGAATTGCTGGCCCGGTACTCATTAAAAAAAGAGAGCAGCAAAACCAGTCCCAGGGAGGCGGTTCCGAATATTTTCAGGAGGCGGTACATTTCCCCGCTCAATTGATCTTTATTTGATGTAGGTGTTGGCATCTGGTAGTAAAGGTAACCAAATTTTTAGCGGGATGGTTTATCTGAAAAAGGGCTAAGTCTTCCGTGGTTTTGGGCCTAAATTCTTTATTAATTGCCTATCTTTGCCCACTTAAAAGAAATTGAAGGCTGTCTATGAGTAAAGAAGTACGCGTAAGATTTGCGCCATCCCCTACCGGAGCATTGCATATTGGAGGTGTGAGAACCGCTTTGTATAACTACCTTTTTGCCCGAAAAAATGGTGGAAAGTTCTTGTTACGAATTGAGGACACAGACCAAAATCGATACGTGCCTGGCGCAGAGGATTACATAAAAAATTCCCTGGATTGGATCGGTATTAGTCCGGATGAAAGCCCCTGGACCCCCGGGGAATGCGGCCCCTACCGACAATCCGAGCGCAAGTCCATGTACATGGAATACGCGCAGTACCTGCTCGATAAAGGACATGCCTATTATGCTTTTGATACGTCCGAGGATCTCGAAGCCATGCGACAAAGGCTAACGGCCGCGAGGGTGGTGTCTCCCCAGTATAATTCCATTACCCGAACGCAGATGAAAAACTCCCTGACCTTACCTGCGGACGAAGTGAAGGCACGCCTTGACTCCGGAGAGCCCTACGTCATACGAATTAAAATACCCCGAAAAGAAGAAGTAAGGTTAAATGACATGGTTAGGGGATGGGTATTGGTACATTCCAATTCGCTGGATGATAAGGTTTTGATGAAATCTGACGGCATGCCCACTTACCACCTGGCCAATATTGTAGACGATCACTTAATGGGCATTACCCATGTGATCCGTGGGGAAGAATGGTTACCCTCGGCACCGTTACACGTTTTGTTGTACCGGTATTTGGGCTGGGAAGATAGCATGCCCGAGTTTGCCCACTTGCCGCTGTTGCTGAAACCGGATGGCAACGGAAAATTGTCCAAAAGAGATGCCGAAAAACATGGATTCCCCATTTTCCCGCTTGAATGGAAAGATCCGCAGTCTGGTGATATGGTGGCAGGCTTCAAAGAGGCTGGGTACTTACCGGAGGCTTTTCTGAATTTTATCGCCTTTTTGGGTTGGAACCCGGGAGATCAGCGGGAGCTTTTTACCCTGGAAGAATTGATTGCAGCCTTCTCCATCGATCGAATCGGCAAGTCAGGCACTAAATTTGATATAAATAAAGCCAAGTGGTATAACGAGCAGTATCTCAGGCATAAATCCGATCGGGAACTTGCAGCCTATCTGCTGGCAGATCTTGAAAAGGAAAATCGTACGCTTTCTATAGAGAAGGCGGAAAAAATTGCATCAGTGATGAAGGAAAGGGCCACGTTCCCTTCCGATTTATGGAATGAAGGGAAGTTCATGTTAGTGGCGCCGGATACGTTTGACCGGCAGGTAGCCGAAAAAAGATGGAATCAGGATGCCATTGCCGTTTTAAAGGCGTTCAAAAATGAATTGCTGGATGAAACAGCACCCTTGTCCGCAGAATCAGCTAAATCCATGTTGGCAGCGGCAGCAGCATCCGAAGAAATTAAATTGGGCAAGGTGATGCAAGCCGTAAGGCTTGCGGTTACTGGAGTTGGAGCAGGACCGGATTTGATGCAGATTTTTGAGATATTGGGCAGGGAGGAATTGATCAAAAGAATAGATTTTGCGTTAAATACGTTAGGAAACCAGTAACTGTGCCAAAACCTGGAACAGAGGTCGTATTTTAAAGAAGAAACAGCCATGGCTAAGAAGACGAAAAAAAAGGACATACCAACAGTAAACGAGGAGTTGGAAGGCTTTAACATGAATATTAATTCATTTGGTGAAATTTCCAGTTCTTTTTCCATCGATAAGATTAACGAGTTTCTTAATAAAAATGTGGATGACAAAAAATTAAGAGACCGGGAAGAAAGTAAAAAACCCAAGAAAAAGGACGACAATTAATCGCAGATAATTCATAACTTCTTCTTTTTTCTAATGAAAATCGGCTGGCCTCTTTTGGTAATTATTTTTTTGGCTTCCAGTGATCTTTTAGCTCAGACCAGTGTGGGTATCCGTGGAGGATATACGGAGTCTAGTGCGTCCTACCGGGTTACCCTGGGTAGTTTTCCCCGCAGTGTCACGGGCTTGGCTGCTCCCACCTATTCCCTGGTGATTGAACAATTTTTTGAGAAAAATGCAGGGGCACAGATAGAGTTTCAGTTTCTGACTACCGGTTATGCGGCAACAGATACGATCAACACGGGAAATGAAACCCAGTTTGATTATATTAAAATTCCGATACTATCAAATTTTTACCTGGGCAATTCGGGAAGGTTTCATATCAAACTCGGTCCACATGTGGGATACCTCCTGGATGTCAGGGATGTAAATCGGGTTGTGGAAGGGGAACTCGTCATTCCAACCTATGGGCAGCCGGCTGACGAACCCCGGAAATTGATGTACGGCTTGACGGCCGGTGTGGGGATTTCAAAGTTGTTTGGAAAGCATACCCTTCAGGGAGAAGCGCGTTATTCGTATGAATTTGGAAGGCCTGAATCCCAGGAACGGATATTTGACATCAATTTTACCCAATTGGAATTCACTATTTCCTACCTTTTCCGGGTGTTGGATTGAATGCTACAAGAATAATAATGTGGTAAAAAAGAAAATCGGCGGTATCAGCCTACAATAAAGAAGATCAAATTGATTTTTGGTTTTAGGAATAGCGTTTTCTTTGGTTATTGGAAAAAATTATTATTTAATTGATAAAGTAATTTTAAGGTAAAATAAAAATGAAAAAATCATGTGTTTCCTCCTAATTCTTTTATTATAAAGCAAAAAAACCTGGAGAATGAACCGGACATTCTACAGGTTTTTTTGCTTTAAATTCATTTATAATGGCATGCTATTCAACATATTCATCCCAGTTTACCTCGGCTTGGGGATGAGGAAATTGAAGAAAAATAGATCCCTGGTCAAATGAAGTATCGATTTCATCCAGGCGCCCGTATCTGCGGGCATCGATCCAACGGTGTCCCCAGGGTTCAGCCCATAAGGAGTACCTCCGCTGGTACAAAATTTCGTCGATAAGGCTGGCCTGATTAGTAGACCCGGTGTAATCTCCAATTTCTGCTGCATTCCGGATAACATTGATTGCTTGCACCGCAAGGTCTGTCTCGCCCAACTGTGCATGCGCCTCCGCCTTCAGCAAAATCAATTCTTCATTCCGGATAAAAGGAATGGGGGTGGTGTTATTTGGCCATCGGTTGTCCTGATGGGTGCCCACCAGGGGGGTCGCATCGGTTGTAATGATTACCGGTTCCTCCCGTTCGAAAAATTTCTCGGCCACCCTTGCATCTCCTTCGGTAGCATCTTCCAAAACGGAAGGGTGCACCACCACAATGGTGTTTATTGCTGCATCCCGGATGTAAAACAAAGGGTTAAATAAGTCCGGAGCACCAGTATACGGATGAGCAGGACCTGCCTGCAGGTTCCCCTCCAAATCCAAAAATGAATTATCCAAGGCAGTTAATACACCTTCCCAGTCTTCCAGGTAGGTATTGGTTCTGGCTAAGATGGCATTATTAATTTCCCGGATTCTCTCTAACGATGTAAATCCGGCAAATCCCGGGGTTAAGGTAAAAGGAAAATCACCGGAACCGGCTGTTTGCAGTAATTCGTCTGCGGTTTCAAGCAAGGAACGGGAGTGCTCCATACCCGCTTCGTAGGAAACGTAAGGGCCTGGATTAAGCGGGTCTTCCACGTCAATCCGGATGCCGTTTTCGTATACAAAATTGGCAGGAATCATAAACTGATAGCCCTGAATCATCCGGGCGAAACCGGAGATTGCCGCCTGCTCCGCCGGACTCAGGTTATTGGTGTTTTCTGCGGCGGAAATCAGCACATTAGCCTGTCTGATCGCCTGATAGGGATCGGCCCAGGATCCTCCACCGGTGGAGCCAAATCCAAAATAAACCCGGTCGGGTTCTCTACCTGCCTGGCCGAGCCAATCCGTCTGGAAACGAGGGTCTGAACCGTTTAGGTACCAGATTTCTCTCCCAAAGGTGTTCCATGCCCGGGATACATTTTCGACGTAATCCCTGTGCCTGGACTCCAATCCCGTTATCAAAAACTGAATTTGGGAGCGGGAGGCATTTTCACTGACACTTCCCACAGAGGGGTTGTTGGGATCATCAATTTGATCCAGTTCCAACGGGTTGCAGCTAACCATGAGTAGTCCTGCTACCACGCCTAATCCTATATATCTTTGTAGTGTGTTCATTGTCTTCATCGTTTTAGGATTAAAAATCAAGATTTACGTGAAAGAAAATCCTTCTCGGTGTTGGGTAGGGGGCGATATCGACATTATTATCTACCGATCGCGCGCCAAAAGTGGAGGTTTCAGGATCGTAGCCGGCGTAATCACTGAATAAAAAGGCATTGTTTACGGACATACCTAAACGAAGCCCTTTCAGAGCATTACCAAAAGTATTGGCTACAGAGGCTTTGGGAAGGGTGTAATACAATCCTATCTCTCGAACTTTTACAAAAGAGGCATCTTGCACCCATCTTCCGGCATTGTTATAGGGAGCAGGTGGTCGTTGTCTTCCATTTGGTACACCGTCATTGTTATCATCTTCAAACCATCCGTTGGTAGTTCCTCCGGAATCGGAAAGGAAAGATGTCAGGTTGATATTATCCCCGCCTTGCCGCCACTCTACCAGGAACGACAATTCCAGATTGTTGTAGATGCGCATGGTATTATAAAAGGAAGTGTTGAATTTGGGCTGGGCATTTCCCCAAACCGTAAATCCGCTTGGGTGATCCGAATCGGCAGGTGTACCAATAATGGTGGTTGGTGCAAAACCCTCGGCATAATAGAAGGTACCCAAACCGGGACCAAAGGCTCCCAGGTTATACTGCGGAATACCGAGGCGGGTCATATTCACCCGGTTTTGCCAATACATGACTCTTGAAAACCAGTTGAAATTTGCCTGGTCGACCACTGTCCCTGACAGACTTAATTCCAGTCCTTTGTTTTGCAACTCTGCTTCGTTGCTGGGGATGGTATTTACCCCCGTGGATGGTGCCAGGTTCAGGTCCTGGATATTGTTTTGGGTGTTTTTAATGTAGTAAGTGGCTTCTAAGGCAAATCGGCTGTTTAGGAATCCGAAATCTACCCCAAACTCCAGTTCAGTAGCTGTTTCCGGCCGAATCTCTGTGTTACCTATCTGAAGTCCAACCACAGAACCTAACAAGCCCCCAATATTGGCTCCCTCAAGCTTGGAAAAGGTATTTCCGAACTCCACCGGTCCTGCCGTTTCACCGTAGGCGATCCTGGGTTTCATTTGGTTTATAAAACCGGAATTCCAAAAATCAAAATTTCCCAGATTTATGGCTAAAGAAGCCCTCGGAAAGCTATAATATTGATTGGGATCTCCATTTAGGGTGGACTTATCCCAACGAACGCCTAGGGTACCGATGATCTTATCTTCAAAATTTGCTTCCTGCTGAAGGAAAATACCCGCTTCCTGAACCTCGCTGGTATATTGTTCGGCTATTTCCTGCACAGAGGCTTGCTGCAGGTTTGTTTGGTTCGGTACCAGACCCCGTCCCCTGTTAAACAAGGAACTGTTGCTAAAGTCCAGTCTAACCATACCGGCCTGAGAGTTCATGTTAACTTTTCCCAGATTAAAGTTATAAACCAATGCTGCCTGGAAATTGGTGTTAAAGCTTTCCTGCTTTCCCCAAAACACATCCCCAGGATTGGCCTGCCCGCGTTGGTATTGAAGAAACTCCGGCAGGTAAATCAATGTGGAATTTTGAAGAAAGTCTAACCCACCGGCCACATTGGCTTTCAGGAAGCTATTGCTGTTGCTGAACAAATCAATGTCCAGGGTGAAGGCTTGAACAAAACGCTGCACATCGGATGTGTTCTCCGCATGATCGGTAACCGCCGCCGGATTTTCGCTAAAATAAGGATTGGTGGGGTAGACACCGTTTTCGTCGGGCCTGATGTCAAAGTAGTTTGGAATGTAAGCCATACTATATCCTATACTTGCGCCGGAATTGTTTTGGTTGCCAGTAAATCCCCTATTTGTTGTGGATTTGATGTAGTTAGAGGATACGCCCAATTTGATTCTATCCGTGATATTATGGTCCAGGTTGGCTCTAAGCGAAAAGCGATCAAAGCCAGTATTTTTCACCGTCCCATCTTCTGAATTAATATTTCCGGAAACATAAAACTTCGTTTTCTCGCTACCTCCGGATACCGTCAGCCGGGTATTACTGAGTAAAGCCGTGTTGTTATAGAAATAATCTTCATAATCAATCCGGGTCCCTTCTCTAAAGCGTTGCAGTTCTACAGGTCGTCTGTTTTCCGGGAAAAAAGCATTGATTTTTTCTTCACTCCAGCCGTCGGTTCCCAAAAGCCGTAGTGGTTGCGCAAAACCGATATCCTGGGAAAGGGATACTTTGGTTTCGCCCTCAGTTCCACGCTTGGTGGTGATGATGATTACCCCTGCATTGGCTCGGGTACCATAGATAGCGGCAGCGGAGGGTCCTTTTAGCACTTCAATGGTTGCAATGTCTGCCGGGTTGAGATCAGCAAGCCTGTTGGATCCATCATCCTGACTCTCACTGCCCGCACCGGTGACGGTTGCACGCCCGGTTCGTTGGAAGGAGTTATTGATATACACGCCATCCAGTATAATGAGTGGTTGTGAAGCTCCGGTAAGGCTTGAAATTCCGCGCAACTGAATGGATAATCCTCCTCCGGGAGCCCCTCCATTGGACCGAATGTTTGCTCCGGCAATTTTACCATAAAGAGCCCCATCGGTGGTTTGGATAGTAGTCGTTCCGGTTAACTCCCGGGAAGAAACGGATGACACCGCATTGGCCAGGTTGGACCGCTTGACGGAGGAGGCCAATCCTGTCACCACTACTTCTTCCAGATTGGTAGCGTCCTCCTGAAGGGCTACGCGAAGGGTAGTATTGGTATTGGGCCCGACATCAATGTTTCGGCTAAGGTATCCCAAAGAGGAGATAACGAGGGTAGCCGATGCATTGTCATCGAAATTCAGATTAAACCTGCCATCCAGGTCAGTTACGGTTCCCTTAGTGGTGTTGCGAACCAATATACTTGCCCCTATCATGGGGTCTCCGGTACGTTCATCGGTAATGATACCCGATACGCTGTACTGTGCATGCGCCCATCCCATGCTGAGTAAGGACAGAAACATGACCAATGAAAATCGGTAAAGATTTGACATAAATCGTAATTTAGATTGAGGTTAATTAACAATTGATTAAATAGTCGAAATCATATTTAATAATAAATTTTATTAGAGTAAAAATATTAATTATATTTTCAAAAGATGTGGTCTTGAATAATTTTTTTCAAATTGAGCGGCTTGCCACGAAAAGATGATACTAGTCAGATAAATCTCGGGGCTACTGAATTATTCCCCCTCATTGCGAAACTCCGATACTTCGACAAGCGGTTGCTGAGCCTGTCGAAGTGCAGCACAGGTTTCGCAATGCCGGTTTCAGAAAAACTTTGTTTTGTTTGTAGAGACAAGGCATGCCTT
>JAWLFL010000208.1:0-6974 GCA_041685605.1 Cyclobacterium sp. | reverse complement strand
ATTACGGAAAGGCTAAAATCAGAAGCAAGTGGGCCTAGAAACTCATGGGTTAAGTTGCTGATTTTTCTGAAAAAGGTAGATAAGGCTGACCTGAGAATGCACGGAAAAAAGGTGTTGGCCTTTGGGGAATTCCGGGGTGCTATTGGGGTCAAGCTGCCACTGGTAATTGCGTCCATTGATCAATTGAACTTTAGAGCTCAGCAGGAACTGATCCCATCGCTTGTCGAACAGTAAACCAATGCTAAGGTCTACCCAGGGCTGCACTTCGTTTTGTTGGCCGAAAGCCCGGTAGTAAAAGTCCTGATGGTTGGCGAGACGCTCAAATAACAGTCCTGTTTTATTGCCTCCGGCTACGAAAGCCAATTCCATGGTCTGGCTGTTGCTACCCGTTCCAATTCCTGTTCCCAAAGGTTGCCCACGATTCACAAATCCTCTCACCTGATAATGTGTGGCCCAGGAAGTTCTACCTCCTAGGCCCTCATAGCGGATGTACCGATTTACTGATTCTTGCTGATGAGTGATTTCTCCCCTTAGCTGAATGAATGTATCCTCCTTAGAGAGCGGAAAAAGCTTTTGGAATCCAAAAAGGAAGGCCCTGGCATGTTCCGGATTCATCAAAGCCTCTCTCCAATCAAAAGAATGGTCTCTCTTGCCGAATTCGGCATAAATTTCTGCATGGGCTTTATTGCTAATCAACCGAAAAAATATTACTGCTTGCTGATCTCTTCCTTCATTATCAAAATCCAATGTATGTCCATTTTCGAAAAAATTCTTCTTTTGAAACGCATCAAATATGGGCATATAATCTCTAAATTCCTGCCCCCTATTTTGATTGTATTGCTGAAAGGTACGAATAAAACCTAGATAAAATCCTGGAATCCATTTGGGTTGGTAGCTCAGCATAAGTGCATTCAAATACCTCCAATCCCCATTAAACGGTAGAAAATATTGATCATTTAATCTTGGATTTTGGGAAGCTGGGCGACCAGAATTTTCAAGTTTCCCTATCATCACCTGCCCTTCAAAATGTCCCAAAAAGGTCTTTGCAGGTTTGTGGGTGTTCAAAGTTAGATGGGGAAAACTTTCCGCATTGTTGGAGAAGGTTAGGGAATTCCACTGTCCTGGCCCCCACCAAAGAGAGGCTGTAGAAATGCCCATCTCAAAAGCACCCAATCTTGCTTTCAGACTTGACTGCCCCCACCAAAGACGGGAATAATTTCCTTGCGAAAAAGTCTCGGGAAAATCATCATTGTTCCAATAATGGAACCGGGCTCTTAGAATTGCCGGTGAAAAATCCTCTGAGAATCCCTGAAAAGGCTTGTTTTGCGTGTATACAAATTCTGGTTGGAACTGTAAATTTAAAAAGCCTACACGAGCAAAAAAGCCGCCGCTTAAATAGTGAGCGAGCCCTTTTCCGGGAGGAATGCCAAAATCGCTCCCACCATAAGGTCTTCTTTCATTAAATATCTGCGTAGTGAAAACCGGCAAAATTGAAAATTCGACGTTTTTACTGTCATAAATAGCTGGACCTGCAAAAAGTTTTCCATGAGAAATAGAGGGCCGGATACTTTCTGCAAAATTCAATTCCCTGCCTTCAGTTTGAATTATTTGTTGCCTTCTACTATATTCTTCTATAAATGGAATTCCCGGGGCAATTTGTTGGGAATGCACCTGACCGAATGACAAACACCAAAACATTATTAAAAAAAAGAAGTAGTAAGAACTCCGCAAGTTCATCCGGTTGAATTGAAAAAAAATTATGACAATTTACTAGGAAAGGCTAAACGTGATCATCTCTTCTGCCTTATCGAATTCATGCTTTTCAAAAGGAATCAACTCCGTCTTCCCAATGCTTTCCAAAGCTTTAGAAAGTTCACCAAAATCTAAGACTGTTATTGCGTGATTATTTTTTCCCATATATGCCGCTATATCCAATTGATGGTGATCCGTTCTTTCGGTATTCGGCACAATAATAATTTTCTTCTTCATTTCCAATAACTTATAGATGGTTCCCGCACCTGCATGACAAATGACCACATCACTTTCCTGGTAAAACAAGTCAATTTTATCCGAAAACGTAAAAAAAGGATGATTTTCAGGGTGAATGTCTCCATCTGCAATTTGAAAGGTAAATTCAATTTCATTTGGAAAATGGCTTTCTGAAAGGTACTTAATCAGAGTATCAAATTTGGTAGTACCTACGGTAACCAACACCTTCATAGCAATCCTGAATAAATGGCTTTTGGATAAAACCTGGTTAATGATTCATTTTGGATATAAAATCTATCAGCTAGCCGGTACATTACCTTTCCTGCGTAAGACTGAGTTTCAAAACGTGACCAGGTCTCAATAAATATGATTTTAGCACGTGCCAATTTAAAAAGAATGGAAAAAGGAATGGCCAGTCCCGGCCCGGTAGAAATAACGGAGATCACCCGATACTTTTTTTTAATCTGTAAAAAACAAGACAGAAAATGAATGTATTTTTTTGGGACCATTAAAAGCTTCTTAATTGAAAAATACTTACTCCGGAATGGAGGTAGTTCAAAACTTTCAATCAAGTCCGGATGAGAAATGGATGCTGCAGTTTCTGTAATACTCAAAAATTTAACGTCTCGATCCGAAAGTAGGGGATTTATTTTTCCCAATAACCTTTCCATTTGAGCGCGGTGACCTCCAGCCCCATAAATCAAAACAATAACTTTTGGCTGCATTACTTTCCTAATAATTTATAAAAAAACCGATTCTTGAAATATTTAATTGCAAGAGGATCTTCTATCCTGCTCACCTGACTCTCTTTCGCCTCTTTGTACCCAAGCAAATAATGCCTCGCATCCGATTTTTTGCCGGTAAGATACATTTTAGCTGCGCCTGCCAAAACGTAGAGATAGGGAACGTGACGCATGTATGCCGATTTACCATAATAGGTATAACCAAACTTCGCTCCTCGCTGCCGTAAACTAACTACAAGCGAACGAAAGGATTGAACTTTCCAGCCGGACATAATTGCCCTGGCAGCAGAGACCGCATCCTGAGAAACCGAAATAGAATACCCCGTCTGTTCCAGGCAGGCTCGTCGCCAAAGTCTAAATCCGCTGGGTGCAAAACTCTTATTTACATAGCTGGTGATAATTTCTTTACCGTAATCTTCTTTTTGCTTTCCGGCAGATGCAATGCCAAGCCTCGGGTCCTCTCTGAAATTTTGCAACAAAAGTTCATAATACCTTTCCTCAGGCACCACATCGCTATCCAGAATTCCTACAAAATCATATACAACACCAGTGTGCGCTTCAAATTCATGGACTTTTTCCAACCCAAATTTAATGATTCGACTGTACTTTGGCCCAAGGGCATACCCTTTCTCCTCGTCTTTGTAATCTACCTGAAGTATTTTTGTGCCATTCAAATCGGTTGCATACCTCTGAATCTCTTCACCAAAAACATCCACTGTAGCATCGGTACTCTGGTCATTAACAAAAACCCACAGGTCTGGTTTTACGGACTGATTGGCAAGCCCCCGCACCAAATTGGGTATGTTTGTAGCTTCATTTTTGGCAGGTGTTACGATTGCCAGCAAATCATTCATTAATTGTCAATTTATTTTCCTCTTTCATTTTCAAATCTTCCCGATGAATTATGGCGATAATGGAGAACACTAACCACCATAACGTGTTTAAAACCACAATATTCCCTACGATCATTCCTAAAAAAATTCCAGATAAGGACACAAACATGGCGTAATAATGAGTGGAATCCGATTTTTTTGAAAATTTTCTAAATCTGAAAAGCGCATAATACAAGGCAAAAACGAAAATTAAAAACCCGAAAAGTCCGAATTCTAACAAGACCCTAAGGTAATCATTATGTGGCTCCCTTATGCTGCTTTCCAAAAAATAGGGGCTAACAATAGATGCGTATTCCAGCCCCATACCCGTGTAAAGCCCCCCTTTGGCTACCATTTCATCGTACATAAATTTCCAGGTAACAATTCGCCAAACCAAGGAACTCCCTCCTCCTGCTTGTCCTTCTGCCAATCGCTCAGATATAGCCGAAACGTCCGTTAATTCTTGGATTCTTTGTTGCATCAGGAATCCAGCAATTGCAATGAATATGGGGAAAATAGCAATAGCCAGCGTTTTTTGCCAGCGGCTGGCGTAATGCATCAAAAACAAAAATAATACCAGCAACAAGCTGATTACGCCCCCCATTCCACCTAAAAAGGCCGACAAAAGAAACACGGCAAACGCCCATCCATACTTTCTGTAAACCACTAACAAGATACCAAAATAGGGCACCAAAAAATAACTAAAATGATTGGAATTTATAAAAGTTCCGCTAGGTCTTTCCATTCCCTGGAAGAGGAATTGAAACACGGCCAAAATACTCTGAACTAAAACGATAATGGTGTAGACCCCGAAAATCTGATGGAATTTTACTTTACTATAAAAAGCTAAGATAAAAATGGCGAAATACGTGAAATAGCGGATCACTCCACGAATAGTAAAAATCGGTTCCCCATGGAGAACCACTGCGTTTATAGTTGCGTATCCGATCAGAACGAAAAAAATAGAAGAATATCCCAGTATGTATTTTGGAATCCGTAACTTAAATATCACCAAAACAATAAAAACTCCCATCAAGGCCAATCCTATAAGGGCTCCAAGACCTGACCTATCTGCCAGTACTCTGGTTACGAGTAGAAGCACCAGTAGCCAGGAAAAAAAATCCCAGCGAGCAATGTGTCCAATGGGTAAACGTTCCGGAAATTTTAAATTAACATTCAAGATTCAATCGTATTTGCCTCTTTTGAATAGCCGGTAAATCCGGGCAAGGAAGTCGTTCGGTAATATTGAGGTAAGAACCAAAACCTTTGTTTTTGGATCAAGGTATTTCCAGGATACTTTTCCCAGAAGTGATCCCGGTCTCTGGCCTACCCGTAACGTTTGAAGCCATCGGCTAACAATGCGAGCATTCAAAAATGTATATAAATCCGATTCTAATTTTGGATTATTGGCCTTTTCAGCAAGCTTTTTCACGGTATCTGCTTCACAGCCCAATTCAAATTGCTCCCTCTTGGTGACCATATTCATTGAATCTCGATGGTAAATCACCGTCTGAGCAGGTGACCAAACGGCTAATTTCCCAAAATAGAGGGCTCTTAACCAAGTGTCTACATCTCCTCCTCGTTTGCATCTACCTTCGGGAAAGCCATTAATAGATCGCAATAACTTCGTTTTAATGGCTAGGGCACCTGTCCAGAATGGAGGCGCTCCTTTACTGCTGCTTTTCAAAAATGTAAGGATATCTATTTCATGTACTCCCCTTGCCTGATGTTTTTTGCCATACGCATTTGGAAAGGACTTTTTAAGATCACGTCCATCAAAATTATCCAGCCAGCAAGTAGAAAGAAGTTGTGCTTTGGGCTGAAAAGTGACTAATTCAATAAAGGTAGCAAGGTGCTGCTCCAGCCACTCATCATCCGCATCCAAAAAGGCTACCCAATCGAATGTTGACTTTTGAATTCCAAAATTTCTGGCAGCATACCCTCCAGGCCCTGGTTCATTTCTTTGAAAAACCCGAATCCTTTCATCCGAATAACTCAATGCTTTCTCATAACTACCATCCGTGGATCCATCGTCCACGATTATCAATTCAAAATTTTTATACTGCTGGTTTAAAACCGATTCGATAGACCTCTCCAGATGTGGAAACTTATTAAATACGGGAACAATAACACTAAACATCTGAAAACTGTAACTTAAGAATTCGGAATACCAACAATATAAAAAACGAGAGGACAGCTAAAACAAAACCTAGGACTAAGAATGCCAGCCCCAATAGGACGAATTTGGGTTCACTCGGAGAAGTGGGAACCTGTGGCTTTTGAAAAACAGTAAGCATAGGGCTAGCTTCCTGTACCTTAATTCTGGCCTGTTCTAATTGTTGGGCCAGGGAATTGTATACATTGAATTCAAGGTTAAAATCAGAAACCAGCATGTCCTCCTCCGTTTTAACGAGTTGGGAATTGATCCCTCTGTTACTATCCCTAAACCTAGCCAAAGCCTCCTGAGTATTCGAAACCCTATTTTTAGCTTCTACAGTTCTTTTTTCAATAAATTCAAAATTCCTCAATTCTTTTTCCGAAGACAACTCTGTCAAATAATTTTTAATATTTTTGACTAGGATGGCATTAAGTTGTGCGCTGGCTACCGGATCAGGCATTTTGGTTTGAATTAAAAGTAACCGCTCTTCCTTTTCAACAAGGATTCGTTTCCTTAATTGCCCGATGGTCTTCCTTTCGTCGGATTCTAATGATAAAATTTCTGGCTCCTGAAGCGTTTTTTCAGGGGAAGTGATCTTTTCGGTATCAGTAGTGGTAGAAAAGAATAACCTAGATTTAATTTTCGATGGAACACGAATTAAATGATAGTAAAAATCGTGTTCTTCAAACTCATTTACGTATCTCAAAAGTGAAATGCTATCACCCGCATCTTCCAAATAAATCGTTTCGTACATCAACAATTTAAGGAAATCACTTTCCCTAACAAGCTCGGGGATAAGTTCAGCCGGAAGTGCTTCTGAATTTTGATTTCCAAGACCTAAATTTCCTAGACCCGAAATTGAGGCCAGTCCACCCAAAGATTTTCCGCCAAACCCACCGGATTGTTCCAATAAAAGTTTTGATTTGGAAGTATATTCTTCTGGGGAAGATACCAGATAGACCAAACCCAGTGCAAATACAAAAAAAGCAATGGTCAAAATCCATTTTCTAAATATAAAAAATGCGCCTATCAGTTCCTTTATGTTTATTTCATCTTTTTGAAGGGAGTTTGAAATAAACTGATCTAATTTCAAGACTTCTCTAATCATCAGCATTTTTTTTTGAAATTCACAAACTTTTTTACCTATTATAATAATCCTACTCTATTTGGAAAAAGAAAAAAAGCTCTTACTCAAATAAATTAAATAATCAA
>JAWLFL010000207.1:0-6988 GCA_041685605.1 Cyclobacterium sp. | reverse complement strand
TCGGGACTGGAATCTTCCTTAAAAGATAATAAAACCACGTGACGCAGGAGGGCTTTTTCAGTAGGTGCTTCTTCCATCTGTACTATTTTTTCTTCGGTTTCGGTAGATGATTCATTGGGTTGACAAGCAAAGGCAATCAGCGCAATTGCCAGGTAAGTAAACAGTCCTTTCATCGTGTTTGGGATTTTAGGGTTGGATTTGTAATATATCTTTCGCTAAATTAAGCGAAATTTAATCAATTGATTGCTTTCAACCGGCATTTATTACCGCTTCTTATTTTATAGGCCCGAATTGGTGCCAGAATGTCACTGAACACGTTGTGATAAAAACGGCTTGAATAGGCTGGATTGCATTTCATAATTTACTTTTTTAAAAAATTTATTAATCCGCCTTCTAAAAAATGATAAAAATCAGTTACTTTTAAACCTTGTTGCCACACTTTCACCCAGGCAGAAAACGATAACAGCAATAATGAACAGCAATTTTTATGGACAAGATTGGATTTACCTACATTGTGGATGACGACCCGCTCTATAATTTTGGAATAAAAAAAATACTTGAATTCACCTCCTTTTCAGAAAAGGTATCTTATTTCCAGAATGGTGAAGCTGCCTGGAAGGATTTTGAAAATAGAAGGGCAGAAAATGAACCGCTCCCGGATATTATTCTTTTGGACATCAACATGCCCATCATGAATGGATGGGAGTTTTTAGACCGGATTTCGGCCGCTAGTATTGACCATCCCGTACAGATATTCATGGTATCTTCTTCCATCAATCAGGACGAGGTAAATCGGGCGACCAGCTACGCCCTGGTAGCGGAATACATTGTCAAACCGCTCACCATGGAAAAAGTGAAGGCCTTAAAATCCAGAATACTGGGTCATTAAGGCCTTCCAAAAATCCTTCCTACTATTGTTTTATGGTCTTTTCCATTGCCTGGTATACCGTCTCCATGATATTCGTACGTACATTCAGGCGATAGATGGTTCGGTTTTCTCTGGTAGGGTATACCCGATTGGATAAAAATACATATACCAATTCGCTTTCCGGGTCAATCCAGGTGTAAATCCCCGTAAATCCCGAGTGCCCAAAACTGCTGACCGGAGCACTGGCTGCCGCATTTCCATTGGGGTCTCCGGGTCGATTAGGGCGATCAAATCCCATTCCCCGGTAATTTCCCGCTTCGCAAAACACACATTTGGAATAGGCATGTACCACACCAGGTGCTATCAGCTGTTGCCTGGCATAGCTACCGTCATATAGGTACAAATGCATCAATTTAGCCACGTCGTTTGAAGTTCCAAAAAGCCCGGCATGCCCGCTAATTCCTCCAAGCATGGCCGCCCCTTCGTCGTGCACGGTGCCATGCAGCAATTGCTTCCGGAATGCCGTATCCACTTCGGTGGGAACAATCCGCTCCAGGGGATACTCTTTGTATGGGTTGAAGGTAAGCGTTCCTGCACCCAAAGGTTTGTATAAGTTTCGCTCCAGGTAGCTATAAAAATCTTCTCCTGTAATGGCCTCTATTACCCGGGGAGCCAGAATAAAGGATAGGTCGCTGTACACATACCCTGGTTCTTCATTCAAGGGGGAAGTTAATATCTCTTTGTAAATCTTACGGTTGTAATTGCGGTGGATGTACAGGTTATCGGCTACTCTTATGGGAAACCTTCTGGAAGAATCCGACTTCATCGTAAACCATTTGAAGCGTCCGTTTTTTCGCACGGTACTCATCCAAAACGGGATCCATGCGCGAAGTCTTGCCTGGTGGGTAAGGATATCCCGGTACTTCAGGTGCTCCTTATTCGTGCCTCTCGCGGCAGGCAGGTACGTTCCCAAGGTCTCGTTTTCGTCAAATTTATTCAGCCCTTTCAGGTGCATGAACGCTGCCAGTGAAGTGCTGATCTTGGTTACGGAAGCCAGGTCGTACAAATCATCCAGCCGGACTTCCTGCAGGGAATCGTAGGTATGGTATCCAAACGCTTTGTGGTAAAAAACCTTGCCTTCTTTGGCTATCAGCACCTGCCCTCCGGGAATGGCCTTTTCCCGAATCGCCAGGTCCATCAAAGAGTCAATCCCATTCAAATACAAGGAATTGATTCCTGCTCCTTCCGGTTGGGTATAGGCCATCCTGAATCCAGCTCTGGTCTGCAGCCCATCTCCCAGTCCGAAGTGCGAATTGATAGCTACCGGCAATTTCCCCTTGGCTCCAATCCCTCCAAAAATCATTTGGCTGGTGAGGTCTTGTGTCAATGGAGTTTCCTGATAGGCTGCGATCAGGCCGTCTGCCTTTTCCAGTCCGGGTATTTTGCCCAGGCTGTAGACGTTTCCAAATACACTGATCACCACCGCATGATCCTCCATTAATGTCCGTATCAAAACGACCATCTCCGGGCTGATTCCAAATTGATTGTTTCCTTCCCGGATGCCCAATCCATGTAGCCCAATGAACAGCAAGGGGTAGTCCGACAGCTCCTGCTTCAACCGCTCCAGGGAGTCCAGATTACCCGATTTGGGAAAAGTGAAATGCGGCATGGGATTGTACCGCTCCAAGCCCCGTTGGAATTCTGTGATTTCGGAAGTTCCCAGGGATAAGGAGGCCATTTTCACATTTTCCAGTCCCTTGATGGGCAAGAGGTTATCCCTATTCCGAAGCAAGGTAAGGGAGCTTTCGGTCAATCTTCGACTTAGAAATTCCGCTTCGGAATTGGTAAGATCTGCTATCAGATGCTCCGTTTCGACGGGCTTAAAATCATCCAACCCAAGCCAGGCTTTGGCTTTCAGTACTTTGAGTACCCTTTGGTCAATTTCTTCCGCGCTGATTTCTCCGTTTTCCAATACCTTCTTCACTTCCCGAATGGTGGCGGGTACGTCCATGGTATTGAGCATCATGTCATTACCTGCCAACAAGGCCTTGGCATCCACCACTCCGGGTGGGTAATACTTTGCCACCCCTTGCATGTTTAACGCATCGGTAAAGATCAGGCCTTCAAATCCCATTTCCTCTTTCAAAAGACCCGTTACAATGGGTTTGGAAAGCGTGGAGGCCAGATTGGGCGTGTCGTCCAAAACCGGGATCTGCATGTGGGCCACCATCACGCTTCCCAGCCCCTGATCCATCAATTTTCGGAACGGATACAATTCAATCTCCTCCAAACGCTGTTTGGAGAAGTGAAGTACCGGTAATCCGTAGTGGGAATCCACATCGGTATCTCCATGGCCTGGGAAATGCTTGGCCGAAGCCAGAATGCCCTGATCCTGCATGCCTTTCATGTAGGCCAGCGATTTGCGGGTCACATTTTCCTTCTCTTCTCCAAAGGAGCGGAAACCGATGACCGGATTTCCGGGATTGTTGTTGATGTCCACCACCGGTGCAAAATTGACATGGATACCGGCTCTCTTGGCCTGCCGGGCGACTTCCACTCCCATTTCATACAACAGTTCCTCCTCTTCAATACCCCCCAGGGCCATTTGATAGGGATACCTCACCGTGCTGTCCAGGCGCATGCGCAAACCCCACTCGCCGTCCAGGCTGATCATGAGGGGGATTTTTGATTCCTGCTGAAATCGGTTGATCATGTGGGCTTGTCGTACCGGCCCACCCTGAAAAAAGATGATCCCTCCTACCCCATATTTTTTGACCAGATTGGATATCGAATCCACATGGACCTGATCTTTATTAGAGTACGCCGGAATCATGATCAATTGGGCGATCTTTTCTTCCTGGCTCATGGTAGCCAACACCGAATCAGCCCAGGGGCTAAAACGCTCATCCAAAAAAGGCGGACCTTGCTCTTGCCCAAAAAGGGGCAAAAGGCTACCTAAAAAGCAAATTAAACCAATCAGTATATGAATTCCCGGGCAGATAGTCCGGCTTTTGGTAACAACCCTACCTCTTTGCATTCGATCTCTTTTGAATTTTTGCATTCCTTTATTTATTCGGAAAGATACCCATTTTGTGGCTTCTGATTGAAAAGGATTTAAAGAAAATAGCTATCATTGGGGATATTATTTTCAATTCAACCTCCATGCCATGAGTCCACTACTCGTATTTGGCGTAATTGCCGGTTACTTTGCCCTACTCCTACTGATCAGTTACCTGACTTCCCTGAAGTCCGATAGCCTGACTTTTTATACCGGCAATCGGGAATCTCCCTGGTTTTTAGTGGCCTTTGGAATGGTGGGTGCTTCGCTTTCGGGAGTAACCTTTATTTCCGTTCCCGGCGAGGTGGGCAATACCCAATGGGCGTACCTCCAATTTGTGATGGGAAACATGGTCGGATATGCGGTCATTGCCCTGGTATTGATCCCGCTATTCTACCGGCTTAATTTGATTTCCATTTACGAATACCTGAAAAGTCGCTTTGGTCGAAACACCTACCTTACGGGTGCCACCATCTTTCTGATTTCCCAGACCATCGGTGCTTCCTTTCGTCTCTTCTTGGCGGCAACCGTTCTTCAAATTGCATTTTTTGATGCTTTTGGTGTCCCTTTTTATGCCTCCGTCTTTGTCACTATGATTCTGATCTGGCTGTATACCTACAAAAGCGGCATCAAAACCATTGTGTGGACCGATACCTTGCAGACCAGTTTTCTACTGCTAGCTGTCATTATTACCATCACCGTGATCGCCGGACAACTGGGTAAAAGTGCCGGGGACATGCTGGCGATTGTCGGAGATAGTGAGCTATCCAATATCTTTGTCTGGGAGGGCAACACCAGTCAGAACTTTTTCAAAATGTTTGCCGGCGGGGTTTTTATCACCATCGCTATGAACGGACTGGACCAAAACGTGATGCAGAAAAACCTTACCTGCCGCAACCAAAAGGATGCCCAGAAAAACATTTTCTGGTTTGCCATTACCTTCTTCCTATCCAACCTACTGTTTCTGGCCCTTGGTGTGCTGCTTTACCATTATGCGGCGGTCAACGGACTGGCCCTTCCGGGAGCTACAGACGAACTCTTTCCCAGCCTGGCCCTAAACCATTTTGGCACGCTGGCGGGAGTGGTGTTTCTGTTGGGAATCACGGCTGCTGCTTTTTCCAGTGCGGATTCTGCGCTTACGGCGCTGACCACTTCCTTTTGCATCGATATCATTGACCTGCCCGCCAAAAAGGACAGCAATCAAGACCTGACGAGGCGCTGGATCCATATAGGCTTTACCTTTTTGGTATTTTTGACCATTGTCGTTTTCAATGAAGTGAACGACCGCAGCGTAGTAAGTGCGGTGTTTAAGGCCGCCGGATTTACCTATGGCCCCCTGCTGGGGCTGTTTGCCTTTGGGCTAACGAACCCGCTTGCGGTCCGCGACCGCCTGGTGCCGTATATCTGTCTCCTGAGCCCGGCCCTTTCTTTCGTTTTGGACTGGAATTCCGCCCGATGGTTTGATGGCTTTCAGTTTGGTTTTGAAATCCTGCTGGTCAACGCCGCCTTTACCTACCTTGGATTGCTGCTGACCGCGCAAAAGCAGGCTAACGCATCAGACTAAAGGGCAGCAAAAACAGGGCGAATATCATGGATAAGGTCAGGGTGACCCCCAAACCCAATAGCCGAAAGGGCAATAACAGCAACCAGATAAGCGGATAAAGCAACAGCAGCAGCAGGGCGATGGGCCAGCAAAGCACAAAAAGAATGGCCCAAAGGACCAGACCGGTGAATAGTCTCATGTTCGTAATTTTCAATGGTGGTTTAATACCCGTTCCAATGGCGTGCCTATTTATAAAACAGGCGAATTGCTACCTTCAAAGGGATTTTCGGTGTTTCGTACGCTGCTACCTGTTCACTTTCGAACAGTAAGTTGTCCGAAAAAAAACGGGTAGGAGTTATTTTATGACCCCCTCCGGAAAGGCTTTACTTCGGATCCTATTTGGTTAGAATGATGTAAATTTACGAATGACGACTACTGACGAGTCCCAAGACCGAATAAAAGAACCCCTTTGAAGGTAGCTATTCCTATGGATTATAATTTTATGCTGTGAAAATATGTCGAGCCGAAAAAAGAAGGGGACAGATCCCGTCAGAGCAGGAAAAATTTGCCGTTCCCCTCAACAGTCTTTTGACGTACTGCGTCTAGGAATCAAAACCAAAAACGACATCCCATGAAAACAACCGTATTTACTTTTGTGTTTGGCTTACTTCTTTTTTCCTGCATGGAAGAGGAAAGCCTCTCGGCCCTGCAAACCGGACCCGTTCCGGTAGGCAACTGGAGTAATCTCGAGTACCAGGAAAATGGCATCGCCATGGAAAAGGTAGACGAATTGCTGAAAAACACCTATGGTTACCGCTTTTTTAGTAATGGAAAATTGATCCATCGAGCCAATAGCGGATGGTGCGGCACCCCTCCCATCGTGACCAATGACTACGAAGGAACCTGGGAAAGAAACGGGGAAATAATCCGGCTAGAAGCAGGATTTTGGGGAGGAACACAGA
This sequence comes from Cyclobacterium sp., assembly GCA_041685605.1. GTDB lineage: Bacteria > Bacteroidota > Bacteroidia > Cytophagales > Cyclobacteriaceae > Cyclobacterium. The sequence continues at coordinate 557 of JAWLFL010000207.1, read as the reverse complement.
TTCAGGAACTAAAGATTATCAACGAAACCACCTCTTCGCTACTTCTGGAGGAAATAAGTAGCGAATGGATTACGGAGGAATAAACACGAAGTTCATGAAAATCATGTCCCGGGCTAAAACAATTGGTTCCGGGCATTTTTTTTTACTGGCAGGCACTTCTCGCCAGGAGCGCCCTTCGAAGTGACGGTAACAGGCAGCCTACTGGGGAGGAACGCAAACGGCTGAATAGCTTCTCATAAGGAAGTCCATCCTTACCAATCCAGGCGGTCCACAAAATTTGCTAGTTGCTTGCCCCATTTTTATCGACGAATCAATCGATGACAATGGGGCAAATGCCAGTCGAAGAAATTTTACCAAAAAAAGTCGCTCCGCTTACCTTTGGAAGGTTAAGAACAGCAAATAATGGGTTTTCATACCGGACAAGGTTAGAAATAATACCTCAACGCAAGACTCGGTTGGTTGAGGAAGCCCTCCACTTCAAAACCCCATCCATGGTATTGCTGCGTATCGACACTATTATACGGCCTTCTTCTATTGTAAACCCTAAATAACTCAGC
>JAWLFL010000206.1:0-7005 GCA_041685605.1 Cyclobacterium sp. | reverse complement strand
GCCAACGGGAACTGGACGGCTGCACAGGCGGCACCCCTTTTGGACTACACCCATTCAATCGGTGGGGAGATCCATGCTGCGGAGATGTTCAACGAACCCTCCCATGCCAGCCATGGCGGCGCACCCGAAGGGTATGACGCGGCGCAATACGCAGAAGATTTTGCGGCTTTCGAAGCATTCGCATCACAGGCGGCTCCGGATATGAAGATCATGGGGCCCGGATCGACCGGTGAAGGGGGAATCATCCCGGGAATCGATTCTACCCTAACCACCGACAAAATTCTTACAGCCAGTCCTGCGCCGGAATTTGAGATTTTTAGCTACCATTACTATGGAGGGGTCTCCCAACGGTGCATGGGGCAACTAAGCCCGGAAAATGCATTGAGCGAGGAATGGCTTTCAAAGACCGAGGAAGGATTGTCTTACTATGAAGAAGCCCGCGACCAATACCTGCCTAATGCTCCCTTGTGGTTGACCGAAACCGCCGAAGCGGCCTGCGGGGGAAATCCCTGGGCAGCTACCTATGTAGATAGCTTCCGCTACCTGGAACAGTTGGGGAGACTGGCGAAAGAAGGCGTTCAGGTGGTCATGCACAATACCTTGGCGGCTAGTGAATATGCCTTGCTTGAACAGGATACCCACGATCCCCGGCCTAATTACTGGGCCGCTCTATTGTGGAGTAAATTCATGGGGCAGCAGGTCTACGATGCCCCAGTGCCCGCTGATGGACCCGACCTGTTTATTCACAATTTGAAAAATGCTTCCAATGGCTACGCCGTGTTGTTGGTTAATCCGAAAGACGCCGAAACATCCTTTGATATCCCGGCGGATGCCATGCAGTACCTGCTCACGGCGTATGACATTCTTTCCAAAGAGGTCAAACTGAATGGAGAAGTACTTCAACTCAAATCCGATAATACCTTACCTGAAATCCAGGGTAAAAGCGTGCAGGCCGGAGAGTTGGTGATGCCCGCCAAAAGCATCCTGTTCCTGACCTTTTCTAACCTATAAGCCAACCAGAGGGATGAAAGTAGCCGAAAAATTATGGCTGGTAACAGGAGGCGGAAACGGCATGGGCCGTAGCCTGGTACTAACCCTATTGGCAAGGGGAGCCAGGGTCGTGACAGTAGATATCAATCAACAAGGGCTGGATGAAACCCTCGCTTTGGCCGGAACGAATGACGGTTCGCTTTCAACCTATGCGTTGAACATTGCTGACAGAGAAGCCGTGGAGAAAACGGTTGCCCAAATCATTTCCGAAAACGGTCCTATGGATGGTGTAATCAATAACGCGGGTATTATTCAGCCTTTCAAAAATCTGAATGAATTGGATTATCCTACGTTGGAGCGGGTATTCAATGTAAACTTTTGGGGTACGCTTTATCTCACCAAGGCTGTTCTCCCCCATCTGTTGAAACGGCCCGAGGCGCATATCGTCAATGTGTCGAGCATGGGCGGATTTTTCGCATTTCCGGGGCAAACCCTATACGGGGCCTCCAAGGCAGCGGTAAAACTGACCACCGAAGGCCTTATCCAGGAGTTGCGCAATACCCGGGTCAGGGTCTCTGTCGTCTTTCCCGGCGCAATCCATACCAACATCATGGCAAATTCCGGCCTGGAGGTCAGCGGAAAAAAGGCGTCTTCGAAAAATGGAGCTTCCAGCGCCTTGCCTGCAGATAAGGCAGCCGAAATCATGATTGACGGCATCGAAAAAAACAAAAGTCGAATTTTCGTTGGCAAGGATTCCCGCATGATGGATTACATGTACCGGCTCAACCCGGATTGGGCCCTGCGCTTTATTGCCAAAAAAATGAAGGACCACCTTCCAAAAACGTCTTAAAATACGAATACTAAAGCCCAATGAGAAAATTTAACTTATTACTCATATGTACCTTCCTTGTCGCAGGCTGCCAGGTAGTATTAGCTCAGACAAATCTGGTAAAGGTTAAATGGGAATTTGCGACCGCTGATTCCCTATTTGCTGCGCCGTATGTAGATATTGACGAGTGGCGGGATGAGCCAATACGACATCGGTATGTACATGGAGGATTCGAAGGCACCGATACCCGGTTTTCGTTCTATTTTCCGCCAAAAGAGACCTATGAAGGCCGCTTCTTTCAGTACATTACCCCTATACCCGACAACGAAAACCTGTCTCAGGGTGCTACAGGAGAAGAAGACAAAATCAGTTTTTCTATCCAAAACGGTGCTTACTTTATAGAGACCAATGGTGGCGGAAACCCTGGAATCGGAGCCGATCGTCTTTATAACCCCTATAAAGCCAATGCCGCCAGTGCAGCGTTCTCCAGAAAAGTGGCCAGTCAAATTTACCCTGCTGATCAGAGGCCATTCGGTTATGCATTTGGTGGTAGTGGCGGAGCCTATCGGACCATAGGTGGTTTTGAAAATACCGATACCTGGGACGGAGCAGTGCCGTACGTGGCCGGGTCGCCCATGGCCATCCCCAACGTATTTACGGTACGCATGCACGCCATGCGGGTATTACAGGATAAGTTGCCACAAATTGCGGATGCCCTTGAGCCGGGGGGTGGCGATGTGTACGCCGGGCTAAACCCGACAGAGAAAGCGGCCCTCATGGAAGTTACCAGGATGGGCTTTCCCCGACAGGCTTGGTTCAACTATGAACGAATGGGTATTCACGCTTTTCCCGCGATTTTTCAGGGAATGAAAATAGCCGATGCGGGTTATTTCACCGATTTCTGGACGGTACCCGGTTACCTGGGAAAGGACAAATACGAAACGATTGAGAGGGATCGCCTGCAACAGAAAGCCCGGATCAAAAAAATTATCACCAAAAGGGAAGCGTATGAGTTGGGATTGACTATAGCAAATGGTCCCGGCAACGCCCGGGGAACGGCCGATGCCGCCTGGCAGAATCTGGACCGAAAGACGGATACCATCCCGGTCGCCTTTCAATTGGATTCGGGGCTGCCAGAGGTGCAATTCTTGGGAGGGGAACTCAACATCCTATCGGGTGAAACGAAAGGGAAAGCTTTGGCACTCAAATCCATTGACAATGACCTGGTCGTAGTAGATGCCATAGATCCTAAAATTGCCGCTTCCCTCCAGGTAGGTGATGAGGTACAGGTCGATAATAGCGATTATCTGGCCGCCCAAACCTATCATCGTCATCAGGTACCGGACCCCGAGTACGAGGTATGGGATCAGTTCAGGGATGAAAACGGAGATCCTATCTATCCGCAACGTCCCATGTTGCTTGGCCCCATGTTTACACGAGCCACGGTTGGTGCCATGCCAACCGGTAATTTTAAGGGGAAAATGATTTTACTGGGATCATTATGGGACACGGAGGCCTATCCCTGGCAATCAGACTGGTATCGTAAGCAGGTAAAAGAATCCCTGGAGGATGCCTATGAAGATAATTTTAGGCTGTGGTTTACCGATCATGCCAATCACGGTGACGTTGCAGTGCCCGGTGATCCGACCCATATTGTCAGCTACCTGGGAGTATTGCAGCAAGCCTTGCTGGACTTGAGCAATTGGGTCGAAAAGGGAATCGTACCCGCTGCGGCTACCAATTATAAAATTACCGATGGCCAGGTAATCGTCCCTGATGAAGCCCATGAAAGAAAGGGTATTCAACCCGTCATCCACCTCAACGCAAATGGAAGCGAGCGGACAGCCGTATCCGTAGGAGAAAACGTCAGCTTGTTCGCTCAGATAGAAATACCCGAAAATCAGGGAAGCCTGGTGGCTGTATCCTGGGATATGGATGGCTCGGGTGATTTTTTGGAGAAGGAAAACCTGAAGGGTTCTGATCAGAGGAAAATGACCGTTACCCGAACCTATTCCTTTTCTGAACCGGGAACCTATTTTATCACGCTTAGGGCCGTTTCCCAACGAAACGGAGATACGGAAACACCCTTCACCCGTATTCCTAATCTGGATCGGGTGAGGGTGGTGGTGAAGTAATAATCAGCAAAAACCCCAATCGAAAAATATCAGGTCAATTCTTTCGCGGAAACTAAGAATAGGAACGGCAGGCTTGAATCCAGGTATTTAAACTGATTGCCGGTGGTTCTGGCAACTCGACAACAAAGGGACAATTTATCAGTATCAGTAAAAAAATTCGCTAATTGCTGTATCCCCCTGGCCGTATGCTCAAACGCCAAAAATACATGGTGTGGTTCGTATTTCCTGGCAATGAACGATTTATGGCTCGTTTTAGGATCCTTTAACAGGGTAATTATTTTTTCAATATTTTATCTATAATGGCAGTGGTCACCTCCTGGGTAGATGCTTTTCCACCTAAATCTCGGGTGCGTATTTCTCCCTCTCGTATGTTAGTTTCGATAGCTTGCATCAGCAAGTTGGCACCTTCATACTCACCCAAATGATCAAGCATCATTTGCGCAGTCCAGAAGCAAGCAATGGGGTTAGCAATGTTGAGACCCGCAATATCAGGGGCACTGCCGTGGACGGGTTCAAACATACTTGGATAATCCCGTTCCGGGTTGATATTAGCACCGGCAGCAATCCCCATTCCTCCAACCACCGCCGGTCCCAAATCGGACAAAATATCACCGAATAAATTACTCGCAACCACTACATCAAACCAGTCGGGATGCTGTACAAAATGGGCGGTAAGAATGTCAATATGAAATTGGTTCTTTTCAACCTGAGGATAAGCCTTTCCAATTTCTTGAAATCGTTGGTCCCAAAACGGCATTGTATGGATGATCCCATTGGATTTTGTCGCACTTGTGATTTTCTTTCTTCTTGTATTGGACAATTCAAAAGCAAATTTCATTACTTTATCAACCCCCTTTTTAGTGAAAATACTTTCTTGAATGACCACTTCATTTTCCGTGCCTTCGTAGATTTTACCGCCAGCGGATGAATACTCTCCCTCATTATTTTCTCGTACGATGTAAAAATCCACTTTTCCGGGGTTTTTCAAAGGGGACGAAATACCATCTAACAGACGTACTGGGCGAAGATTTACATATTGCTGAAAAGTTCTTCTAATTGGAATCAATAATCCCCATAACGAAACATGGTCGGGGACTCCTGGATAGCCTACGGCTCCCAAAAATATGCTGTCACTATCTCTTAGTCGATCTAAACCATCATCGGGCATCATTTTTCCCTGTTTTAGGTAATACTCACACCCATAATCATGGTTTGCAAACTTGAAGGAAAAACCACATTGGGCAGCGATGGCATCCAACACTTTTACGGATTCTCGAATAACTTCTTTTCCAATTCCGTCGCCTGGTACAATCGCTATTTCGTAAGATTTCATTTACGCTAGTTAGTAAAAAATTTAAACAAACATTTAATTTTTGGCTCAAATGCGATAGAACACTTATATAAACCGAAGCTTTGAAAGGCTATTTTTCGATGACAAGCATTCGATAATCAGTTTCAGCGGTATGTCCGCTCTCACTATCTTCAAATGTATACGTAAAGCCCTTGTCGGCTAGTCGCTTTATGCTTTTTTCAGCGTCAATGGCTTGGTTGAGTATGGGAACTTTGTCGCCGGTATCCTGAATGCAAACGACTACAAGACTTCCCTTTTTTATATCCGAAACGATTTTCCTGATCAGTCCGATTTCTTTTTCCTTGTCCTTCTTGGCGAAATGAAACATACTGTCCATAAGAACAATGTCAAACTCGCTAAAACGATCAAAAGCGTAGATATCTCCAACTTGTCCGGCCAAATCCAGGTTTTCGTTCTGTGCTACTTGGTTCATTTGATCGATTCCGATTTTTGAGGTATCCATTCCGGTTACAGCGTAGCCAAGTCGAGCCAAAGCAATGGCATCTCTTCCTTGTCCGCAACCTAAGTCAAGAACCTTCCTTTTTAGCGGGTATTTAGAAAAAACCTCCATTAATTCGGGATAAGGTTCTCCGAACAGGTTTTCTGTTTGATAATATTTGTCGTAGGGGACGGTCATTCGTCTTTTTCACATTAAGCACCACGGTAAATTGTACCAGTAGTGGGAGATGGCGAGGTAATTACCTGTCAATCCGCGATCCAGTTTGAGCGCGGCCTACAGACCTTGTTATTTGGTACTTATACAATAGGTGTGTCCCTCGGATAGTGAATATAGGTCAAAAAGTTGACCGTTCCAACGGGTGAAAACCGGTGCCAAAGCATTTAGGTAACCGGTACCGATTTTAATCGGTATCCCTTAGGCGCGGGAGAGCCCGATAATTATCGGGACAGGCTATTACCCGATGCCAGGCAAAGCCTGTCCCGCTAAACCAATTTGCCGGGAGAGGGCTGAACGTTAAGAATATAGGTCGTTGGGCACTTCAAGGCTCAACACTGCCAATTCTATATATATTATTTTTAATTGTAATCATTTTCAACTTTAGTACTATCCGCCCAATGACCTATATTTAGTTTTGGCAACTGGTTTTATTTACAGCATTTCTTAAATTTTTTTCCACTTCCACAGAAACAATAATCATTGCGTCCAATATCCTTGATTAGCAAGGGAAAGTCTTCTTGATATTTTCTCATTAATGGATAATAATAATCGTAATCAAATCTTTGTGCAAAATCAGTATCAAGCATCATCATGTCAGAATTTGGTCGCTTAAACAAATCATGTTTTAAATAATGTGAATAAAAGCATAATTCATTATCCGCTAGGAAATACTTTGAATATTTAGCTCTTTTTTGAACATAGTCATACAGCATTTCAAAACTTTCAATATAATCTATGATTAATTCAAGGTCAAAAATACTTATAGCTATTGGTGTCAGTTCTGTATCGTGAAAAAACATTCGAGTATGTGTTGTAATGGATGGATAACTATCCAATACAACACACATTGTTTGTATTTCCTTTATTTGTGAACAGTCGACAGATTCCCCTGTGATTTTAGATTTTAATGTACATTTGTTTTCTAATATATATGGAATCGGTTCTGTCGCCTGATTATTTGCATCTTTAATTGCTAGTTTAAAATCCTTTTGAAATTCCTCAATATTCCCTTGTTTGGAAAGCT
>JAWLFL010000035.1:1769-27903 GCA_041685605.1 Cyclobacterium sp. | reverse complement strand
TGGTAAAGGCAGAGGCATGTCTGACGATGGTTTTGGTTTGGTATTGCTTTAATTAAAAGATGCATTTATAACCAAAACCTGAGGAGTTTGCCTATGCGCGGGAGGGGTCCGGGTTTTAGCCAAAAGATGCACAGCGGCGGGGTTTTTTGGTCACTTTTTTGACCTGCAGCAAAAAAGTGACAAGGTAAAACAAAGCTAAAACGCTATGAGGTTCAGGTTTAGAGTTAATACATATAATCGGAGAAATCACCAGAAATACATTTTTTTATCCTAAGGGCTTTGTTTTAGCTAGAGAAAACGCAATTGAGTGGATTTCTTCGCGCTAATTTCGTTTATCGTTTATCATTCCAATCTAGATTGCTGGTGAAATTCCTAATTAAAAAATTTCATTTTGATAATTTTCTTGTGACAAACGAGATTTCCAAAGATCAATTAACCTACCTTATCGAATTCCCAAGAAAGAACAAAAAAAAGCCTCAAAGTCAATTTGAAGCTACTATAAACTTGCCTGGGCTACATTTGGGAGCTTAATTTCCATTTCTTTGGAAGTAGCAAAATTAGTCCTGAAATAAATCGATTCCTACTATGGGATTGATTAATTTCCCATTAATGCTGTTTTGATTTGTGGTTAACAGGTCCCAGGGCTCCATTCTGGGTTCGTCCGATAAGTCAAACGTTCCGAAGTGCATAGGAATAAAATAGCTGCCTCCCAGCGTATTAAAAGCCTTGATCGCATCGGTTGGGCTGATATGGGCTTGCGCCATAAACCATTCCGGTTTGTAGGCACCTACGCCCATCAGGCAGTATTGGGGCTTGCCCATGATGTCTGAAATATCTCCGAAATGGGCACCGTATCCGCTATCTCCCATAAAGTAAAGGGTCTTGTCCGGACCGGTCAAATAGAAACCTCCCCATAAATTTTCATTCAGATCCCACAGCCACCTTCTGGACCAGTGACGGGCTGGCAGGTAGGTGATGGTCAGCCCTTCGGTCTTAAATTGCTGGTACCAGCCTGCTTCCTGAATTTCCTGGCCGTTTGTCCATCCCCCAATGACTTCTCCCAACTTTAGGCCGGTGAGAATTTTCATGTTGGGATGGTTATCCGAAAGAAAACGAATGGTTTTTTTGTCACAATGATCCCGGTGATTGTGAGAAAGGAGTAGGTAATCGATCGGCGGGAGGGATTCCGGTGAAAAAGGTAGTTGGCTTTCTCTTTTCAGAAAAATATTATCGAAAAGTACCGGATCGGTTAAAATCACCTTCCCGTTAATTCGCATCAGGTAGCTGGCATGCCCCAGCCAGATTAGAAAATCACTGTCTCCTTCTGGGACCTTCGCTTCTTCTTTAACGTTCAGGGTACGTGTCTCTGCTTCCTTTTCCTCCTTTTGTGGGTTTTTGGAGGTTTGCCATTTCCACAAGTCCCCAAAACTGGACTCAAATTCATGGTATAGGTTGGTAAATTGACCTTTACCGTTGACCGGATTTCCTTTCCAATCCGGCGAAGGGTGTACGGTCTTCAATTCGGGGTTGTGCATGTAAGTGGTTTTGTTTGAATCCTTTGAAGAACTGCACCCAATAGTTAGAAAAAAAACCGTGCTTGCCAGGATTAAGAGTCCTATTTTTACTTCGGTCTTTGTTTTATAATTCATTTGCTTACTGGGTATTCAAGACGGCTTCAACTAGTAAGGAATGCGCTTTGCTGCGTCTGGCAAATGGAAAACCACCTCGCTGGTAAATAGTTTTAACCCAGGCTAACCATGACATGGTTACTGCTGCCATTTATCAGGGTCGGGAAGTAATAGCTTCTCCACCTCTTTCCAGGAGCTTACCCGAACATGTCTTCCCGGAGAAGTAGTCTCATTATGGGGTTGGCTGAAAAGGTACGTTTCTCCGCTAAAGTGATCCAGGTTTTTAAAATGATCGTCGATCATTATATCCGTTTTGATAATTTCCTTCGACCCACAAAATACCATTTGCCGCCAATGAATATACGGGAAATGCATATTCAGCCATTGTTGTTTTTCGTATAAGCTCAATGGGAATTCGGTGGCTGCAGAGACAATAAATAGCTTATAATGAGCACTTAATTTTCTCAAGGAATCCTGCGCCCCTGGAATTAAGGGAGCGTTTTCAAAAAAACCCGGAGCATTCACATGCTTTTTAAGTAGTGGAAAGGCCTCTGCTTCTTTCAGGCCACGGATGGATGCCAGACTTATTTTTTCTCCTGTATCCTGAAAATGCATTTCTAAAAATTGGCGGTAGACATCTGCTAGTACACCGTCCATATCCACGGCAATGCTCCTCATGCGTCTTTGTTATTTAAGGCATCTACCAATTGCCGGTTGAGTTTTCGTTCCCTTTCCAGGGTATTGCGGCGGTGTTGATCAAATTCCTCCCGAAGATCTTCCAGGGTCTGTTGCGTTTCGGACGTAATTTTATGACCGCGTTTGAATTGAATAAACGAAATAATCAGAACAAGGAGTAGAAGTACGATGATTCCCCATACCAGATTGTTGTAAAATTGCTTGTGCAAAAGGAACCCAAAAATACTGAAGCTGTCTCTTTCGTCAATGGCACGGGCCAGCTCCTCCCTGGTTTCGGCCAATTCACTATTTAGTTGGGTAATCTGGTTATTGTTTTCCGAAAGGCTCCTTTTTAACTCCTGAATCTCATTCTGGTACCGCTGCGTAGAGTCAAGGATGGTTGCCTGAAGTTGGTCCAATTCCGCTCTTTTGATTACCTTATATTCCTGATAATTGGAAGAAATTCGTTTCAGGTTTTCAAATTGTTCCTGAATCGTGCCGTTTTCTCCATTTTCCGTTTCGGCACTTTCACTTTGAGCAAAGGTTGCTGCCTGAAAGGCTATAAAAAACGTAAGTAAAAAATAGGTGACTTTCATAGTTGGGCTGTTTTATGATGCGAATTTGTATTGCTTCCCTCATCAATATTCGTGCAAAACTAAAAATAATACACGAATTCAGCTTATTTTTTTCAAAGAGATCGGCTTTTTATGTTTTTTCTTTGAAATCCATGGAGATTGAATTTATACAATACCGGGTACCTCCCTTGTCTGAGGGCCCATCTGGAAAGCGATGTCCTAAATGGCCGCCACAGACGGCGCAACAAATTTCCTCCCGCACCATGCCATGCGAATAATCCATGGTAACGGAAATGGCATCTTTTGAAACCGGATGGGTAAAACTGGGCCAGCCGCATCCACTGTCGTATTTATCACGGCTGTGGAATATTTCATTCCCGCAACCACGACATTCATAAATCCCTGTGGCCTTATTGAGATAATATTCTCCGGAAAAAGCCCTTTCTGTTCCTTTTTGCCTTAACACCCGGTAGGCATCCGGATCCAACTTGCTTTTCCAATCTTCTTCCGTCAGCTTTTTTGCCGCATCATTTTCCATACTATCCTTTCTTTATTTCTATACATCATAACTCCTATTTAGATGGAATGGTTTCGCTAAGAATCGATGGATCGAATAATTTGGGAACAGGCAAATTCAATTTCTGCGCGACTAATCGTCAGGGGAGGGGCAATGCGCATGGCATTGTCACAAAACAAAAACCAATCGGTGATCACGCCATTATCTATGCACCGGTCAATGATCGGTTTCAGGACTTCAAAAGACTCGAAACTCAGGGCCATCATTAGTCCTTTGTTTCGAATACCGGTTATTTTTGGATGCACCAGAAGCTTTTTGAACAAGTTGGCTTTATCGGCCACAGCAGCGACCAATGCCTCGTCCTGAATTATCTGAATGGTGGCCAGGGAAGCGGCAGCACTTACCGGATGTCCCCCAAAGGTGGTGATATGCCCCAGAAGCGGATTATTTTTCAACACAGACATGATTTCCCTGGACGAAATAAAGGCTCCAATGGGCATGCCGCCACCCATTCCTTTGGCGCAGACCAGGATGTCCGGTTGGATTCCAAAATCATCAAATGCCCAGAATGTCCCGGTTCTTCCGAATCCAGCTTGTATCTCATCCAATATGAGAAGGGTTCCTGTTTCATTGCACTTTTGTCTCAAGGCCTGAAAATAGGCCCTGTCAGCCACCCGTACGCCTGCTTCTCCCTGTACCGTTTCCAGGATTATGGCTGCTGTATCAGTGGTAATCGCTTCCAGGTGGTCCTGATTTCCGTAAGCAATTTGGCGTATTCCAGGAACAAGCGGACGATAGGCTCGCTTAAATTGCTCATTTCCTCCGACGGAAAGTGCCCCATGGGAGGAGCCATGGTAGGCATTTTCACAGGACAGTATTTCCCGGCGATTGGTGTACCTTTTGGCCAGTTTCAAGGCTCCTTCCACTGCCTCACTGCCACTGTTTACCAGGTAAACGTTGTCTAGCGGGTCGGGTAAGGTCTGTGTCAGTGCCTGCGCCAATAGGGCCTGGGGTTGTTGCACGTATTCGCCATACACCATCAAGTGAAGGTACTTGTCCAGTTGTGCCTGTATCGCGGCGAGGACCTTTGGGTGCCGGTGGCCCACATTACTTACCCCAATACCGGAAATCAGATCCAGGTACTGCTTTCCGTCCGGCCCATAGAGAAAAACGCCTTCGGCTTTCTCTATTTCGATCATAAGGGGAAAATCGGTTGTTTGGGCTAAATGAGTGAGAAATAGTTGACGATTATTCATGGATTGGTATGCAGTTTATTGGGAGTATCCGCCTGGGTTTATGAATGCTGCAAAAGTACGCATACGGCAGCGTTTAATAAAACCGAAACGAATCCCTGTCGGTTCACAGTGAATTGGCCGCAAACTTTAAATAATTTCCCAGGGATGACGGATTATTTCATTCAAATCCCTTAATTTGATCCTTCAATAAACCATAAACTAAAAAAAACCTATGAAATTTAAATGCCTTAGCTTGTTGTTACTGCTGGGATCAGTCAGTTCATTTTCCCTTTTTGCCCAGCAAAATGAAACCAAAATACCACCAGAAGCAACCGAATTCTACGAACCAAAAGTAAAGCCTGTAAGCCCGGGTAGTGAAAATCACCTTCCGCCTGCAGATGCGATCGTACTCTTCGGGGGAAATGATTTGAACGCCTGGGTAAGTGAAAGAGATGGAAGTTTTCCTAAATGGAACGTGGAAGATGGGATTCTGACAGTAGCTCCCAGAACCGGCGGCATAAAGACCAAAGAAGCTTTTGGAGATGTTCAGGTACATATTGAATGGCGTGCACCTAGTGAAGTGGTTGGAAACGGACAGGGAAGAGGTAATTCCGGATTTTTCTTTATGGGAAAATACGAGCTGCAAATTTTAGATTCCTACGATAACGAAACCTATTCGAACGGTCAGGCAGCCAGTATTTACAAGCAACATCCCCCCCTCGTTAACGCCATGCGTGCTCCCGGGGAGTGGAATACCTACGATGCCGTATTTACGGCTCCCAGATTCAATGAAGACGGAATGTTGATTTCACCGGCAAGGATCACCGTTTTTCATAATGGCATTTTGGTACAGAATAACGTAGAGCTGAAAGGTCCTACCGAATACATCGGGATTCCTAATTATGTGGCGCATCCCGAAAAATTACCCTTCCATATTCAGGATCATAGTAATCCTGTTAGCTTTAGAAATATCTGGGTAAGAAAACTGGATTGAAGGACTCGCTGAAATAACCCCATTAAATCATGAATTCAAGAAGAAAATTTTTACACCGGTCGTTACTGGCTTCGGCCGGAATGGCGGCTTTTCCCGCTGCGCTATCCGCAGGAGAATTAAATGTACCGTTTAAAAGAGTCGGCGCTAATGATCAGATCAACTTCGGCCTTATTGGATGTAAGGGCATGGGTTGGTCCAATATGAACAGCCATTTGCTGTTACCAGAAGTCAATTGCGTCGCATTGGCTGATGTGGATCAGCGTGTACTCGATCAACGCACCGAGGATGTCTATAAACTGAGGGGGAAGAGACCTAAACAATACAAGGATTACCGGCAGCTATTGGAAGACCCGGATATCGATGCGGTCATCATCGGAACGCCTGATCATTGGCATTGCCTGAACCTGATAGACAGCTTATCTGCCGGTAAACACGCTTATACCGAAAAGCCATTGGCCAACAGTATAGAAGAGTGTAACCTGATGGTAAAAGCGGCGGATCGATACGGAAAACTGGTGCAGGTAGGGCAGTGGCAGCGTAGCGGATCCCAATACGCCCAGGCCATCGATATGGTTAAATCCGGAAAACTGGGAAATATTCGTCTGGTGAAAACCTGGGCCTACCAGGGCTGGATGAAGCCGGTGCCTGTATTGCCTAACAGTCAACCTCCGGCGGGAGTCGATTATCAAATGTGGCTGGGACCTGCTCCCGACAGGCCTTTTAATCCCAACCGATTTCACTTTAATTTCCGCTGGTTTTGGGATTATGCCGGAGGGCTTATGACAGACTGGGGAGTACACGAAATTGACATTGCCTTGTTCGCCATGGGAGTCAGTGCCCCCAAGTCCATCATGGCTTCGGGTGGTAAATTGGCTTATCCGGATGATGCTTCGGAAACACCCGATACCCTGCAAACCGTTTACGAATACGAGGGGTTTAACATGCTGTGGGAGCATGCTACGGGTATTGACGGAGGAAATTATGGAACCACGGAAGGAATCGCCTTTATTGGGAATAACGGAACCCTGGTTGTAAACAGGGGTGGCTGGAAAGTCATTGCGGAAACAGAAACTGTCGATGGCCAGCGAAAAGAGAAAATTGAAGCCATGGAGCTGGTCCGACCCGAAGGAAATGCCCAGCGCATTCACTGCAAGAACTTCGTAGAATCCATCAAAGCAAACGACCCAACCATGCTTAATTGTGGCATAAAAACCGGATCGGTGGCAGCCATCAATGCCCATATGGGAAATGTCGCCTATAAACTCGGTGAAAAGATATACTGGGATGCTGCCAAGGATCAGTTTACGAATAAAAAAGCCAATAAAATGATGAAGGCAGACTATCATAACGGCTGGAAACTTCCCAGCGTTTAATAGTTCATAATAAAAAAGGGGCCAATTGGCCCCTTTTTTATTAATAATTTTCCAGCATGCGTTTTATATGCGCTTTGGCATCCAGCATGTTTTGAAAAACATCCTTGATGTGATGATCCGCATCCAGCAGGTAGGTGATTCGCTTTGGAATTCGAATAAGCGGAACCAAGGCATCGTATTTTTCGCATACTTTGCCGGAAGTATCGGAGAGCAATTCAAACGGTAGCTCATGCTCTTTCTTAAAGCGTAGGTGGGTGGGCATATCGTCCCGGCTAATTCCGATTACCGGTAGTTCTAAGCCCCGGAAATCCTCAAATTGATCCCTGAATTCACACGCTTGCGCCGTACATCCTCCGGTAAAATCCTTTGGATAAAAATAGACCACACAGGCTTTGCCTTTTAGATCATTTGAAAGTGAAAATAGTTTGCCGGAAGTAGATGGCAAAGTGAAATCAGGCGCTTTTTGACCAATTTTTAATCCCATTTCTTTTTTAATTTATTACTTCAAATCCGCTACCTAATCCTATATTCAACTGATAAAGTAAAGGTTAAACCGGTCAGGTTTCCTCTACCCAACGTTTATTGTTGGCTGAATAGCAACAAAACCTGACAGGTTTTCGGATATTAGGTAGTAACAAAACGAGGGGAAATTAGTTTAGAAACAGTCTGAAATATTCGGTTGAAAGGAACCAAAAGCAGTAATTTTTGCTTATCCTAAAAGTTTTCTCACGAAGTAAATCAATTGGTTTGAGCAATGATAGCGTCCGGCACATGTTGCTGGCTGGATTTTTTTTCGCCCTTATGAATGTGACGGTTAAGTATTTACCGCACATCCCTGCAATTGAAATCATCCTTTTCCGCTCTGTTTTTAGTTTTATTTTCAGTTATATTTTGTTGAAACAGCAGCGAGTACCCGTAATGGGGAATAATAAAAAGCTGTTGATACTAAGGGGAGTGGTGGGTTCTATTGGCCTGATTACGTTTTTTTATACTTTGCAAAATATTCCGCTTGCCAGTGCGGTGACGATCCAATACCTAGGGCCAGTGTTTACCAGCATTTTGGGGATTTTTATCGTGAGAGAAAGAGTCTTGCCGGTTCAGTTTCTCTATTTTGCCGTGGCTTTTTCGGGAGTATTGATGATTGAGGGCTTTGATTCCCGAATTGACCCGGTGTTTTTGGGAATTGGGATTACCTCAGCCCTTTTTTCCGGCCTGGCATATAATGTGATCCGTAAGCTGAAAAACACCGAGCATCCTTTGGTAATCGTTTTTTATTTCCCATTGGTCACTACCCCGTTTGCCGGGCTGATCAGCTATTATTTTTGGGTAACCCCACAAGGCTGGGATTGGGGCTTGCTGTTGTTGATCGGTGTTTTGACTCAGTTTGCACAATATTTTATGACCATGGCCTATCAAAATGCCAACCTGGCGAAGGTTGCCAGTCTGAACTATGTGGGAATATTGTATGCCTTGGGATTTGGCTATGTTTTATTTGAAGAGACCTATAATCTATGGACGTATGGTGGCATGCTGCTGGTCCTTTCCGGGGTTATCCTAAACTTGCTTCACTCAAGAGGGGTTCCTTCAAATAAATAGGGCAAAATATGGCATAAGAAGTCGAATCCTGTAAATTTGGGTTTTATACCCTAGTTTTTATGAAAATCACCAAAGATCTCTACCAAAGTTCGCTGACTTTACTGACCGATTATTACCAATTTACCATGGCCTATGCTTACTGGAAGGCTGGTAAAGCGGAAGAAGAAGCCATATTTAATCTTTTTTTTAGAAAAAATCCTTTTCAGAGCGGATTCACCGTTGCCGCAGGGTTGGATTATATCATAGATTATTGTCGAAACATGACCTTTGGCGACAAGGAACTGGCATTTTTAGCGGAAATGGTAGACAAAAAAGGTGAAAAAGTGTTTGAAGCGGAATTTATCAACTACTTGAAACACATGACCTTTAGCTGCGATATAGATGCCGTGGAAGAGGGGGAAGTGGTCTTTCCAAACATGCCGCTTGTTCGGGTAAAAGGCCCGCTGATTCAGTGCCAGCTTCTGGAGACACCTTTATTGAATATCATTAATTTTCAGACGCTGATTGCCACCAAGGCTTCTCGGATTGTGCTGGCCGCAAATGGCGATCCTGTGATGGAATTCGGTTTAAGAAGGGCTCAGGGAATAGATGGAGCGTTAGCGGCCAGCCGGGCTTCTTACATTGGTGGTTGTACCTCTACCTCTAATGTCATGGCGGCGAAGCTTTTTGATATTCCGGTTTCAGGCACGCATGCCCATAGCTGGATCATGTCTTTTGAAAGCGAAATGGAAGCTTTTGAGGCTTATGCTGCAACTTTTCCAGATAATACGGTGCTTTTGGTGGATACCTATGATATCATTCAGGGCGTTAAAAATGCCATTACCCTGGCCGGGAAATTAAGGGAAAATGGAAAACAACTGCAAGGGATCCGGATTGATTCCGGTGATTTGGCCTATTTCAGCAATCAGGCACGGGAAATGCTGGATGCAGCCGGATTTCCGGAGGTGAAGATAGTGGCCAGTAATGATTTGGACGAGCACATCATCACCTCCCTCAAAATGCAGGAGGCCTCGGTGGATATTTGGGGCGTAGGGACCAAACTCGTTACCGCCTATGATCAACCAGCCCTTGGGGCGGTTTACAAACTTTCTGCCCTTAAAAATCGCAAAGGAGACTGGGTGCCAAAAATTAAGTTATCCCAACAGTCGATTAAGATTAACATTCCCGGTTATCATAACGTAATGCGTTTTACTTCTCGTGGAAAAGCCATGGCGGATATGATTTACCTGGAAGGAATGGAACATGGCAATACCGTCACCATTATTGACCCCATTGATCCTACCCGAAGAAAGAAGATCTCAGTGGAGAACGCCAGCACGGAGGTTTTGCTGAAACCCATATTCAAGAATGGAAAAAAAGTGTACCACAGACCCACCATTCACCAAATTCGTGAGAAAGCTCAAAATAGATTGGAAGCTTTTGATAAAACCCATAAACGGCTTATTAACCCCCATATTTATCCGGTCGGTTTAGAGGCCGGATTATATGAATTCAGAACGAATCTGGTACTGAAGTTAAAATCCCTGGACAATGGAAATGGGTAAGAAAACGTTTGTCTAAAAAGGGGCTCAGAGTGTGACTGATTTCACCATCGGGGAATTGTGGTAGCTAATGCGACTATTTTGGGTATTGTGAAAGGATGATTTTGCCCCTCGTCCAGCTTTTTCATTTTCATGATTTCCAGATTCCCACAAGAAAAAGAAAGCACTCCCTCCTCATCAATTTCAAACGTATGTGCCGACTTGAGTACGGTTAGGAAAATGTCTTCCCCATCCCCTTCACACCATTTCTCGGTCATTCCCATAAATCCGAGCACATCGATTCCATTTCCTTCCAGGTAGGTAAGAATGCTGAAAAGGTTACATCCAGTATGTCCAATAGCGGTCTTATTAGCCGTGTCAAAGTAAAGGGTAGGCTTTTTATCCGGGAATAGTTCTTCGAACGGCTTGAACTTATCGTAGATGTAACTCAATTCCCACAAACCTTCCAGGTCTTTTTGCGAGGTATTTTCATGGGACTTTTCGGGAAACGGGTCGATTTCTATGGTATCCGGCATTTGCGCAAATCCTAAACCTGCCAGCATTGAAAACAATACTATCCATATCGGGAATATTTTTTTCATGGTTATAGGGTTCAATGTCAGGTGAAATATAACAATTAATTGATAAGATTAAAATGAAAAGCGCAAATATTAAGCCACTTTCAACTTGCATTAGATTAATCCCTACCAAAAAGTAAAAACCCTTTAGAATCTAATTTCTAAAGGGTTTTTTATCGTTATATCTTACTAAAGGCTGTCGGGAGTGGCGTGAAGCTTTCCTAATTCCTGGTCTATGGTCCATAGTCCAACGCCCTCTTCTCCGATAATTTCAAATATCTCCAAGGCCCTCCTCGCAAGGGTTTCTTCCTCCCGTTGCTCCGTCACATACCACTGCATAAAGCTGAAAGTGGCAAAGTCCTTCACATTAAAACAGTGGTCTACGATCAGATTGATGGATTTCGTCACCTCAATTTCATGTTCCAGAATCAATTCGAAGACCTCCCGAAGGGAATTGAAATTATGCCGAATGTTCGTAATTTCCGGCTGAACAGCATGCCCGCCAGCCTCATTGATGTATCGGAATAATTTCAGCATGTGCCCACGCTCTTCTTCGGCATGGTCGTATAAAAACCGTGAGGAATTCGTGAAGCCTTGCATTTCGGCCCAGGAGGCCATTGATAAGTAGTAGGCAGAAGACTTTCCTTCCATTTCTACCTGTTTGTTGAGCTTTTGCTCTGTATCGGTAAGTAAGGACCTTTTTAAGGTTACAATTTCTCTTTCAACTGTTTTCATAGCGTGTATATAGTTACGTCTTTACGTTAAAAATAACGATTTTTTAATTAAAACAAGTCCCTTTGAGGATGGAATTGACCATCTAAGACTTGCTAGTTGGATTTAGGCAAAACCATCAGATTGATTTTACTAGGGTAATTCTTCGAATGGAATACTTTATGAATGGCTTTCACAAAATCTTCCTCCTCAGCTTCGAAAATGTTCTCCACGTATTTTTGTGGATTTCTGTCGATTAAAGGAAACCAGGTGCTTTGGATCTGAATCTGGATCTTATGCCCTTTCTTAAAGGTATGGTAAATATCCTGCAATTGAAAATCCACATTCGTAATCTGATCCGGAATGAATGGACGGGGCGATTCAAAACTTTCTCTGTATCGGCCACGTATCACTTCTGACCGCACCATCAGGTGGTAATTACCCATGTCCACACCATCCAATACGTATTCGTGGTTGGGATAATCCCCGGGAAAAACATCCACCACTTTCACTACCCAGTCTGCGTCGGTTTGAGAGGTGGCCACTTTCAACTGGGCCATGATTTCACCGGCCACTGTTAGATCCTCTTCCAGCACAGAGGATTCAAATGTTAGTACATCCGGGCGCCTGGCAGCAAATCGCTGGTCATCGGCCATGTATTTTCTGGGAGTGAAATTGAGTTTGATGTCCTGGCTGTAAGGAACCGGATTTTCGGGATCGGATTCAAATTTTGAAAACCGGTTGCCACTGGGTTTATCTTTAGACAAGCCCCCGTTTTCCTGTAAGTAAAAACTCGTCCACTCGCTTTCTTTTGGAGGCCAATTTTCAAATTTATCCCATTGGTTTTCGCCGGTATCAAATAGGTAGGCTTCGGGTAATCCGGTGTTTCCATTTCCTTCTCCTTTGAGGAAATGGTTGAAAAATGTAAATTCTACCTCTTTTTGGTACCAGGTAGAGATGGAATCACCAAAGTACATGTTGGAAACGGTTTGAACGCCTCTTTCTCTGGACCAATCTCCATGGGACCAGGGGCCCATTACCAGGGTATTATAGGTGTCTGGGTTGTTTTTTTCGATGGTTTTATAAATGGTAAGGGGCCCGTAGAGATCTTCTGCGTCAAACCAGCCTCCGACCACCATCACGGCAGGAGAAACATCGCTTAAATGCGGAATGATACTCCGCTCTTGCCAAAACTCATTGTAATTCGGGTTGGATTTCAGTTGTTGCCAGAAAAAATTATCCTCCCCATAATAGGCATCGGCATTTTTCAGTGGTCCCATATCCATAAAAAACTGGTAGCCGTCATTCGTTCCGGGATTCACCATTTCGTACCAGGCCTCGTCTGTCGGGCTGTCTTTTTGGTACCCGAACACACTGGTAGCCAACCAGTAGCTCAGAAAGTAGGCACCATTGTGGTGAAAGTCGTCAAAATAAAAATCGGCGATGGGAGCCTGAGGTGAAACCGCTAGCAGATTAGGATGGGCATAGGGAAGGGCCGCGGCACTATAAAACCCCGGGTAACTGATGCCCCATTGACCGACTTTCCCATTGTGATTGTCCAAATTTTCCAGTAGCCACTCAATGGTATCATAGGTATCCGTGCTCTCGTCGATTTCCTCAGGATCTCCAGTTCGGATACCGACGGTTGGCCGCATGTTGTCGTACATTCCCTCTGACATCCACCTTCCCCGGACATCCTGATAAACAAAAATATACCCGTCTTTCATCAAAAAAGGTGAGGGGCCCAGGGCATTTCGCATGTTCCCTTCCCCGTAAGGCCCCGCATTGTAAGGGGTACGTTGCATCAGGATGGGATAATCCACCGATTGATCTTTGGGATGGTAGATAACGGTGTGAAGGGTTACACCGTCTCGCATGGGGATGTCGTATTCTGTTTTGATGTAATTTTCCTTAACGTAATTTTCGTTTTGTGCGTGCACAAATGAAAACGCTGAAAGGATCCAAAATCCCAGCAGGTAGCGAATTATTTTTTTAGGTTGCATCTTAATTTCGTTGGTTGCACTTATGTAAACTTTTTATAATTTGAGAGGTTAAAACTTCATTTGGGTAAAAAATGAGTAGTTTTGTTTTTCCTTTTGTCCCCTCGGCCGAGTCATTGGTTACCGGAGAGTAGAACAGTGTTCGGATGAATAAAGTTAAAACAGTAATTTGAATAAATGAAAACAGTAGCATTAATTCCCGCAAGATTCGGCGCTACCCGCTTTCCTGCGAAGTTGCTGGCTGATCTAAGGGGAAAGCCTCTGATTGCCCGAACCTACCTCAGCACCCTGAATACCGGAGTATTTGATGAAGTAATGGTGGTTACCGATCACCAGGATATAGCTGCTGCCATTCAACAGGAGGGAGGGAAGGTATTTATTAGTAAAAAGGAACACGAAAGCGGATCAGACCGAATTGCGGAAGCAGCCGCCTCCCTGGATGCCGAAATAATCGTGAACGTTCAGGGGGACGAACCTTTTCAGGATGAAAAATCCCTTTCGGATTTAGTAGCGGTATTTGAGGACGATCAAGTACAAGTAGCTTCTTTAATGACACCTATCTCCGGGGATGCCTTGATTCAAAACCCGAATATTGTAAAAGTGGTCACCGATTCGGAAAATTTTTCTCTTTATTTCAGCCGTTCGCCCATACCCTTTCAACGAAACAGTAACAGCCAACCTAACTATTTCCGGCACATAGGGATTTACGCCTACAAAAAGTCGTTGTTGATGAAATTCACCGGTTGGGAGAAGTCAGCACTTGAGAAGGCCGAAATGCTGGAGCAATTGCGACTGCTGGAAAACGGTTATCAGGTGAAAATGGTCGAAACCAGCCACCAGGCGGTGGCCATCGATGTACCGGAAGACCTGGAGAGGGCTCTTCGGTATTACGATGCGATCAACCAATGATATAAGCGACCCTAGCCCCGCCACCTCGCCAATGGTTTGAATAGAAATTTTTTACTCAGTTTCCCCTTTATTTTTCAGGTAGGTTAACCAGGTTCAACGAATGAACTGCGGCGAGGCCAGCTGTTTCGGTTCTGAGGCGGTGTTTTCCCAGGGAGCAGGGCTGGAAGCCTTTTTCCAATGCCAGGCTGATCTCACCCGGACTGAAATCTCCTTCCGGTCCGATTAAGACCAGGTAGGATCGGTTAGGCTTTGCCAATTGCATCAAGTGCTGGGTATTGTCTTTATCCAGATAAGCAATGTATCGATCGTAGGTAGCAAACGTTTTGTCCGCAACAAATTCTTCAAAAGGGGTGATCTCATTCATTTCCGGCAGCCAGGCTTTAAAACTTTGTTTGCAGGCTGCAATCAGTTTTTTTGTCAGTCGATCCAGGTTTACCTGACTTCGCTCAATATGGGTGGTCTTCAGAAAAGTGATCTCATTAAATCCGATTTCAGTGATTTTTTCTACCATCCACTCCATGCGGTCCGTATTTTTGGTAGGGGCCACCGCAAGATGAATGTGGAACGTTTCCTGAGGATTAAATTCCTGTTCGATTATTTTTAGTTTACATTTTTTTGGATGGTTTTCCGCAATCATGCAGGTAAAAAACGATCCCTTTCCATTGGTGAAAAGTACGGTGTCACCTATATTTTTTCGTAAAACCTTGACCAGGTGGTGGGATTCTTTATCACTCAGTGTAAACGCCTCCCCGTTGATTTGTTCTTCAAAAAAAAGTTGCATCCTTGATTTATTGTTTGGTCGAATTTATAAAAATTCATTCAGAATGAAGGGAGAAAATACGTAATATTGCATGCATATTCAATAATAAACCTCCCGAAACCATGACATCTGAAGACCTGATCGAATCCATAAAGTCAACCAAAAATCCGGATTGGCAGCAATGGCTGGAACAAACGCTACAGCTATTTGACTGCGTGACGGGTACCTTGCACGTGTTGAATCCTACAACCGCTATTTTGGAGTTAAAGGCAAAGCAGGGAATTCCCGACTTTTTATTACCCAAAATGACCCAAATCCCGGTGGGAAAAGGAATGGCAGGGATCGCTGCTGAACGAAAGGAGGCCGTACAGGTTTGCAACCTTCAGACGGATGCCTCCGGTGTCGTCCGCCCTGGAGCCAAAGATACCAAGGTGGAGGGAGCTATCACCGCTCCCATGCTTTTAGACGGCAAACTTTTTGGAACCTTGGGAATAGCCAAAAAAGAGCCTTATGAATTCACCGAAAGTGAAACAGATACGCTGATGGCTATTGCCGCTTCCATGGCATTATTGGTAAAGGATTCTGAAGGTTAAACCTTTACGAATATTTTGAGTCGGTAGAGCAGGTACAGAAACACCCAGACCAACAGGAATGCTCCAAATGCCTGAAATACAGGGTACCAATCCTCGGGCAAAGGAGCATACAGGCCTGAAAATAATTTTTTGCTTGTATACCCAAAATCGATGAAACTGTAAGCGAAGTAGATGGTTAGGGAATTCAGTCCGATAACCTGAAAAAAGAACGCCCACTTTCGGATATGCCAAACATCGATAATCCAATAGAACATCAGTAAAAACAAAAAGGCCATTCCTGTAGTCAGCAGGATAAAGGAGCTGGTCCAGAGGTGCTTGTTGATGGGGAAATGAAGGCTCCATAGTAGGCCAACAGCTATTCCCGCTACTCCTGCGATAGCCAAATACTGGCCCTTTCGCTTGTCCAGCCAGGCTTTACCCAGTATTTCACCGGCAAGGGTTCCGAATAATGTCAGACACAGGGAGGGTAGTTGGGTCAGTAAACCCAATTCGTCATAGCTGCCCTGAAGCAATCGGCCGGGTAGGAAGGTTCGATCAAACCATCCGACCAGGTTTCCTTCGAAGCTTAGGTCACCTGCTCCGTATCCCGGCACAGGAATTAAATACAAGGCCGCATAGTAGAGCAATAAGATAGCCAACCCGGAAGCCAATCTTTTGTAAAAATCCATATTCAGGTAAAACAGTGTAGCGACAAAGGTCGCCAGGCCGATTCTTCCCAGGACGCTTCCCAGCCTTATCTGGGAAGGTTCGAAAAAGGGGATGGGGGAATTTTTATATACGATGCCTAAAAGTATAAGGATAAGCATACGGATAAAGGTTTTTCGATACAGGGTACCATTGGCCAGGCCCATGGCCTTTCCCTTATTCAAAGAAAAAGTAAGCGAAACGCCAGCGATAAATAGGAATAAAGGGAAAATGAAATCGTAAAAGGTAAAGCCATTCCATGCAGGATGAGAAAGCTGTTTGGCCATCCAGTCGATGGCTCCAATCCCAGTTTTTCCTTCAAGCAGGACGAGAAAAGTACCCCCTCCTGCAATCAATAACATGTCAAATCCCCTTAGGGCATCTATAGAAAGTAAACGTTTGGATGAAGAAGGAGCGGCAGATACTGGCGATCCAAGCTCAGGATCTTTTCGTTGTTCACTGGAAGTAGTAGTACTCATGATTAATTTATTAGGTGGTCTGGGGTTTTATATCCGAAAATCCCTCGATTTGGCGGATTCCTACCAATTTATTTTATTTATTTGGAATTTAAAAGTATTTTTAATTTCTCCATCTGTAAAAAACCGCAGGACAGATGGAAATATTTTCGAAATCAACGACTAAATACAGGTATGAAAAAGAATCGAAGGGATTTCATTAAAATAGGAAGTTTAGCAGGCCTTTCAGCCTTATCGGGCTGGCCTACAGAATCAAACGCTTCTCCCATTCCGGGCAATTTCCCGGTCAGGCCGGCAGGATTCAATATGAGCGGTTACGCCGCACCCGCCCTGGACAAAGTAAGGATAGGGTTTGTTGGACTGGGAAACAGGGGTCCGGGAGCCGTCGTCAGGATGAGTAAAATAGAGGGGGTGGAGATAGCAGCGTTATGTGATCTAAGGCCGGAGCGAATCAGCCACGTGAAAGAACGCATCAAAGAAACTCCTCACGACCCTGCTGTCTATACGGGTTCGGAAGATGCCTGGAAGGAAATGTGTGAGCGAGAGGATCTGGACCTGATTTACATCGCAACACCCTGGTACCTACACACCCCGATGGCTGTCTATGCCATGGAGCAGGGCAAGCATGCTGCCACCGAGGTGCCGGCAGCGATCACACTGGATGAATGCTGGCAATTGGTGGAAGTCTCCGAAAAGACCCGGAAACACTGCATGATGCTGGAAAATACCTGCTACGATTTTTTTGAATTGCTGACCTTGAACCTGGCGAGACAGGGATACTTTGGGGAAATTATCCATGGGGAAGGGGCCTATATTCACGATATTCTCGAGGGTAACTTTTCTAAAACGAAGTATTACGACATGTGGCGGCTTAAGCAAAACATGCGTAATGGAAGCCTTTACCCAACGCATGGATTAGGTCCTGTGGCGCAGGTGATGAATATCAATCGGGGTGACCGGATGGATTATCTTGTTTCGGTGTCCAGTCGCGATTTTATGATGGGAAAGAAAGCGAAGGCTTTGGCTGCCGAGGATCCCTTTTACCAGCCGTTTGCGGGTAAAAATTTTCGAGGCAATATGAATACCACCACCATCAAGACCGAGCAGGGAAGAACCATCCTGCTACAGCACGATGTTACTTCTCCCAGGCCCTATTCCAGGTTGCATACCATCAGTGGCACAGAAGCCTATGCCCAGAAATATCCGCTGCCGGGCAAAATTTCCGAAGGACACGAAGGCTGGTTATCCCAAGAGGATATGCAAATACTGGAAGAAAAATACCAACCTCCCATCGTCAAAAAAATCGGGGAATTGGCCAAGCAAATTGGGGGCCATGGAGGAATGGATTTTTTGATGGATTGGCGAATGATTGATTGCCTCAGAAATGGGATTCCATTGGATATGGACGTTTACGACGCCGCAGCATGGAGTTCCATCGGACCATTAAGCGAATGGTCGGTAGCCAATAGGAGTGGAGCGATTGATGTGCCTGACTTTACCCGTGGTGCCTGGAAAAATAATGCTCCGGTAGATGTGGAATTGAGTAATGGAGGAACCACCAAAATATTAACTGCCTAGCGGATTTATTCACAGAAAAAAAGGACCAGGTATTTAAATCTATTTGGAAGTTCACTGAATTTCTACCACTTTCAGGCAAAACCTAAAAAAATTTGTTGAATGAAAACATATAAACGTAAAACCCCGGCGGATCTTGGAAAAGCTGCCGGAGAGGAAGCGGCTCTTGCCATCCAATCTGCCATTAAAGATAAAGGTGAGGCAAACATTATTCTGGCCACCGGAACCAGCCAGTTTGAGACGATCAAGGGCCTCTTGGCACATCAGGATATCGATTGGAAGAAGGTAACCATGTTTCACCTGGACGAATACCTGGGCTTGGACATCTCACACCCGGCTAGCTTCAGAAAATACCTGAAAGAACGATTCGTCGAAAAAGTAGCACCCTTGAAAGCCTTCCATTTCATAGATGGAGAGAAAGACCCAATAAAGGAAACGGAACGATTGGGGGAAGTGATTCGGAAAAACCCAATTGATGTGGCCTTGGTAGGGATTGGTGAAAATGGCCACCTTGCCTTTAACGATCCGCCTGCTGACTTTGAAACTGAAGATCCGTATCTGGTGGTGGATTTGGACGAGGCTTGCAGGAAGCAGCAGTTTAATGAAGGTTGGTTTCCAGACCTGAATGCTGTTCCCACCCGGGCAATCAGCATGTCCATACGGCAGATCATGAAGTCTAAAAAAATTATTTGTTCCGTACCGGATTCCCGGAAAGCAGCGGCAGTGAAGTCCTGCCTGGAAAATGAACCTAGTCCGGATTTCCCTGCCAGTATTCTACAGGAGCATCCGGATTGTTCCCTGTACCTGGATGAAGCATCTGCCTCCCTTCTGGATTCATCCACTGCTGTAAACGAATAGCCAAACCCCACCATGCCCAAAACCCAAACCGTAGAAATCGGAACGCTCAACCAACGACAAACCTATCAGTCCATTGCCATTATCGGGGGCTTGTTTTTCATCTTTGGATTCGTTTCCTGGGTGAATGCCATTTTGATACCGTATTTCAAAATAGCCTGTGAGCTGAATAATTTTCAATCCTATTTGGTAGCCTTTGCTTTCTACATCTCTTACTTTATTTTCTCGGTGCCAGCCTCTTATTTGCTTAAAGCGGTAGGCTTTAAAAAGGGAATGATGGTCGGTTTTTGGGTCATGGCGTTGGGTGCCTTTGTGTTTTTGCCGGCAGCAATGGTCCGTACCTACGAGCTCTTTCTGTTGGGACTGTTTTTGATAGGTGCGGGATTGGCGGTGTTGCAGACGGCCGCAAATCCTTACATCACGATTTTGGGACCAAAAGAGAGTGCCGCCCAACGGATAAGCATCATGGGAATCTTAAACAAAGGGGCTGGAATATTGGCCCCTTTGATATTTGCAGCCGTCATTCTCCGGGTTTCAGACGATCAAATCATTTCACAGTTGCCCCTTATGGAAGCTTCTGAAAGAGAAAGTTTTCTGGATGAATTGGTCCGCAGGGTCATGGTGCCCTATGCGATCGTGGGCACGGTGCTGGTGCTTTTGGGTATTTTGGTGAGAATATCCCCTTTACCGGAGATCAATACCGAAGCAGAAAATGAAACAATCTCTCAGGCGAATGCCAGCAAGTCTTATATTCTTCAGTTTCCCCATTTGATATTAGGTGCTGTAGCCATTTTCTTACATGTAGGCACGCAGGTGATTGCGATCGATACCATTATGAGCTATGCCATTTCCATGGATATTTCTTTGCTGGATGCCAAAGTGTTTCCGTCCTATACCCTGGCAGCCATGATTGCAGGCTATATTTTTGGCATCATCGTTATTCCCAAATTCCTTTCACAGGTGACGGTACTTAGAGCTTTCACCACCATGGGGCTATTGTTTACCTTTTGTATCCTTTGGTGGGGAGGAGCGGTTTCATTTTTGGGAATGGAGGTAGACATTTCCATCTGGTTTGTGGTGTTGCTTGGACTGGCAAACTCCCTGGTTTGGGCAGGAATATGGCCTCTGGCGTTGGACGGATTAGGAAAATTTACCAAACTGGGAGCTTCCATTTTGATAATGGGACTGTGCGGCAATGCGATCCTGCCCATGGTGTATGGGTATTTTGCCGATACGGCGGGATTAAGAGAGGCTTATTGGGTACTGGTTCCCTGCTATCTGTATCTCATGTTTTATGCCTTTAAAGGATACCGGATCAGAAAATGGAGCCGGACTTAGTCAAAATGACTCCAATTGGAACTATTTAATGCCCGTAGATCATCTGGCGTATCGATGTCAATCTTTGCAACTTCAAGCGATACCAGCCCAACCTGCTCCGGATGGGTGTGAAATATGTTTTTAGCACCGTGTTTGTCTTCGAGTGAAAGCAAACTGGAAAAACAACTTTTATCAAAAAGAGCGGGCACTCCCGGGACTCTTTTATAAAAGGAAGCGATCATAGGGAGGACCGTTTCCTTTTTTTTATTCAATAGGGCTTTTAGATGAGCTGTGGTGATCAACGGCTGATCGGACAGGAGTATGAGGACCTGATCGATGGTTGCTATTTTCTCAAGGGAAGCCAACCCCAGTTTGATGGAGCTACCCATACCTCTTTTCCACTCGCTGTTTCGGATGGTATGCAACCCCGGCTCAGCAGACAGGTCAAAGCTATAAGCCCCCTCGACCACCATAACTGGACCCACATGCAGTTCCAAAGCCATTTTTATGGTGTTTTCTAATAATGACTTGCCCTGGAATTCCACCAGCTGTTTGGGATGCCCCAACCGGCTTGAATTTCCCGCTGCAAGAATGACAATACCCGTTACCATAGGCTATCTGGGCAAATCATTTCCCATGAAGGCATTGGGATTCACCTTTGGAATGGTGCTTTCCCATTTTTCGTTTATGGATTCTATAAAATGGTTTGCGAGAAAAGCATTCGCTCTGGCATTTGGATGAATGCCATCCGTAGAAAATCCTCCGTTAGGGGGTGTAATGGAATTGCTAAGGGGAACGTTACCTGCACTGATGGTGCCCTGTGCAACGCGCTTCATAAGATCGTTTATATCGACCAATACCAGCCGTTCCGGGTCGGTCGCTACCATAGACTGGATTAGTTGGTTGAAGGTGGCTATTTTTTGTTCCATTAGCGATTGTTCCGAAGGCAACAACACAAACTGATCTCCTATAGGCACGGTCACCCCTTGAATAGCAGACTCATTGCCTTCAACTAACTGACCCAAGATTTGGGCGGTAGTGAGGGCTACTTTATCCTCCGGTTTACTTAACCTTATCGATGGTATTCCCAATTCGCGAAGGTCGGTCAGGGTCTTATCCTCGATGACAAAACCATTTTGACCGGGCTGAAAATTGATTTTTCGAAGGTTTTTTTCGGCTTCATTGATCAGTCCCGATGATGCTATGCCTTCCAAAACCTGATTGTACTGGGTGTAAGCCCCATTGGCCAGGCTAGCGAGGCTCGCCGAAAGAGGCAACGCATTCCAGGGAACCGTACTAAAAAAAGGTAAGGTATTGAGATCCGGAATGTTGCCGACAGCACCCTTGGTAGTGGGATTCGCCCGCAACACGGCTCCCAAAGCCGTCTGATACCTCTGAGAAAATTCCTGGTCGCCAGTCAGGAGCTCGGGCACAGCACCACCGGCAATGGCATAGGGAAGGATATCATTTTTTCCCAACCAAAACACGAAAAAAGTGCCACCATCTGCCAGTGCCGCCACGGCATCTCCGATAAGAGTAGAGCTACCCGGATCACTGGCAAACCGGGCATAATGGGGGTTGAAAAGGGGATGGTTTGGCTGATTGGGGTTACCCGTTTCGGGTACCAGGGCAGCGGCCAGGGACAAACCATTCACACCAAAATTATTAATTTCGGATTTATTACCGGAAAAGGGAGTAATCGGATTGCCCGGTACGATGGGTTCTGGCGCCACGGTGCCTCCATTGACTTTCAAAATAAGTCTTCCCAGGTTTGCACCCGGGGGGCTTAAAATAAACGAACCTACCTCCGCATTGATATCTGGCAGATTGAATGTGCCGCCACCAGCGGCTTTCATCTGTTCAGCAAGGATAACGGCAAAGGAATTTTGCTGTGACCTGTTATAAAGAGCGCCGTCCATTACTCCCGCCGTAATCGAACTTCCGATGGTAATCATTTTACTAAAATCTGCCTGACCGGGTTGGGGAGTCAGCATGGGATCTTCCGGAAAGGTGTACTGGCAGGAAACCAGCCATCCTAAAGATAGCGTTATCAGAACTGAGAAAATTCGATTCATGTTTTGATTTTTTAGTTGAGCAACTCGTCAAAGGTGATGGAAACGTAGTAGATGGCTCCAATGGTCGGCCCTCCGAAATTTAGAAAATAACGGTTGTTGAAAACGTTCGATCCGCCCAATTTTACGACCGATTTTAAGCGCTTTAGCTTATACGATACCTGTGCATCCACATTATGTACTTCCGGAACGTCCCCTTGGGCAAAGGAGGATTCCCATCGAAAGGCCGTTTGGTACCTGTAGGTCAGGTTAAATCCCAGGTTTTCAGTGAGTTTTCGGTTGCCGAAGCTAATGTTGTATTTGTGCTCAGGGGTGTTGAATTCGGATAAAAATCCTTCCTCGAAAGCGGTGATCATTCGGTTAAAATTGTAGTTTCCTCCAATGCTGTAATTATTAGGCAAGTTGTACGTGAGGCCAATAACCGCTCCATGAGCTTCTACCTCCCGGTCAACGATATTGGTGTAGGTTTGAAAGGTGTTTTCCTGACCGGGGATGGTGACAGGGGTCAATAGGGTGGGGGCATTGATGGCATTGATAGCACCCTGATCGGTAGCTGGTGAAGCTCCCGGATACACCGGTCCCGGGGCTTTGCGTATAGCTGTTTGGGATATAAAATCATCGTAACTATTGTAGTAATAGGCGAGGTCAATCAATACGCGATTGTCGGCGAGTAGTCCTTTATAACCCAGCTCGATGGAATTGACTTTTTCTGGCCTGAGTGCTGGCAAATCCGTCACTTGCTCCAATAAGTTGGTGGCGGAGGCAGCGACCGGACTTTCTCCGGATGCCACCGCTTCTGTATACGCCTGAACAGAAGCCAGGGAAAAGGCATTTTCAAAAACGTTGTATTTTTCTCTATAGTAGGGCAGGCCAGCGATCAATCGTGCGGAAACCACATTTAAATCGATGTGTTGGGCCTGGGTGGTAGGCATCCGGAATCCCGTTTGGTATGAAAGGCGAAAGTTACTGTTCCCCTCGGTAAATACCCCTGAAATCCGGGGACTAAACTGGCCTTCAAAATTCTCATTCTTGTCGTACCGTACCGAACCGGTGATTTTTAATTTTTCCTGCAAAACCCGTTTGGAAGCTTGCGCATAGCCACCAAATTCGGTTACCGAAATATCATTCCCTTCTACGTCTGCGAAAATGGTGCCGTTGGACCTTAGGTCATAAACCCGGTAAGAGGCACCTACCTGAAGGTCCATAAAATCAATTTCATTTTTGAAATTGTACTGTCCTTCAGTCATATACATTCGGGAGCGGTCATTGAACAAAGATCCCTGCGGGATAAAGTCTGCCCGGATATTCCGTTCTGCGCTTTCAAATTCTGGCGTTCCCGGTAGGAACCTGCCCTGATCTGCCTGGTTTCTGGCAAACCGGTGGGCTTCCATTTGTTGGCTCGCTGTCCCCATGCTGCCTGGGGCTACCTGTTGCAGAGCAAGGGCTCCCAGGTAATTCAATGTATATTCTCCAAACCACTGTGCATTTCCCTTCCACTGTTCGTTGATATTTACTCCCGTCAGGTCAGCAATGTAAGAGTCCCCGGAATTTTCCCGCGTGGTGTAGGCTCTCAAAAAATAGCTGTCTGCGGTTAACTCCAGCTTGTGTTGGGTGATGTTAAAATTATTCAATGAGTAACGCTGAGCTCCCGTATAAACGGAAGTTCCGGAACCGTAATTCAGCGTATAGGATAATTCTGCCTGGTCATTTACCCGGAAATGAAGGGCACCGCTTACTTTGTAGTTTTTGGCCCCATAGTCTACCAGGTCGCGTTCGTCGTAACCTGTTCGCGACACGACCTGATCTGGAATGCTGCCAATATAGCCCCCCAATCCCAATGCATTGGCTTGTTGCTGAATGGCCCCCACATTTCTCAGTAATCCGATATTATTGGCCACCTCATCCCCAAACACATGCACCCGATTTTCACCGGGGTTGAAGGGTAGGTCTCCTTGTGCTCCCTGATTGAGATCGGTCTGGTCCGTTCCGTACCAGTCTTCTGCTTCCATAAAGGAAGCACTTATTTTAAAGGCCCATTTGTTATTAAAGGCCTTGGCATACCGAATGGAGCCCTCAAACATGGGTTGGGGGGAAGCAGGTTCTCCTGCTCTTCCTCCTATATGGTTGATGCCCTGCTTGTAGAAGGCACTTAGGCCCTGGTATTCAAAAGGGCTCTTGCTGTTGATTAACAAAATACCGTTAAAGGCATTGGGGCCGTAAAGGGCAGAAGCGGCTCCCGGGATAAATTCCACACTTTCCACATCCAATTCTGAAGGTCCGTTGAGGTTTCCAATGGGGAAATTTAAGGCAGGCGCCTGGGTATCCATGCCATCCGTCAGTTGGACAAATCGGGTATTACCCGTGGAATTGAAACCCCGGGCATTTAGGATCTGAAAATTGATAGAGGTGCTGGTGACATCCACTCCTTTGAGATTGGCAATGGCTTTATAGTAAGTATCACTGGCGGTTTCCCGGATGTCCAGTATGTCCATCTTCTCAATGGTCACCGGGGACTGGAGAATGCTTTCTTCTACCCTGGAGGCGGAAACCACTACTTCCTGCCCCAGCATGGTTTGTTCTTCTAATTCAACCTGTAGGCCGGTAACCTCATTTTCGGTAATTTGAATTTCCTGGCTGGCAAAACCGATCATTGAAAATACGAGGGTAAGAGGTGGGGGCTGATTGATGGTTAAGTTAAAATCACCATTTAGGTCTGTGATGGTTCCGATAACCTTCCCTTTTACCAGTATGTTGACTCCTATTAACGCTTCGTTGGTTTCGGATTCCGTCACTTTTCCCGAAATAGAGGTGGTACTTTGGGCGTTTAATTGGGAAAAAGAAATGAAAAACCCCAGAATTAGCGACCAAAAGCCTGGCCTGAAATACATTGTAACGTTTTTCATGACATGATGAGCTAGGGTTAAAATTTACTTTTTTATAGATCTTATTCTGATAGTCCCCTTAAAATTATCCAAACAATTGAATAATTTGAGTATTAATTTACAATTGGTCTTTTGATTGTTTAACGAAAAGCATTCGCTTAAGGTAATAAAAATCCAATATAGTTTTAATGTAGGTGACTCCTGAGGGGAATAAAAAAGCCCCAAAAAAACAGGGGCTTCGAATTTTGGGGCTTTTTGGTACCTTACTTTGATTTGTTTTCTTCGTTGACATGCGTGACCAAGCGGTCGCAAAGTGCTTTGATTTCTTCTGAAAAATACTCGTCTCCGGTACTGTTCAGGATGGTTTGGCCCATGCCACCTAAGATATCGATGTAGAAACGCTTCATTTCGGCCACTGACATTTCATTGGTCCAGAGATCGATTCGCAAGGTGCTTTGATTTAAGTTATCCCAAACATTCACGCTAATGCTTCTGGTGGATTCCATTCCTTCCGCTTCTTTATCAGAAGCATCCCATTCAATACTTTTAGGGAGGTTTTTATCGTCCAGGGATACAGTGAATTTGATTTCGGATTTTTTCATTTTTGTA
>JAWLFL010000035.1:0-1669 GCA_041685605.1 Cyclobacterium sp. | reverse complement strand
GAGGAACCCTTGACCATGGAGATGGTTTCTTTGCCGGCATTGACCAGGTCAGGATTGATGTCCGAAGACTGCGGATAGGGACCGATACCCAACAGTCCATTTTCAGATTGGAGGACTACCTGTAGGTGGTCGGGTATGTAATTAGCGACCAGCGTAGGGATGCCAATCCCCAAATTGATGTACTGTCCATCTTTAATTTCTCTGGCTATTCGGCGGGCTATTTGTTCTTTGCTAAGCATGGGTAAAAATTACGGAGAAACGGTGATGTTTTCAATTCTTTTTTCATAACCGGCTCCCTGAAATATGCGCTGAACATAAATTCCCGGGGTGTGAATTTGATTCGGATCCAGCTCGCCGGCAGGCACTAGTTGCTCCACCTCTGCTATGGTTATCTTTCCCGCAGCTGCCATCAAAGGATTGAAGTTTCTGGCCGTACCCTTGTAAATCAAATTCCCGGCCGTGTCTCCTTTCCAGGCTTTGACCAGGGCAAAATCTGCCTTGATCCAGCGTTCCAGCAAGTACAACCGGCCGTCAAATTCGCGGATTTCTTTTCCTTCTGCCAATTCTGAACCGATGCCTGCCGGCGTGAAAAAAGCAGGGATTCCTGCACCCCCGGCACGAATGCGTTCGGCCAGCGTCCCCTGGGGAATGAGTTCCAGCTCCAATTCTCCCGCTCGGTATTGGTCTTCGAATTCTTTATTCTCTCCTACATAGCTCGCGATCAGCTTCTTGATCATTCGTTTTTTCAGCAACAAGCCAACACCAAAATCATCAACGCCTGCATTATTGGAGATACAGGTAAGTCCTTTTACGTTTTTTCCTACAAGTGCTTGTATCCCTGCTTCCGGAATGCCGCAAAGTCCAAAACCTCCCAAAAGGAGCACCGATCCATCGGAAATATCCCTGATGGCATCTTCGGCATCTTTTACTTCTTTATTTATCATGCGGTTTGATTTTATCCGGTCCGAAAAAGGCAAGTGCTTGTTGTCGGTCCTTTTGCAATTGATCTTTCAAAGCCTCTAAATTTCCGAATTTTTTTTCCGGTCTCAAAAATTCCAGAAACGCAACTTCGATGTTTTTTCCATATAAATCACCTTCGAAATTTAAAATGTTCACTTCTACGTTTTTAACTTCCCCCGAAACAGTAGGCCTTTTGCCTATATTCAGCATTCCTCCATAGCTATCAGATCCAGTTTTTACACGAACAAGATAGGCCCCATCCATGGGGATCAGCTTTTCCGGTTCTTCCATTTTGATATTGGCGGTAGGAAATCCCAGGGTACGGCCGATTTGATCTCCACGAATGACCACGCCCTCCAGAAAGTAAGGTTTTCCAAGAAATTCATTGGCGGTGGCAATATCACCTGACTCCAGTGCTCTTCTTATTTTGGTGCTGCTGATTCCGACATTATCGATGTCCTGCCGCGGGATTTCCTCCAATTCAAAATCATAGTCCTTTTGCCGGGCTTTCAAATGCTCAAAACTTCCCTCCCTACCTTTTCCAAATCGATGGTCGTAACCGATTACCAAAATTTTTGTCCGAATCTTTTCTACCAGCACTGAACGTATAAATTCTTCGGAGGGCATTTTTGAAAAATCCTTCGTAAACGGAATGAATAACAAATGATCTATTCCATAAGAAGCCAGTAAGCGGGACTTTTCTTCAAAA
>JAWLFL010000205.1:0-7024 GCA_041685605.1 Cyclobacterium sp. | reverse complement strand
CCAAGCCTTTTAGCCGCGGCCTGTAAAAGCATTTGCCTGGCAGTAGCCCCTGCTTTTCGCAATCGTTCCCAGGAATGGGGCATGGCTCCTGACCCTCCGGTCACCTGCCGATCGTATTTTTCAGTATCTAAAAAAGCCTGTTTCACTCTTACGTTAGACCAATCCACATCCAACTCCTCGGCCACAATCATTGGAAACGAGGTTTTGATGTTTTGACCCAGTTCGGGATTTGGGGAGAAAATGACCACATGGTCGGTTGGCGAAATGGACAGGTAACTGTTAAAGCCTAAGGCACTGTTCATGATTTCTTCCTCGCTGACCACCTTCATCTTGGGGGAATCACAGCTGGACCAGTTAAAACCGATCAGAAGTCCTCCTCCGGCGGTGGCGGCAATTTTCAAGAAATCTCTTCTGTTTGTTTTTAATCCGTTATTCATGATTAGTTGGTTTTAGCTGATGCCAATTTTACTGCTTCCTTAATTCGATGGTAGGTACCACACCTACAGATGTTAGCGTTCATACCGCTAATGATTTCCTCATCACTCGGATTGGGATTTTTCTTCAACAAAGCCGCTGCCGTCATAATCTGTCCTGCCTGACAATAGCCGCATTGGGCCACGTCTACTTCTTCCCAGGCTTGCTGTACGGGATGGTCTCCCTTTTCGGAAAGGCCTTCAATGGTCGTTATTTTATCCTCTTTTACAGCTGAAATGGGTAAAACACAGGATCTTACTGCTTCGCCATTGACGTGTACCGTACAGGCACCACATTGAGCGACTCCACAGGAGTATTTCGTACCTACCAGGCCCAGGTTGTCACGAAGTACCCACAATAAAGGAGTGTCTTCATCCACATCTACTTCGTAGTTTGTGCCGTTGATTTGAAGTTTGTAGTTAGCCATTTTGATATTTGTATTGTTATTGTATGAATTTACTACATTTTGTTTGGTATTTCAAAGGGATCTTGCCCTGATAAACAAAATAATGAAAAATGGCAGTGATTTGTACTACCGTTGAAATAATTCCAAGGGAAGCAAACGATACAACCAAAGCCTTATAAATTAAAAATACAACTTGTCTTTATTTTTTAAATGATTTTGAATCATTTATGATCTCCAAAGCTGTAATTCATAATTTTTCTAAATAAGCTGAAAGAGGATAAGCGTCCTTTTTCTAACATTTCAGAAGGCGGGGGCGTTTCATTTGAATTCCAGCGTAATAAAGATAAAAATTTCTTTGATCTTCTTGTTTTAATAATTAAATTTTGGTTTGAAATAAAAAGGCATTACGATCTGACTTATCTTATAACTTAAATCAGTATGAACAGGATTTTTGGACTACTTCTGGTAGCTTTGGCCGTCCTGGTCATCATCGTATTCTTTGCCAATCCTGAACTGATCGAAACCGTTTGGTTTTGGCTGGTAGGCTTTATCGGATACATCATTTATTTTTCTAGAAAAGGGCTGCAATCACTGAAAAACCTTTTTAAAAATGATTTGGCCGCTCCCTCCGCTCTCACAACTGAAACAAGTCAATCCCCTTCGGGAAAAAATAAGAAAAAAGAATATCTGCTAAAAAATCTCCCCGAAACCCATCCGGAAAGCTGGGAATTTCTGGCCAGTTCCGAACTAACGCTTTTAAGGTACCTGGATGATGGCAACACGAGTCTGGGCCTATTATACCTGGGAAAGCAATTTTTCTGTTATACCCTGGAAGACACCCACCGGGATGAGAAATTACCCGGTGGTACGCGAATACCAGAAGGAAGGTATTCCTTATCTTTCAATCCAAGCCTAAGCGACCTGACCAAAAGGTACCGGAAGCGTTTTCCCTGGTTTGAGTACCACATAGAAATCAAAAATATTCCCAATTACGAGCTGGTTTACATTCATATCGGAAACAACCATCAGGATACCAGGGGATGCATACTCCTTGCCGACGGAGTGAATACCGGTTCGAGTGAAAAAATGGTTACCCATTCCCAGCGGGCGTTTGAACGCTTCTACAAGAAAATATATCCTAAAATAACCTCCCAGGAGGGCCTTGCAATCCAAATCCTTAACGAAGATTGGATGGAACGAGCAGGACTCAGGGAAAAAACCCTGGAAGCTGTCAACAACTAAAAAAAATACCACCTATAGTCCCTTTATACATGGAAACTGCTGATAACAAACCGGAAACGACAGAAGAGAAAAAGAAGGATTCTTCTGAAAAAAAGTATGTACTGCTACATATTGGTTCCATTTTTTTAATAATGCTTGCGGTATTACTATTTATAGTCCCGGGAATGGAGTCCACAAATTACGGCATTGCATCCGGACTGGTAGTAGTCGTTGCGCTCGTTTTTATGTATGCGCTATTGGCAAGGTATTTTAGTCCAAAAACAAAAGACCGTAATCCGAATTTCAACCCCTATCATACCTTTTTTTTCAAGGGTACGGTTATTTTATCCACTCTTTTGGTAACCTTCGGAATCCTGGGAGCTTTTTTTGTATATATAGAATATAATAATCTGTTTCAAGCAGTCGGATTGGCAACTTCCGTCATATGGATTGCCTTGTTTCTTATTTATTTCATGTGGTCGGTTTACCACTACAATATTAATTACGGGCTGACGGACCAAGATTGGCAACGTATCTACGATGCAAAAGACAGGCATAGTCAGGGCTTGCCGGTTAAAGCTTCCGAGATGAGCACTCCTGAATATAATCCCTACCGGAGCCAAACCTTTGGACTGCCTCCCGGAACGGTCAGGGGGATGATTGCTTTTACGCTGCTGATGGGAGGTATGGCCTTGTTGATTGTAAGTTTCGGCACCCAATATTCCGGAGTGGACTCGGCCTTACTTAGTCAGCAGTTTGAGTTTTTTGAAACCGCATTTTTAATGATGATTGCGTTCTATTTTGGGGATAAATCGTTGAAATACCTTCAAAACCGCTGGAGCCAGAGGGGAGCGGCCGAAAATCAAAATCAAGCTAATTCTGAACAGGGTGCGGCGGGCTCCCAAGCAGAAAAATGGCCCGCATTCCAACCCCAAAGCAACCTCGATATCGATGAAAACACCTTTAAAATGGATGATTCGGCCTTCGCTACCAGGAATTCTGATTCCGAAGAGGCAAGCCCATTAGAAAATCAGCGGGTTTCCTTGTCGACCGGTTTTGATGTGCCGCCGGAGGAGTTTCAGTTTCCGGAAGAGTATGTTCAAATAAAGGATAATACCAGCAGCAAAGTCCTAAGCGATATGGACATTCGGACGGCATTGGATGAGTTGGAACAGCGGGAGCAGGTAAAAATCAGCCTTCCGGTGATCAAAGCGGTCATTGCGGTAGAATCTGCCGGTAGAGGGCATTTAAACGATGGCCGTGCCAAAATCCTCTTCGAGGGTCATAAATTTTGGCATTGGCTGGAAAAATCGGGAAAAGATCCTAAAGCGCTGCAGGCCGGAAAGGAGCACCTGATTTATGAGAAGTGGACAAGAGAACATTATCAGGCAGGTGCCAAGGAATACGAGCGCCTGGAACAGGCCAAAAGCATCGATCTCAAAGCGGCGGTTTACGCCACTTCCTGGGGTCTTTTTCAGATTCTGGGTGAAAATATGGAACATTTTATCAAGGGAAGGAAATACAAAAGCATTGAGGAATTTGAGGCACGTCAACACGAGTCGGAATATTTTCATTTTCTGGATTTTCTGGAATTTATCAAAACCAAAAAGGTTCGGGGCAAAACCTTGTTAAATTATATCTCCGAAGAAAATCAGGGGAATTATGATTGGGAGTCATTTGCTTATGGGTATAACGGTAGTGGGTATAAGGTCAATCAATACCATATAAAAATGAAAAACCATTACGAAAAATTCAAAAAAGAACAAACATGGATGGCATAAAAAAAGTATTGCTCCATGGATGGTCTGGGGTGATTTTCTGTTGGATGTTCTGCTCCTGCCAGCAAGATGAAAGAGGCTTGGTAATTGGCAAAATACAGCAAGCCAGCGATCTGGTGGTTTCGGAATTTGTCATTGATAAGGTAGTATTCGGAAAAAAGACCAAAAACATATTATTTATCCCGGTAAACGAAGCCTCTTTTATGGCCTATTCCCGGGCAAGCATTAAAACAGGAATTGATTTAAACCGAATAAAGGAGGAAGACATCCGCATCGACGGAAGCAAAATAAATGTAAACCTGCCTCCCATTGAAGTAATCAACTTTTCCTATCCTCCGGATAGTTTTATTGCTGACACGCTAATTTCAAACCCAGATCGCTTTTTAAACAGCATCAATTTAGAGGATCAGGAAACATTTTTCAGAATGGCGGAAATGGATATTCGAGACCACCTGCCCTTTATGGGATTGGTGGAATCCAGTCAAAATCATGCCCGAAAACTTATCCATACGGTTTTAAAAAGCTTTGACTTTGAAGAGATTTACATTCAATTTGAAAATGATTCGTTGGTGATTCGTCAGGTAAATAGTCCTGATAATTTATTAGAACCATGATACGTCAGCTATTGCATAGCGCCCGGTTTGTTGTGGAGATTCTACTGGTAATTCTCGTAGTTGGATTGATCTACTGGTGGAATCCGATGAATATCTTTGGAGGAAAACCAGGGATCGAATCGACAGCAAACATCATATCGGAGGTACGGGAAATGGGAGAATTGATTACTGCCGAATATTATGGGGAAGTGGTGGCTTCCATTGATGAAGCCCAAATGGATTTGCTTCAAGAACCAGAAATCCGGGCGCAGGCGGAGCTTACCTTTGATGAGCTACAGCTTGAACTAGAAAATCTTCGAAATTTTCATACCCTTTCAGCCGATAACCGGATCGAATTAGGAGGTGAATCCGGCGACCTGACACGTCGAGAGCGTAAAAGAATCTTTGTTGATCAGGTGGGCCGAAAGAACATTTTAGAAAAACTGTATTTTCTAGGAGAATGGGACCAAACCAGTCAATTACTACTTTATGAGGAAGTGGTGGCTTTCCTTTATCTACAAGCCCAGGGCGAAGCAAATTCCTCCGTAGAACAACTAAATGATCGGGAAACCCGGCAAATCCTATTGGCCTGGTATGAAAATCCCCAAAACAGCTGGTGGAATGTTGACGCGTTTCTAACAGCCTATTTTGGAAACAAACTGGCCGCACTTTCTCGCAGGGAAGCCAGAAAAAAATTAGCCATGATTGGGCGGGGAACGGTAAAGGCCGGTTTTGATTTTAAAGGAATGAGTGAACGCATGTACCAATACGATGAGGAACTGAGTGAACTCCATTTCTTTGGCTTTGCCCCAAAAATACTCAATGCAGACATCAACCCCTGGTTCATTCCTGAGAAAGGCATTCCTGGTTTTGATATTTTGACCTACAATGGAAGGGTGGATTTCAACGATAGCAAAAAGGTAAAAAGCTATGCAGTGCAAAAGTTGACCATCAATGCCCGGAATGCTGGAATCATAAAACAGGCCGAAATGCATGGAGGAGAAACGCTGAGCAGGCTGTTTACCTTACTTACAGGGAAAGAAATCAAACGAGTGGTCTTCCACCATGACGAGATCATTCAGTTGACCGAAGATATTACCAGCGATTACTACATTAGTTATGAGGAGGCTTCTCATTTCGAAAATACCATTGAAAAGGAACTTCTTGTCATAGATTCGCTTAGAAATGCGGGTGAAGACCGGTACAATAACCGGAATCTGGCAACCAACAAATGGAACACCTTATTGCTGATGGTTCGCAACATGCAGGAATTCGAATTTGAATCCGAGGAATTACCATACCACTATTATTCCACTTTCTGGTACCGGATCAGCAGGGATTCCATCATTGATCAGTCAGAGTGGAGGGCTTTGAAAAAACAAGCACTGAACTCCTTTCAAAATGATTCGGAAACTTCCTCCATCTGGGCCCTTCAGGATTCCTTACTGCTCCCCTCCCAGTTCAGTGCCGGTGCCTTGTCCCTTTATCAAAAGGGTTTACCCATCGGAGAATTTCGTCCGGATACGCTTTCCGTCGACGCATGGAAGAACAAGGAAAAAGAAAGTGCCAAAATCAGAAATATTTCCTACCAGGCAGACGAGGTCATTTATCAAGAATTTTGGCCTCAAACCAGTAAGCGAGATAGTTTACTACAGCTTATTTTCCCCATTAAGTACATGCCAGAAACCTGGGAATCCTGGATTACCACGAAATCCAGCATCACCACGCTAGCAGATAAGGATACCGTCAGCACCTTACCATCAAATAGGGATTCTTTTTGGGTAGTGGACCAAAGTCAACCAGACACCTTGTTTCAATTTAATATGTCCTTTGATAAAATCAGCTATCCGGAAATCGTACTGCCCGATTCGCTAAATTCCATTCAAAATGTGCTTATCGATGATTGGATTATTTTTAGAAGTTCACAAGATTTTCAGCAGGACCTGGAAAGCCCCAATCCGATACACCGGCTTTCTGAGGAGCAGGTTGATCTTTTGAAAACCTTTATCGAACAACTCTACACACAACATCACACCTACCACAATCGTGATTTCCTCACGCGAACCAAAAGCTGGTTTGCTGAAAAATGGGAACGTAAATCCGGCATTACGGATGAAATTCCATCGCCATGAATTGGTGGAAACGTTAGAGTTAAGAACGTACTTAAAACCCGGCTATATCGTCACCCCGACCCCTTTTTCGTGGGCACTATGATGTGGCAGTCTCGATTTACTAAAGATTCCCACGGCTACCTCCGCACATACCCACTCTAGGAGACTCGGAATGACGGTTTTATAATGAAAATAGGTCAAACTCACGTTGAAGTAAGGAGCAAGCTTATATTATCTTCGAATACGTTTCAAAGACATTTCCTGCGAAGAATTTCCCAAAACTGGCAATGGCCTTGATTCCATCTTCCTTAGACCTGGGATGAATGGCCCTAACGGTTCTTAATTGGCGTAACAAGTCAGCCACCTTGATTACCAGCTTGCCTTTGCCCAGCATTTTTCCATCAGGGCCAGCTCCTTCATAGAGTGCTATGAAAAGCGTGG
>JAWLFL010000204.1:0-7031 GCA_041685605.1 Cyclobacterium sp. | reverse complement strand
CACCATTATCGCGGGTTTACCGGGAGCAGAGGGAGGCTACACGGTAGCTGACTTTCAACAAGCCCTGGATACCTATAAGGGGATTGGTGCCGAAAAATTGGGAGAAAATCTAAACCTGTTTTTGGAAGCAATCGTTCCGGTAGCCGAAGAAAGCAAGGTATACCTGTGCATCCATCCGGATGACCCTCCCTTTCCTATCTTTGGCTTGCCGCGGGTCGTTAGTACGGCCAGCGATTACGACCGGATCCTTCGGGGAAACAACAGTGCATACAATGGATTCACCTTTTGTACCGGTTCCCTTGGCGTAAGGGCAGACAACGACTTGCCAGCCATGGTTCGAACGTATGGCGATCACATTCATTTTATCCACCTGAGAAGCACGCAGCGGGATGAGGAGGGAAATTTCCACGAGGCCAACCA
Source organism: Cyclobacterium sp. (assembly GCA_041685605.1). Taxonomy (GTDB): domain Bacteria; phylum Bacteroidota; class Bacteroidia; order Cytophagales; family Cyclobacteriaceae; genus Cyclobacterium. The sequence continues at coordinate 6,611 of JAWLFL010000204.1, read as the reverse complement.
CCTGGAAGGAGATGTTCCCACGGCCGGGGTTGTAGAAGCACTTATCGCACTCCAGCAAAGGCGCGGCAAATCCCTCCCCATGCGGCCGGATCACGGGCACCAGATGTTGGATGATTTGGGTAAGGTAACCAACCCAGGGTATTCCGCTATTGGAAGGCTAAAAGGACTGGCCGAAATCCGTGGTTTGGAATTAGGAATCGCAAGGAGTATTTTTGACAAATAAAAAACAGAAAAAAATTAAGTCATAACATAAACTAACCCGATAATAATTATGAGTAAAGAGCAAGCTGGCAGGAGGGAATTTCTGAAAAAATCTGCCATGACCACCATGGGCATATCCGCATTGGGAGCGGTAGGATTTTCCGCCAAAAGTTACGGGAAAATCCTGGGTGCAAACGATCGATTAAACATCGCCATTGCCGGATTGGGACGAAGATTAGGTGCCTTTTACAATCCGATTGGATTAAAATCGAGTAATGTGAATTTGATGTACCTATGTGATGTCATGCAATCCCAGCGGGAAAGGGCTGCCAAAAACTTTGAAAAACACATTGATTACAAGCCAAAGCTGGAAAACAGCATCCTGAAGGTGATAGAAGACCAGGAGGTAGATGCCCTAATCAATGCCACTCCTGATCACTGGCATGCTCCGGGAACCTGGCTGGCCCTGGAGGCTGGCAAACACGTGTATGTAGAGAAACCTTGTAGCCATAATCCATACGAAGGAGAACTGCTGGTCGCCTACCAGAAACAGTATGGAAAAGTGGTGCAGATGGGTAATCAACAACGCTCTGCCCCTGAAAGCATCGAAATCATCAAGGCCATTCATGACGGAGCCATAGGTGATGTGTATAAAGCCACGGCCTTTTATAACTCCGCCAGAGGTGAAGTTCCTAACCAAACAAAAGCAGCCCCGCCTCAAGGTTTGGATTGGGAGCTGTTTCAGGGTCCTGCCCCCAGAAGGGAGTACACCGACGATACCTGGAACTACAACTGGCACTGGTATGGCTGGGATTATGGTACTGCCGAAACCGGCAACAATGCCACCCATGAGCTGGATGTAGCCCGATGGGCCCTGCAAGTTGACTTCCCGGAAAGGGTAATGGTCGATTCAGGTAAATACCACTGGCCGAACGATGGCTGGGAAATGTACGATACCATGGATGCCGTATTTAAATTCTCCGACAACCGCACCATTCAGTGGGATGGCAAAAGCCGGAACGGACACAACACCTACGGACCCGGAAGAGGTACCGTCATCTATGGTACGGATGGTTCGGTATATGTAGACCGAGGCGGATACACACAATTTGACCGCAGTGGAAAAGTGGTCAAAACCAACGAATCCGGTGGTAGTGAGGCCGGCACGGCACTTGGCGGTGGCGGTGACATGTCCACCCTGCACGTGGTCAACTTCTTTGAGGCCATTCGAGGAAACCAGGAACAACACAGTCCCATAGATGAAGGGGCAAAAAGCGTGCTGCTTTGCCACCTGGCAAATATTGCCTCCCGTACCGGTGAAATTCTGGAATGCGATTCCTCCAACGGGCATATCAAAAACAGTAGAACGGCAAGTGCCCTTTGGAAGAGAGAATATGAAAAGGGCTGGGAACCGAAATTAAAAGCATAAACTCCTTTATACACTTTATAAAAAACCACCAATCATCCCCGGTACGGCCGGGGATTTTTTTTTACCTACGCTTTCTGGTACCGTGGATGACATCGCTTGCGAATTGCCGGGAGCAATTTGACGACTCTCTACTATTGTGGAACCCCGTACAAGATCAGCCAACCCTATCTGCAAAACACGCAACAGCAAAAATTACCAGCAAGGAACAAGTGAAGTCAATGCAAGGAAATAGCGACCATTTCAGCGCAATGGGGCAGGGCGATTCCCCAATTTTTGCAGGTACCGACCGTAGCGGTTCATCACCCAGAGGTGCAAGCGCGCCTGAGTAGAGACGTACAGGTACCAGGGTATTTTGGGAACAAATTCGTGAATAGCGGTGATGATGTACTTACCGCCCAGCACTTCCCGGAATTCCAGCCATCCATAATCTGAACGGCCTACCAGCCAGCCCCCACTGATGTAAAACAATTGCCGCTTTTTCTCGCTTCGGTCTTTGATCCAGCTTAGTTGCAACATGGGAACATTGATAAAAAAAAGGTAAAAACTGACCACACCTTCCCGATTTTCCCGGGCATTGATAATCGATTTGAAAAACGTTGGCAGCCAAACTTTGTAACGATTAGCAGCCCAATAGGCACTTTTACCAAAGGTATTGGAAAGCCGCTGTATGCTTCTTACGGTATTTTTCCGACGACCCAGGGGTATAAATGTTGGTAACAGTGGTTCCCGTCCGGAACGCAAGGCGATATTCACCGATTCCTCATACGACTGGTACGCGATGGGAAATTCCCGAAAGGCCAATTCATCCGAAACGGTCATGGTATGTTTGAGGCTTTCCACCAGTGGAGATACCAACTGCGCCGGGCTCTCGCCAAAATAGCCCACCCAGAGTTTGGATAGGCCCGGGGAAAAAAACGGCACGGAAAAAATATACCGCTTCTTGCCCATCACTGCCGCGGTTTTCAGCATCATCTCCTGGTAAGTCATGATTTCCGGAGAACCGATTTCGATGGCTTTTTCAAATACATTCGGATTTCCCAGGCAGCCGTCAATGATGGTCAGTGTATCTTGCAGGGAGATGGGTTGGGTTTTGGATTCTGTCCATTTAGGGCAAATCATTACCGGTAATTTTTTGACCAGGTTTTTGATCATTTGAAAGGAAGATCCGCCGGGACCTACGATGATGCTTGCCCGGAGTGCCGTGAGGGCAGCAGTTCCGGAAGCCAGCGTTTTTTCGACTTCCAGCCGACTACGAAGGTGCCTGGACCAAGTGTTTTCCGGTTCGTTTTTTGGCAGAATGCCTCCCAAATAAACCACTTGCTCGACCCCATTGGCCGATGCTGCCCGGGCAAAATTATCGGCCAGCAAAAGGTCCGTATCCTCAAAGCTCCCCTGATTCAAACGGGTGGACGCATTCATGGAATGCACCAGGTACAGCGCATAATCCACTCCCTCCAGGGCTTTTTGTGTAGAACTGATCGAATACAATTCCACCTGCCGCCATTCAATTTCGGGATAGGGATTGTCCTGTACCTCCCTCCTGCTCAAGCCAATAATATGGTACTTATCCTTAAATCGCTCCATAAACCAACGACCGATATACCCCGTCGCACCGGCAATGGCCAGTACCTTTTTTTTTCCTTTTTCCATCGACTACCTAACTGGCGTTCATCCAAATTGTTGATGAAGAAATAAGGTAATGCGATAAATGTATTTTATTGCTACCAGGATTTATTTATCTTAAAAATTCGATTTCATCTTTCTTATAACTGATTCCCAACTAAAATGAGCCGGTTCTTCTTGATTGCCCTACTATGTTTGACATGCAGCTCCCTCCCTGCCCAAAACCAAATTCAGCCCCATGCTAAAAATCCACATTACTTTTCATGGGGAAGTACGCCGGTATTTTTGATCGGGGCAGCTGGTTTCCACAGCTGGGCACCCGTCAGTCGTCCCGGAACCGTCCAGATAGAGCAACAATTGGAAAGGATGGGCAATTTGATCGATGGAATCAACAGCCCCCACATCATGGGATTGGTCCGTTGGCTGCCCTATGACCCCATGAACCACCTGCATGACGGTACGGTAAAGCGCGTGCTGCAACCATGGAAACAGGAAGCTGACGGCAGGTACGATTTAAGTCAATTTTCTCCGGAATGGGAAATCCGGCTGAAAAAATTGTTGGAAAGTGCCCTGGAAAAAAGAATCATCGTCGTTCTCGAACTGTGGGATGATTGGTCCGTCACCCGTGGTCCGGAAGGGGCCTATGATCCCGGGGACAATTTTGGATGGAACGGACACCCTTTTAACCCCAACAACAACATCAACTACGATGAGCAAAGCCTACCTGCCAGTACCCTGGCCTGTGCCGCGCCCTTTTATCAGACCCTGCCATCAAAATCCAATAATCAGGAGGTATTTCACTATCAAAAATTATACATTGACCGGCTTTTAGGCATCATCGAAAGCTATCCCCATATCCTGCTAAATGTGAATAATGAAAGCAGGGCAGATCTGGAGTGGAGCCGCTTTTGGGCAGATTATGTAAAAGCCAGGTTTCCGATGGTCGGAGACATGCCCTCTACCAATAGGAAGGATGGCGGAGGAGAATGTCGGGATGACTTCAACCCCATGACCCTGGCATTGGATGAGCTATATGGATTTGTGGATGTTTCCCAGGGAGTTTCGGGGCATGAATTCAACAGTCCGCAAGCCCAGGCCATCGATGGAGGAAAGCGAATCAGGGAGTACCGGGAAGCCATGAAGGCAAACGGCCAGGTCAAGCCTTTGCTGGTTTCCAAAGACTACACCCGGGATGAGAATGGCGGAGACATTGTCATTTGGAGTCGATTTATCAATGGGACCGCCAGTACGCGCTTTCACCGGCCGGCAGCCGAAACCCCGGTTTCTGTAGTGGATTACCAGCATGCGGCCATGTTGCGCCTGGGGAAATTTGTTTCGGAACTGCCCTTTTGGGAATTATCCCCCCATCCCGAGCTCCTTGCCTCCTTACCCGATGGGATGGCCGCCAACGTACTCAGTAATAGGGTGGACGTTCTGGCAATTCAATTGCTGGATGGGAAAGCAAATGCCACCATGGACCTGGAACTGACCGAGGGTCGTTGGAAAATTTCATGGATCAATCCGTCAACCGGTTTGCAACTTAAGGAAGAAACCATCCATCATTCCACCAAACGGCTGGTAGTCCGGATACCGGCCGATTCTCCTCATTTGATTGTTCATATGGAAAAGGTGAATGAATAAAATTTTCAATACCGTCGGGATAAAAAAATTAACTACCTTGATTTCTCTGTCTGGATATTCAGCTTCTTTCCTTTTTCATAAAACTAAATTTTGAATCAAATTAACCAGAAAATCGTTTATTTGGCAAATAGTAAAAATATGGTTACAATCATAAAAAAGGGTTCTGACAAAAAGGAGGTTGAAAAAGCACTTTCTAAAATTAAGCGCAAAAAGAAATTTGATGCCTATAAATATTGTGGGACACTTAGCTTGAAGGAAGATCCTTTAGAGATTCAGAAAAAAATGAGAGATGAGTGGGAATAGTATTATCACGGGTAACCTTATTCTTTTATTGCTTTGGTTTTTTTAGCGTATTTTTAAACCTCAGAAACATGAGTCTCACAGATCAAAGACAAGAAACCCAAGTTCATCCCAAAAATTCTGACTTATCCAGAGTTTCCCATCCTTGGCAAAATACTTGTAATTCACTATAAACTGCTCCTTGAGTTCAACTTCTCCAACGAGTTTAAATTCTGCATCGAGCACCGATAAAAATACCCTGGCCTTGGGATATGCTGCGGTTTCATCAGATCCATTTCCATAAATCCACTGTTTGGACAATCGAAAATAGCGCCTATTAACTTTGTCCCATACCGGGGATTCATAACTGACTTGCTCCCCAAGTTTTCTTGTCTCCTTGCTAATTTGCTCCCGTGTTCCATTTAAAATTTCCGGCAATTTAGCCCTTTTAGGCATCAGTTTTGGTTCATAATCAACGACTTTTATCAGCTCACCCCTTAGATTAAAGAGGATTATTTCATTAGAATATTGGTGGGTTACATAAATAAAGTTCTCATCAGCATTGAGATATACCCATGGGGGACGGGGAACAATGCCAGCCTTGAAAAAATAATCAGTAAAGGAATTCTTTGGATCTAAATCGATATTCTTAACCCGGTTATCCAGGACTGAAAAAACTCCGAAAAAAGCCGTCTCTTTCATAAAATCGAGATTGGTTCCCACCACCAGCCAATCCCCGGTGTTCACTACTAACTCCATTCTCGGCGGTACAGCACCAAATGGGTCTCCTGCGGAATCCTTTGCTGTAAGCCAATTGACCTTTTGAACTACACGTCCATTTTTATCAATCACTGAGGAGAAGGGTATGGATTTTAGAAACAGCAGGTTCTCCTTCAAAGACTGCAGACCAAAGATATGCTGGCCTACCCCATTGGGTCCTTCAACTTCCAAGGGAAAGGATCTAACAAAGGCTTTCCGATCGAGGTCGATTTCGTCAATGGAATGATCATGGTGATTATACAGAAAAAAGGATTTTTCATCATCATCCAGGTCGGAAGCATTCATATACCCTGAAACACCCAATATTTGTTCTTTTGAGTCTATGAGAACTGTATCTACTGAATACCCAATGACCTGACTACCTTGTTCAGGGCTCCTCTCCTGACAAGAAAAGGACAGGTAAAATAGTACTGAAAATAGGAAATTCTTCCAATTCCTGAATTTATATAATTCAGCCGATTGACGCCTATCATGTACTTTCTCCTGAATAAGCTCCAACCAAACTAAATTTACCTTTGGCATTTCTTCCGTTGGTTAAGTGATTTCCATCTCAGGTACTCTTACATTAAAAGTGCTTCCATTTTACAGCCTTGCATCTATTGAGTACCTCCTTTGACTGATTAATTTTAAGCAGTACTCCCCTTTTCCCCCAACGCAT
>JAWLFL010000203.1:0-7080 GCA_041685605.1 Cyclobacterium sp. | reverse complement strand
GATCATCCGGAGAGAAATTCTGGTTATGATCCAATTCATGGTTTTTCTCAGCTGCAGTCAGCCGCCGTATTTTCCATAATTCTTGGGCAGGACAGCTTAGGAAGGAAAAGAGCGACAGGATTGGCAAAAGACAAAAGAGTAACTGGCGGGATTTTATATGCATTGGCATCGAAAGAACTGATTTATTACTTAGAATACGATTCCATTTACGATTTGTACCACCGCTGAGAACTACCCTCCCAAAATAAAAAGTTTCAATATTCGGTTTTTTTTCCCATTTTACTTTCCATTAACCAACCCAAAACCAATGAAACAATCCATTTGTTGTTTGCTCCAGCTTTTTTTTCTCGTGTTACCTTCCTTCTCTCAGGATATCCGTTGGGAAGCCGTCGCTCCGGGAGTGTGGAAAGGCACCACCGGCACCCCGGAAACCTATGATTTGTGGTCTGCGGCAGCACCAAGTCCCAACATGGCTTCCCTGGAAAAATTAGGAGAAGCGGAATTTCCCTTAAAAAAAGGAGAAATCATAGGCAGGCAACAGGACGGTAACACCTACTTGAAATTCCCGCTGCAAAGAGCGGAACAATTGTTTGGTTTTGGTTTGAATTTTAAAACGATCCATCAGAGAGGGCGAATTTTAAGGCTTCATGTGGACCATTATGGTGGTGAGGACAATGGCCGCACCCATGCTCCTGTTCCCTTTTATGTTTCGGATCAGGGTTATGGCATATTTATCAACTCAGCCAGATACCTGGACGTTTATGCCGGCTCCGCTTCCCGGCTGGACAGCAAAGACCCGGCCGAGGCCAGTGACCGGAATACCGACCCAAATTGGACCGCAAGTCCTTATTCGGACGGGGTAGAAGTACTGGTCCCGGCCGAGGGTGTCACCTTTTATATTTTTGCCGGTCCCTCCCCCTTGGAAGCTATCCAGCGGTTTAATTTATTAAATGGCGGCGGCCCGATGCCTCCGCGTTGGGGCTTGGGGTTTACGCAGCGGGTACACCGCTTATACGATCAGGAGGAAGTTATCCAGGAGGTGGATGAATTTGAAAAGAAAGGCTTCCCACTGGATTTTGTTGGCCTGGAGCCGGGCTGGCAAAGCAAATCCTACCCGAATACCTTTGCCTGGGACCCGGTACGATTTCCTGACCCCGAACTCCTTGCCGAAACCCTAAAAGAAAAAGGAGTGAGCATAAATCTCTGGATGAACCCTTATGTTTCTCCGGAGGCCACATTTTATGATACGCTCAAACCTTATTATGGAAGTCATACGGTATGGGCAGGAGCGGTTCCTGATCTAAGCATGGATAGGGCGCAGGAGATTTATTGGGCAAATTTTAAACACGACCATGTAGAAATCGGAGTGGGCGGCTACAAAATAGACGAAGTAGACGGGTATGACCGCTGGCTATGGCCCGATGTAGCGACCTTTCCTTCCGGCCTGGCGGCCGAACAAATGCGACAGACGTATGGGCTTCTCGTACAAAAACAGAGTACGGAGCTTTTCAGGCAACAAAATCGCAGGACCTGGGGCCTGGTAAGGGCCTCCAATGGCGGGGGTGTCTCTTTCCCCTACGTTCTTTACAACGATTACTACAATCACCGGGATTTTATCACTGCTTTAATAAACAGTGGCTATTCCGGCGTTTTATGGACCCCCGAGGCGAGGGCATCGGATACGGCGGAAGAGTGGCTCCGACGGTTTCAAACGGTGGTATTTTCACCCATGGCCATGATCAATGCCTGGGCCAGCGGCACCAAACCCTGGACCTATCCTGAGGTAGAAGCGGAAGTAAAAGCCATGGCACTTTTGCGCATGCAGATGATCCCTTATTGGTATTCCAGTTTTGCACAGTATCATTTCGAGGGGATTCCGCCCTTCCGGGGGATGAATCTGGAACCCGGGTTTAATGAGGTGGATCGGTCCTCCGGTTCTTTGGAAGAGCCTGCCGACCTCGAATCCAATCCGTATGCAGAGGCACTGAGAAAAGAGATGAAGGACCAATACATGGCAGGGCCTTCCCTGTTGGTCGCTCCTCTATTTTCCGGAGAAACGTCCAGAAAAGTTATCCTGCCTAAAGGCAATTGGTATGATTTCTATGATGGAAGTTTTGTTGGAAATGGAGAAATCATCGACGTTCAGGCCCGGCTGGACCGCATTCCTGTTTTCGCGAAAGAGGGCAGCATCGTCCCTTTAATGGAGCCAAGACTCCACGCTCCGGCTAAGGGGGAGGTAGTGGACCTGGAAATCAGACATTATGGTAGGGAACCGGCTACGTATCGGTACTATGATGACGATGGGTACTCCTTCGATTTTGAAAAGGGCGCGTACACTTGGCGGGAGTTAAGGGTAGAAAAAAACGCTCAGGGGCAATGGAAAGGTTTTCTATCACCCGCCGTCAAGGGCAAGCCAACCACTATCGGAGCAGTTCGCTGGAAATTCATGACATCCGGAGAGTAATCATCATGTCTGTACCCCTGTTAGAATTATGAACCCTACAAAATTGTAACGTTAAATAACTAAAATGCACGTACCTTTGTTAGGTACTTATATTGGATTTAAATATTTGCTTATTTACTACCCTACTATCTTTTATGAAAACCTTCCTTAATAGTACTTCATTTTCGTCGATCAACTTTATTCTAGTTTTGGTCTTTTTCAGTTTTGCCGCTTGCTCTACGAAAATTACCTTTCCGGTTTCGCGTGTCGTTCCGGCTGCGGAGCCTGATGCCAGAGTGAGTAAAACGAAGGAAGGTACTTACGAACTATCCTTGAACGTCTCGAATCTGGCTCTGCCCGAAAGGTTAAGCCCTCCCAAAAAGTTTTATATGGTTTGGATCGACACGCCAGATCAGGGCGTAAAGAAGCTGGGTGAAATTGCCAATAACAGTGGGATTTTCAGAAACCGGGGAAAAGCTGCCTTCGAAGCCAGCACGCTTTATCGGCCTAATATGATTCTGGTCACTGCCGAAAATAGCCTGGATGTTGCTTATCCCGGATCCCATGTTGTATTAAAAAGTAGGCCTTTTGAAGTGAAATAAAGGGTGATCGAAATTGCTGCCCTGTGGGTATAAGGAGTTTAAGAAATAATTATCAATCCGAACATTCGATATTTTTTCAAAAAATTATTCGTACTTTTGCACCTTAATTAAATTCACATGCAGAGTATCCGTAATATTGCGATCATCGCACACGTTGACCATGGAAAAACGACCCTGGTAGACAAAATCATCCACATCTCCAAAATCTTCCGGGAAAACCAACAGTTTGAAGACTTGATCCTTGATAGCAACGATTTGGAGCGTGAGAGAGGCATTACCATTCTTTCCAAGAATGTTTCGGTAAGGTATAAAGAAACTAAGATAAATATCATTGACACTCCTGGCCACGCCGACTTTGGTGGGGAAGTGGAAAGGGTGTTGAAAATGGCCGACGGGGTTATCCTATTGGTGGATGCCTTTGAAGGCCCCATGCCCCAGACCCGGTTTGTTCTTGGCAAAGCACTGGAACTGGGGTTAACCCCCATTGTTGTAGTAAACAAGGTGGATAAAGAAAACTGCAGACCTGATGAGGTTCAGGAAGCTGTATTCGAACTGATGTTCAATTTGGATGCCACCGAAGAACAGCTTGAGTTCCAAACCCTGTATGGATCCGCTAAAAATAACTGGATGGGCCCGGATTGGAAAAATCCAACGGATAGCATTATCCCCCTGCTGGATGCCATCGTAGAGTACATTCCTGAGCCAAAAATCGATGAGGGCACTACTCAGATGCAGATCACCTCATTGGACTATTCTAATTTTGTCGGCAGGATTGCCATTGGCAGGGTAAAAAGAGGTACGATCAAGGAAGGTGCCCAATATGCCCTTTGCAAGGCTGATGGCAGTACCAAACGCGTAAAAGTTAAAGAGCTGGAGGTATTTGAAGGGCTGGGAAAAGTGAAAACCCAGGAGGTTCAGGCCGGAGACATCTGTGCGATAATCGGTGTGGAAGGTTTTGACATTGGCGACACCATTGCCAATCTTGAAAATCCAGAGCCCTTGCCACGGATTTCCATAGATGAGCCGACCATGAACATGTTATTTACCATCAATAACTCCCCGTTTTTTGGTAAAGAGGGTAAGTTTGTCACGTCTCGCCATCTCCGGGAAAGGTTGATGAAGGAAACGGAAAAAAACCTTGCCCTTAAAGTAGAATCTACGGACAGTGAGGATAAATTCCTGGTGTATGGAAGAGGCATTCTTCACTTGTCAGTACTCATAGAGACCATGAGGCGGGAAGGCTATGAACTTCAGGTAGGGCAGCCCCAGGTTATTATTAAAACCATAGACGGGGTAAAGCACGAACCGATCGAAACCCTGTATGTAGACGTTCCCGATGTCAGTGCCGGTAAGGTGATCGAACTGGCTACCCAACGGAAAGGGGAATTGCTGGTCATGGAGCCGAAAGGGGATTTGCAGCATCTGGAATTTAAAATTCCTTCCAGGGGATTGATTGGCCTCAGAAATAATGTCCTTACCGCTACGCAGGGCGAGGCCATTATGAATCACCGTTTTTCCGCCTATGAGCCTTTTAAAGGAACTATTCCCGGGCGGATAAATGGATCGCTTATCTCTATGGATGCCGGACAATGTACGGCGTATGCCATTGATAAACTTCAGGACAGGGGCACGTTTTTTGTGGATCCCGGCGAAGAACTTTACACCGGTCAGGTAATTGGTGAGCACTCCAGAGACAACGACATTGTCGTGAATGTTCAAAAAGGAAAACAGTTGACCAACATGAGGGCTTCCGGTTCGGATACCAATACGAAAATAGCTCCTGCCAGGAAGTTTTCGTTGGAGGAGTCCATGGAATACATTCAGAAAGACGAGTACCTGGAAATTACACCTAAAAGTATCCGGATGCGAAAAATCCACCTGAATGAAAACGAACGAAACAAAGCTTCTAAAATGCAAAATGCATAAGCAACTAATGAAAGAATGGATTTTTTCCATCCTTTTTTTTATGTGATGGTATTAGATTGAGCTTATTTCTTTATTTTTATATTCAAACCCAAGTCAGTTTAGTTAGAACCGTTTTCGGCTGTCTTTTGATTGATTTGCTGATTTAAAATGAGAACATAGTATGAAAAAAATTGCAGTTTTTACCTCAGGAGGAGATTCTCCCGGAATGAATGCCTGCGTTCGGGCAGCGGTCAGAACAGGCATTTACCACCACCTGGATGTATATAGCATTATGTATGGTTATGATGGGATGATCAAGGGGAATATCAAAAAGATGCAATCTCATTCAGTCAGCAATATTCTCCAAAGAGGAGGTACAATCTTGAAATCAGCTCGAAGCGCGGAATTCAGAACAAAAGAAGGAAGGCAAAAAGCATTCGACGAGCTTAAAAAACATGGAATTGATGGCCTGGTGGCTGTCGGTGGGGATGGTTCATTTACCGGAGCCAAAATTTTCTTTGAAGAATTCGGTATTCCCACAGTCGGCTGTCCGGGAACCATCGATAATGACATATTCGGTACGGATTATACGATTGGCTTTGATACCGCGGTGAATACCGCCCTTGAAGCCATTGACAAAATCAGGGATACCGCCGCTGCCCACGACCGGATTTTCTTTATTGAAGTAATGGGGAGAGACAGTGGGTATATCGCCATCGAATGTGGTATTGGCGGAGGGGCAGAATTGGTTATGGTGCCTGAAACCACCACTACCATCCATGATGTGGTAAAATCCCTGAAAGGGCTCCGGAAATCTAAAACTTCCAGTATCGTTGTAGTGGCCGAAGGAGACGAAGAAGGGGGAGCTGCGGATATCATGGAAAAAGTAAAATCCGAATTCAAAGGAGAGGATAAAGAATTTAAAGTAACCACCTTGGGGCATATACAGCGAGGTGGTAGTCCAACCGCCAAAGACCGGATCCTGGGAAGCCGAAGCGGAATGGCTGCCGTAGAAGGACTCATCAACGGAAAATCTAACTGTATGGCCGGAATCATTAACGATCAGGTGGTCTACACACCCTTTGAGGAGTGCATTACAAAAAGCAAACCGCTAAAAGAAGAGTACCTGAGACTTCAGGAGTTATTAAGCATTTAATATGGGGTTTGTTCCGATTTTCATTACACTGGGAGGTTTTATCTTTTTATTTGTGTTGCTCGTTCACCAAAACATGCGGCAAAAAAAAAGCAGCTTTTTGTCAGCCTGGCAGGACCTGGAACTACAAATCCAACAACATCCGAACACGGCCGCCCGAAAATTGGATACGGGCGACCTGGACGCGGCGGAAAGGACCTACCGCTCCTTCCAGAAATCTGTTCCTTCAGATGCAGAACGAACAGAGGATGCTAAAAACTTCAATAAATTTCTAATACGCTCGAAAAGAGCTCGGTATGAATATAATAATCTGATTCGCATGAAACCTTATTCGTTCGTAGCCAATCTATTTGGTCACCGCCCGCTCTGACTCGAAATCCATTCTAAGATTTGGTTACAATCCTCCGGATGAAACCAGGCATAATCCAAATCTCTCCTGAACCAGGTCAATTGCCTCTTGGCATACCTCCTCGAGTTTCTTTTTAAGAGTCGGACGGCTTCCGGTTTATCGTATGCTCCCTCCAGGTAAGCAAAAATTTCTTTATATCCTACCGTTTGCAGTGCATTTAGCTGCCGGAACGGGAAGAGACGGGTTGCTTCTTCAAAAAGACCATTTCGAATCATATGCTCCATCCGGCTGTCAATTCGATGGTAAAGCTCCGTCCGCTCCCGGTTTAAGGCTACTTTAATCGTCCGAAACGGCCTGGTTTTTTTTCGCTTCTGCCTGAAACTACTGAAGGTCCTGCCGGTGCCCAGACATACCTCCAGGGCACGGATTAGGCGATGGGGATTGTTCCGGTCTACGGTCTGATAGTATACCGGATCTAGCTTTTCCAATCTTTGCTGTAGCATCGAAAGCCCCCGGATTTGAAAGTCGTGGTTTAATTGCTCCCGAATATCCGAAGGAATTTCAGGCATCTCATCAAGCCCCTCCACTACCGCATCAATGTATAATCCGGAGCCTCCGGTAAGGATCA
>JAWLFL010000202.1:0-7107 GCA_041685605.1 Cyclobacterium sp. | reverse complement strand
AGGTATCAAAAATTAAATTTTCCAGAAAAAACCTACGGAGCATCTTGTATAATCTTTTAAGCAATGCCATAAAATATAGGATTCCAAATACACCTCCCATCATTTATTTAAAAATTGAAAGAGCCGAAGGATTCACCCATATCTCCGTTAAAGATAATGGCAGGGGCATGGATGAAGCGAAACAAAAGCTTATTTTCACTCCCTATACGCGACTTGTCAAAGATGTGGAAGGGACCGGCATAGGGTTGTATTTTGTCAAAAAGATCATTGAAAATGAAGGGTGAAGGATCACTTTTAAAAGCAGGCCGGGCGAAGGGTCGGAATTTAATATTTTCTTAAAAAACTGAGCTATTACTTCTATCGGATAGCTTACACCATAGCTGAAGATATGGTAAAACTTACCTGGCGGTGGCATAGGTTGTTTCGGTGATAAAACCATGCGGGTTTCTATTAAACCTTTAATGAGTTTCCTTTAATTTATCAGAAATAAAAACTTTGATCAAACTTTGTCGGGAAATACCTAATTTTTGGGCAGCACGATCCAGTTCCTGAACCATCCATTCAGGAAAGTCAACACTTACCCTCCGGGCTTTTAAACCAGGTTTGGAAATTTTATCTGTTTGAAGGTAGGGGACTAAATTCTCCTGTCGTTCAAACTTTTCATCAAATTCAATAGCTGTAATAGATTTCTTTTTCATTTCCTCTTGATTTTCTGACCGATATAATCCTTACAAATTCATTTCTATGAGTATATACGGCTGACCAAACACTTTTGTCTAATCTGGCAATAAGTAAAAAGCGTTTTTCATCTGTTGTCCGAGCTTCAATAGATATTCTATTTGGATCTTCCCACAATTTTTTAGCCTGGTCGAAATCAATTCCATGTTTGATTTTATTTGACTCGCTTTTTTTAGGGTCGAATTCGAACATAATTCACTTAAACATCAAATTAAGTAATTAATACCATAAAATTAATTAAAAAACACACAAATATGGCCAAGGTAACGAAATAGGTCTGCTTGGTTCTAATTTTTGGCAATCTACTGTCAGTTGGCTGAATCAGGTCGGTCAATAGGGATTGTTTTACCTGTAGTTGTCAGAAAGAAAACCTTACTTCAAAAGAGGGTGTTTCCTTAGCGTTGTTTCAGGATGCTCCGCTAACCACCCCTTCGCATCCATTTTTCCACCGCTTCCCGGTATGCCTCTCCAATAGAAAACTCCAGATCTCCCAAAAAAAGGCTGTTTTTGCGGATGGCGGTAATTTCAGCCAAGGCTACCGCATAGGATTTATGGATACGGAGAAATTTATTCGGAGGCAAAATCGACTCCAGTTCCTTAAAACGCATGCGTACCAGCAGCGGCTGCTCCTGGCCTTTTAAATGAAATTTGATATAGTCTCCATAGCCTTTCATCCACAGGATATCGTCAAATCTTATTTTTAGTTGACTGTAATCCACATTAGCAAAAAAATGGTCCGGAGCATTTTTGTCGGCTGTTCCGGGTTTTTCCGCCTTCCATTCATGTCGTTCCCGGGCCCGGTTGCAGGCTTTGATAAACCGCTCAAGGGACACGGGCTTTACCAGGTAATCCACTACATCCAGGTCAAAACTTTCCACGGCATATTGGTTATAGGCAGTAATGAAAATCACCATGGGTTTCTGCTGAAGGCTGGAAATAAATTGAAATCCCGATAGGCCCGGCATTTGAATATCCGTAAATATCAGGTCTACGGGGTGTTTGCGCAAGGCTTCCATCGCCTCAAAAGCATCGCTACAGGTTGCCACTAACTTTAAAAAAGGCACCTTGCTTATATTATCTTTAAGCAGGGCAAGGGCCAGGGGTTCATCATCTATTGCAATGCAATTTATCATGGCGTTAGCGTTAGTTGTAAGGTAACGGTGTACCAGCCATCGGATTTATGGACGCGAAGCTTTTGCTTTTCACCGTAAAGCAATTCCAGCCTTCTTTTCACATTGGCAAGGTCAATTCCAGAGCCACTGTCCCGGGTCTCTTCTGCCAGCGTGTATTTGTTTTTCACGGTAAAAAGCAGGTCGTTACCGCTTGTTTTAAGGGATATGTGAATGGCAGGATCGGGGATCAGCCCTGTACCGTGTTTAAAGGCATTCTCTACAAAAGGTATCAGCAGCATGGGCTCAATGGCATGCCAGTCCTCGCTGGGGTTCAAATCGATAACCAGGCTTAACCGGTCCCCAATGCGTTGTTTCTGAAGGTCAATGTAGCCCTTCAGGTATTCGAGTTCACTTTTCAGGGGTACTTTTTCCTCGTCCGTTTCGTAAAACATGTACTTTACCAGAGAGGAAAGTTTTAGTAAGGTTGGTTCCAGGGCATCGCTTTTCATACGCGCCAGTGCGACCGTATTATTTATGACATTTAAAAAGAAATGAGGATTGATTTGAGACCGGAGAAAAGCCAGTTCGGTCTTCAGGTTTTCCCGTTGTTTTTCGCTGGCCACCAGGTCGGATTTAATCTTGTCAGACACGGATTTAAAGGCAATCGCCGCCATCAGTATGAAAAGAAACGGAATGCCGTTGTAAAGTGCAGACCGGTAAAAAGAAAAAGATAAATCTTCCAAAAGCAGGCTGAACAGCATCCGGTGGAAAAAAAGAATGATGCCAAACAACAGCAGTTGGGTCAGCAGGTACCCCGCAAATTTTTGCTTATACAGGAGGGTTGGGATCAGCAGTCGTGTGTTTAAATAAAACAGGATGACCCAAAAGAAATTGGTAAGGGTATTCAAATAGAGAAAATCGGTCTCATGGGCCGATCTGGGCCCCCTGCCACCATAACCCTGATCCAAAATGATGGGCAGCAAGAAAAAAATAGACCAGGTCAGCACATGTAGAATGGTGGACTGGTATTTTTGAATCAAAGTAAAAGCGGGTCTCATTCTATCCGTTGTTTTTATAAATATAAGCAATAGTATTTGAACCCTTTTTAAGCCCCTCACCCATCGGTGGACTACCCGGGCAAAAAAAAGAAACCGATTGGTTTACCGGTTTCTTTTGCCAAATCAGGGGATGCCTGGCTGGGAATTAGGAAGCTACTTCCACCTGTTGAAAATAGGTGGTTTCTCCATCTTCAATCGTAATGGTGTAGCTGTCTTTGACAGCCTTTTCAAAGTTGAAAACCTTGTCGATGCTACCATTGACCGTTTCAGACTTAGAGAATACTTCGGCGTTACTGCCATTGGTGATTTTTATGTTCACCTTTTTCAGATCCTTTTTTTCCAGCGTAAAGTATACCTTATCTCCATCTGTTCTAAAGGCCGAAGGGGTGGCATTCTGCTCCTTTTGCAGGATTTTTACGTTCCCATCATTCAGGTTCAATGTGTAAACCAGGCTTGCCTCAGGATTGTCTACGGTAAAGTAATAGGTGCCATCGGCTAATTGCTCCAGGTTAAACTTTTTCGAGTATGTTCCGTCGTACACATCGGCGAAAAACAGGGTGTTTTCCGAGTCATCGGTGATTGAAATGGTTGTTCCCCGTAACTGGGAATTCAGTTGAATAAAGAGATTTTTTCCCTCATCCGAAATCAGCAGGTTAGGCCCGGGCACAGGAGTCATACTCGTAAGCGATAAGAGAAACAAAACGGCTATTGCGGTACTTTTTATTAGATTTTTCATGGTTTTTGATGTTTAGGTCTGCCGTCTGACAGACAGGTAACAAATAATTTCTGTTACAAACATACCTGGAATAATCAGCCCTTTTTGGGGAAGGTGACCAACTGGAAACGCACTGCGATGAAACCGGAAATTTCTGCGACGAAAAAAGTTTGTCGGTTAAGAATTACAAGCAAATGGTGATCCCCGCAGTCTGTTCCTGGTGGACGAATGACCAGCGAACGGCTAACCTGCGTTCGGTACGAATCCCCTGAGATTGCTACCATCTGGCACGTTCCGTTCCCTTGCAAATCGGCAATTCGGAAAGGGCAACCATCGAAGCATCCCTCCCATTTTGCGGCACCGGGAGAAGTATTGGGGTGGGGAGCATGAAATAACCACCTTAAAAGAAGATTTGAGCGTGTGTAGATACGCGAATCATATCAAATCACAATCAAAAAAACAGGATCGCACGAAAAATTCCTCCATTAAGAGAAAGGGGTAATTCGTCCACGACCGGATTATCGGTTCCGATTACCGGGGCAGGTGGTAAAAATGCCCGTCTTCGGCACCTGCCAACACCTCCCAAACCCCATCTCCATTCCAGTCTACAAAGGTAGGACTGGTGGTGTGTCCGGCCAGCATTTGATCCGTAAAGGTGCCTTTGTGCTCGAAGACCACCTTGTCCGGACTTTGGCTGATGTTCTCAAATAAGGATACGTTCAGGCTGTTCACCAACAAGTCCTGGTCCCCATCATTGTCCCAGTCTACGAAACTGATTTTCCTTCTGCCGCTGCTTCCGGCCTCAGCGGTATTTAACCTCAAAAGTCCGTTTCCTGTATCCTGGACTTCATTTTTATTATTAAAAGTAGCTCCATTTTCTCCATAAAAGATTCTTTTTCCGGGCTGCAGGATGGTCTCACCCGCTTTGCTGTCGCCCTGATAGTAGGCCAAATAACCTTCTTGGTCCAGCATGATCAGGTCCATCACCCCATCCTCATTCCAGTCAATGGCATAGGGCGTAGTCCGCCACTGGGTGACCAATTCGTCCGCTGCCGGTTTCCACCAGTTCCAGCTTGGATAGGGCGGTTCCTGATTTCCCCAATCTACCTTTACAGGTTGAGCTGCCATGAGTGCTGTTCCGGTATTCTGAATCCATTCCACCTTTCCCCAAATGGAGTTAAAGATGATATCCTGATGACCATCCCCATTCCAGTCGGCTACAGAAAGCGTGGTGTACCCCCATTTGGCTTCGGCTGGCCCTTGAATGGAGCCATTTTCTCCGGCCTGTATGCGGATGGCTTCGCCGTTGACCTCCAATAACTCGGGTTCCGCCCAACTTGGATTGGGGCCGCCGCTAAGGTTTTCTATAAAGGCAATGTACCCGGCAGAATTTCCCGCGATCAAGTCTTCGTCACCGTCATTGTCCCAATCCACACTAACAGGGGTTACCAGGGCACCAAATTTTAAATGATCGGCGGCTTGCCTGAAATACCTGGGAGTGGAAAATTCAGGAATTCCATTGTGCTGTTTGCCTGTATTCCTTACCCAAGCCACCCTACCGTCCTCGTCTCCGACGATCAGATCCACATGGCCGTCCCGATCCCAATCGATGGCTACCGGAATGATCATTTCCAGATCCATTTTAATCGTACCCTCTTGGTTCTCCAAAAACACACCCGCTGCATATTCGGGTTTTTCGCGGGTACCCACGTTTTCGAAGTAAGTCATCCGGTCTAAAAATTCTCCGCAAATCAAATCCAGGTCCCCATCCCCGTCAAAATCGGCCAGGTTGGGAGAAGGAGCTCCATACACGTCGATTTCGGCTCCCCCGGCCTGAAGCCGCCCGCGATTATGGTATTCCCCTTCTATGTTTTCCAGTAGGTACACGTATCCATGCAGGGGTCCGTTTACCCAATTTCCGGTGCTGTCAAAGGCATTGTCCCAGCCATAATCCGACCAGTCATCCATGCCTACCAATAGATCCAAATCCCCATCCCCCTCGTAATCGGCCATTTTCCATTGGTTGAAGCGGGGACTCTTTCCCAGGTCTTTGGTGAGCTCCTCTATTGGAAACAAAGCTTCCGGCTGGGAATCCAGTGCGGACCGGAAATCTTGAAGCAAGGCACCGGGAATGGTTACCTTCGGATCAGCCAGCCCGGTATGGGAAATCTGCACTTTAGGAATGGCATCGCCTAACCTTACGGGAGGGGCAAATACAGGAAAATCCTCTCCACTGGTATTTTCGAAGAAATAAAGTCCGTTAAAGGGTTTGTCCGGACAAGACACCAATAGGTCCATGTCTCCATCGCCGTCGTAATCCATGGGCAAGGGCCAGGCCCAAAGCCCAACGCCCAGGTAAGCCGTAGCATCCGGCCGGTTATAGTTAACGCGGTTGAATTCAGCGGGGATTGCTGCGTCTTTTGGCTGCGGTTCCTGACAGCCCGCAAACAGCAGCAGGCTTATAATGAAAAAGGCTTTACCTGTTTGGACTGGGCAAGAGGTTGACGGTGTATGCATAATCGCGTAATTGAAAGGCAGTTTACTAAGGGTTTTACCCGGAAGGATGAAAATCGGGCTATCAGCCTCTGCCCATAAAGGGCATGCCGTTGGCCATTAAGGTGATCCAGGGAATGTTGGTGTCCAGGGGTAACCTGGCCATATAAACGACCGCCCGACCCACCTCTGCCACGTCCATGGTGGGCTCTATCTTTTTCGTGCCGTCGGACTGCAGAATTCCTTCTTCCATCCTTTTGGTCATGGCGCTTTTAGCATTTCCAATATCAATTTGCCCACAAACGATATCGTGTGCCCTGCCATCCAGGTTCGTGGAGCGCGTCAAGCCCGTGACCGCATGTTTGCTTGCGGTATAGGCTACTGATAAGGGTCGGGGTACCTGCGCTGAGATGGAGCCGTTGTTGATAATGCGTCCTCCTTTCGGGGATTGCTTTTTCATTAGCCGAAAGGCCTCCTGGGTACACAAAAAGGCGCCGGTAAGATTGGTGTCGATTACCGTTTTCCAATCGGCAAAGGCCAGGTCTTCCAGCGGTACTGCGGGTGCATTTGTTCCGGCATTGTTGAACAAGAGGTCCAGCCGTCCAAATTTTTCTTCCAGCGTGAAGAAAAGTTGCCTTACCCCCGCCGGATCCGTGATGTCCGCCGGAAATACCAGGTGCTGATTGCCTTCGCAGTGCTCGGCAGTTTCTTCCAAAGGTGCTTTCCTTCTGCCGGTTAGGATCAGGTGCCAATTGTCTTTGGCCAAAGCCTGGGCCACTGCCCTGCCGATACCTGAACCCGCACCGGTGATCAACGCGGTTTTAACATCTTTATTCATAGGCTTGAAAGTTTTATGTTTTCTTCCTGTATGTAATTTCGGATGATTTCTGTTACATCCTTGTCTGCAGTAAAGCCTAGTGTATCCGCTTTTTGGGTGTTAAAATGCGGAGGCCAGGTCAAAACAATGCTTTGCAGAAAAGCATCTGGTTGG
>JAWLFL010000201.1:0-7111 GCA_041685605.1 Cyclobacterium sp. | reverse complement strand
AATTTTTCGGCACCAATCCCCTTATAGGTATCCAGGGCTTGTTGAAAGTCAGCTACCGTGTAGCCTCCCTCTGCTCCCGGTAAACCCGCGATAATGGTGTCGACCAGTTTGTCTTTTCCTTCGTCCGAAAGTGCTTCCACATGTGCTTTGGCCTTGGTCAGTATCTCCTGAGAATAATCTTTTTCAGCACCGGGCCGTTGCAGCAGGTACACATCAAAGGCGGCAATGGCTTTCATTTCAAAGCGAAGGGCTTTGGCACCGTTGGGAAGCGTATAGGCCAGATTGGTACGGGTCCAGTCCAGGATCGGCATGAAATTGTAACATACGGTATGAATGCCTTCTGCCCCCAGGTTGCGGATGCTTTCCTGATAGTTTTTGATGTATTGCTGGTAATTTCCCGAGCGGGTTTTAATGTTTTCGTGTACGGGAACACTTTCTACCACGGACCAGGTTAGTCCGGCTTCTTCTATTATATTTTTCCGTTCCCGAATGGCTTCCCGGGTCCAAACTTCGCCGTTGGGAACTTGATGCAGGGCGGTTACAATGCCGGTAGCACCGGATTGCCGGATATCGGCCAGACTTACCGGATCGTTGGGTCCATACCAGCGCATGGTCTGCTCCATAAGAATAGGGTTGCTTTTAGTACTCATACTCCTGAAAATGCGCTGAAGCCTCCATCTACTTCGATTATGGTTCCTGTCACAAATTTTGATGCTTCGCTGCTGAGCCATTGTACGGCTCCAAAAAGTTCTTCCGGTTTCCCAAATCTGGCCATCGGGGTGTGGTCTTTGATTAGGTTCCCTCTTTCGGTCAGGCTGCCATCTTCATTGGTCAGCAAGCGCTCATTTTGTGCTGTCAAAAAGAATCCCGGAGCCACTGCATTGACCCGAATCCCTTCCCCGTATTTTTTGGCAAACTCGACCGACATCCATTTGGTCATGTTGTCAATAGCCGCTTTGGCGGAAGCGTAGCCCATTACCCGGGTCATGGGGCGGCTGGCCGCCATGGAAGAAATATTGATGATGGAAGCTTTTTTGGTTTTAATCAGTAGGGGTAGAAATACCTTGGTGGGCAAAAAGGTACCCATGTAATTTAAGTCCATAATGTTTTTAACCGCCTCCGAAGAGAGGTCCGTGAAAAATTGATCGGGCATTACGGTAGCTCCGGGCATGTTACCTCCGGCAGCATTGATCAGGCCGTCGATTTGGTCAAAGGATGCTTCCAACTCTTTTTTGACCGTCATGATTTCATCTTCCTTGGTTACATCCGCAACGGCTGGGAAAGCAAAACCTCCCTCGTCTTTAATTTCCTGTACCAGGTCCTCAACCTTTTTGGTGTTTCTTCCCAAAATGATCATCTGTGCGCCTTCCTTTGCCAAATGCCTGGCCATGGCTTTGCCCAATACGCCGGTTCCGCCGCTGATAATAATAACTTTGTTTTTTACTGAAAATAATTGAGACATAAAATAAATACGTTTTAATCGTTTAATTAAAGAGAAACGCCCCTTTTCCAGGGAATGAAATCATCCTGGTTGAGTATGTCGGCTTTGGCTTTGATATTGCCGCTGGCCACCTGGATGATGTGCTCTAACAGTTCATCTCCCATTTCTTCGATGGTTTTTTCACCGGAAATAATGCCTCCGGTATCCACATCGATGATATCCGGCATTTTTTTCGCCATTTTGTGGTTGGAGGATACTTTGATTACCGGCGTAACGGGATTGCCGGTAGGCGTGCCCAGGCCGGTGGTGAACAGGATGATATTGGCACCAGAGCCGGCCATGGCAGTGGTACTTTCCACGTCATTCCCCGGAGAACACAATAAACTCAAGCCAGGTTTCGTGGCAAGTTCGGTATAATCCAGGATATCTACAATGGGGGAGGTGCCGCCTTTTTTGGCAGCGCCGGCCGATTTAATAGCATCGGTAATCAGCCCATCTTTGATATTGCCCGGGCTGGGGTTCATGTCGAAACCCGAACCTACGGCTTCTGCTGAAGCGGCATAGGCACGCATAAGACGAACAAATTTGTCAGCATTGTCATCCGTAGTACAGCGGTTGATCAGCTCTTGCTCCACCCCGCAGAGTTCCGGAAATTCGGAGAGAATGGTTTTTCCTCCCAGGGCGGCCAGCATATCGGAGACCTGTCCCAGGCTGGGGTTGGCGGAAATACCGGAGAAGCCATCCGAACCGCCGCATTCCAGACCAATGGTCAATTGGCTTAGTGGTGCTGCTTTCCGCTGTAGTTGATCCGCTTCTGTTAAGGCCAAAAAGGTGGATTGAATGGCTTTGTTCAGCATGTGGTTTTCAGTTCCTTCTTCCTGCTGTTCCAATAGGATCACCGGCTTTTTATAGTCGGGGTCGATTTGAGCCAGTTTTTCTTGCAATATGGCCGGTTGAGCGTTTTGGCAACCCAGGCTCAAAATGGTCGCTCCGGCTACATTGGGATTATTAATGTAACCCGCTATCAGGGCACATAAAGCTTCCGAGTCCTGCCGGGTGCCTCCGCAACCTCCATTATGAGTCAAAAATTTGATGCCGTCGATATTTCGAAATAGCTTTTCTTCCCCGGGTAGCTCGAGCGTTTCCACGCCTACCTGCTGTAAACGGTCCTTGTCTCCCTGCAGGTAACGCTCTTTCAACTCCCGGACCAGGGATTTATAGGGATTGGGCCTGGCAAAACCCAGTTCCTCCACGAAGGCCTGCTTCATGATGTCCACGTTGCGATTTTCGCAAAAAACCAGGGGTACTACCAGCCAGTAATTGGCCGTCCCCACCTGCCCATCCGGGCGATGAAACCCATCAAAGGTCCGGTTTTTCCAGCGATCGACTTCCGGCGGACTCCAGGAAAAGGATTTTCGCTTGCCCGTAAAAGGTGCCGTTTGATGAACGATATTCTCTGTAGTAATAACCTCTCCCTTTTTCAGGGGCCTCATGGTTTTTCCGACGATGATGCCATACATATAAATTAAGCCACCTTCCTCCATGGATTCCATGGTAAATTTATGTTTGGCAGGCACACTGCTAACCAAATTGATTTCCAGGCCTTCAAAAAGTATTTTTTCACCCGCTTTGAGATCGGTTAATGCAACCAAAACATTATCATTGGGATGAATTCGTAAAACGCTATGTAACATTTCAAATATTTGATTATCTTGAGCAATCGATTGCACAATTTAGAAATAAATTAAAAGAAAAGAGCCGAAGGGCTTCTTTTTTTTTAAATCACCATTAAATTTGACAGTTTAACATCCGGTATCAAAAAAACGAATGCGTAAACGAATACTCACATTAGGGGAGGTAATGATGCGGCTTTCCACGCCAGGGCACGAACGGTTTATACAGGCGGGCAACTACGATGCTGAGGTGGGTGGTTCCGAAGCTAATGTGGGCGTTTCGCTGGCCTATTGGGAACAGGACATGGCCCTTATCAGTGCCTTGCCGTCCAACGATCTGGGTAGCGCCGCCCTCCGTTACCTCAAAACAGGAGGAATAGATACCTCATTTATCCACATCGGAGAGGGAAGGATGGGCTTGTATTTTTTGGAGAATGGTGCCATGCAGCGATCTTCAAAAATCATTTACGATCGGTTTGATTCTGTTTTTTCCCATTACGAGGGGCATGACCTGGATTGGGAGCAGGTGTTTAAAGGCGTGGATTGGTTTCACTGGTCAGGAATTACTCCGGCCCTATCCGCTTCTGCCGCCTCCCTCTGCCTTCGGATGCTGAAAGAGGCAGAAAGATACGGAGTGAGGGTAAGTGGAGATATTAATTACCGAAGAAATTTATGGCGATACGGCAAGCAACCGTTGGATATCCTACCGGAGTTGATTTCCTACAGCCAGGTTATTATTGCGGGATTATCGGATTTTGCTAATTGCATGGACATTCACGAAAGCGATTTTGTGACGGCCTGTGAAAAAGCAAAGGCACAAAGTCCTTCCATCCAACTGGTATCCACGACGGAGCGGGATTCGGTTTCCGCTTCGCATAACCGGTTGGGCGGGATATTATGGAATGGAGAAAAGCTGATTAGATCCAGGGTATACGACATGCCAGCCATTGTGGACCGCATCGGTGGAGGGGACGCTTTTATGGCCGGATTAATTTATGGATTGTTACATAAAACCGAGCCGGAAGCCCTGGAATTTGCGGTGGCAGCATCCGTTTTAAAGCATTCTGTGCCCGGGGATGCTAATTTTGTTACCGTGGAGGAGGTAAATCAGTTGGTTTCCGGAGAAAATATTGGCAGATTGCTTCGATAATCTGCGAAAGAACGTACTATTAGATGAGTCAATTACTATTAACCAAAATAATACCATCATACACATGTTGAAAGCTACACGGATTAGACCCCTAAATTTCCTGGGCCTGCTGTTTATTGCGGCTATTTTGATCGGTTGTTCCAAACCGGGAGGTGTCCGCATATTAAAGTTGGGACACGGCCTGGATACCAGCCACCCGGTTCACGAAGCCATGCTTTACCTGGCAGAAAAGGCCGAGGAAAAATCGGGAGGAAAAATGATCGTACAGGTGTACCCTAACCAGCAATTGGGTACGGAAAGGGAATTGGTCGAGCTGTTGCAAATCGGCAGCTTGTCCATGACCAAAGTCTCTACTGCTGCCATGGAAGGTTTTGCCCCTGAAATAAAAATCCTGGGACAGCCCTACCTGTTCAGGGACGATGAACATCAGGCCAGGGTTCTGGAAGGCCCCATTGGGGAACAGTTCCTGGCAGCCGGGGAAAAATACTGGCTGAAGGGGCTTTGTTTTTATGATGCCGGCAAAAGAAGTTTTTACACCATCAATACCCCGGTGGAAGTGCCAAGTGATATTGAAGGGCTCAAAATCCGTGTAATGGAAAGTCCTACTGCCGTCAATATGGTACAGAGTTTTGGCGGATCCCCAACGCCCGTTTCCTTCGGTGAATTGTATACGGCCTTGCAACAGGGAATCGTGGATGGGGCGGAAAATAATCCTCCCAGTCTGGTTACTTCAAGACACTATGAGGTATGTAACTATTATTCGTTGAACGAACATACAGCCATTCCGGATATGATGATTGTGAGTACGAAGGTGTGGGACATTTTATCTGAGGAGGAAAAGATTTGGTTGCAGGAGGCTGCCGATGAGTCTGCCGTTTACCAATTCAAACTCTGGGAAGAATCGGTGGCAGAATCCATGCGCATCCTGGAAGAAGCCGGGGTCGAGATAACCTATCCGGATAAGGAACCTTTTAGAAAAGAGGCTGAAAAAGTGTACGAGTTGATGAAAATCGAGAATCCTGAAATGTATTCATTGGTCCAGGAAATCAGAAATTATTAAGTTATGCGTGCTATAAAATTACAATTGGATAAAGTAATCGGAATCATGCTGATGATCATTATGGCTTTCATGGTGCTTAATGTAAGTTGGCAGGTTTTTTCCCGATACATACTTCAGGCTCCCAGTTCTTTTACGGATGAGCTTTCCAGATACCTGCTGGTCTGGTTGGGCATGCTGGGAGCAGCCTATGTAGCCGGTCAGGACAATCACCTGGCCATTGATATATTGCCCGCCAAACTTAAAGGTGAGGCAAAAAGGAAATTGCTGGCCGTGATCAGTATTGTCATTGTGCTGTTTGTTATTCCTGTGATGATAATAGGAGGAATTAACCTCGTTTACATTACTTATACCCTGGAACAAAAGTCAGCCACCTTACAATTGCCGCTGGCTTATGTCTATATGATGATACCATTTAGTGGTTTACTGGTGCTTTTTTATCAGTTTGTAAACCTGAAATCATTGTTGTTCAAACAAGACTCCCAAAATTAAATCGAAATGGAAGAATATTTAAGCATACTCATTCTGGTAAGCAGTTTTATCATTCTAATGGGCATCGGAGTGCCGGTGGCCTGGGCACTGGGATTTTCCAGTTTTCTCACGCTTACCGTAACCATTGCCACGGTTCCCTCAGCAACCACCATCGCCCAACGGATGGGAGTGGGACTGGATAGTTTCGCCTTATTAGCCATCCCGTTTTTTATTCTGGCAGGAGAAATCATGAACAAAGGCGGAATTGCCAACCGGTTAATTAACCTGGCAAAAGCCATGACCGGGAGGTTACCGGGAGGCTTGCTCTATGTAAATGTAATTGCAGCCATGCTATTCGGTGCCATTGCAGGTTCCGCAGCCGCTGCCGCATCAGCCATCGGTGGTATTCTTGGACCTCGCATGGAAAAGGAAGGCTATCCCAGAGAACTCGGGGCTTCAGTCAATATCACATCCTCTACGACGGGATTAATTATTCCTCCCTCCAATGTACTGATCGTATATTCCCTGGCGAGTGGGGGGGTTTCGATAGCTGCACTCTTCGTAGCCGGATACATTCCCGGCTTGTTGGTAGGAATGTTTCTGATGATCACGGCAGCTATTTTTATTAAAAAACACAATCTCAAGGCAGGAGAGGTGACTACCTTAAAAGAGCTTGGCACCAAGTTTTTGGCTGCGTTTCCAAGTTTGATGTTATTGGTGGTGGTTATTGGAGGAATAGTAATAGGGGTGTTTACGGCTACCGAAGCTTCGGCAATAGCGGTAATCTATACCTTGGTGCTTTCCTTTATATATGGGGAGATAAAAGTAAAAGACCTACCGGGAGTTTTGTTAAAATCTTCAGAAACTACGGCCATCGTGATGTTACTTATCGCGACCTCCATGAGCATGTCCTGGGCCATGTCCAGCGAAAACATACCGCAATCTATAAGCTCATCCTTGCTGGCATTTAGCGATAACAAATTCGTTATTTTGATCATGATTAATCTGATCCTCTTATTTGTAGGAACATTCATGGACATGACGCCGGCTGTATTGATTTTTACGCCTATTTTCCTTCCGGCAGTGGTGACCATAGGTATTGACCCGGTCCATTTTGGAATCATAATGGTACTGAATTTATGTATTGGAATCTGTACCCCTCCGGTAGGATCGGTATTGTTTATCGGTGTGGGAGTGGCCAAAACCACCATTGCCAAGGTGTTTTTGCCCTTACTTCCGTTTTTCCTGGCCATGATCCTGGGATTGATCGTGATTACCTTAATTCCGGAGTTGACACTCTGGCTTCCCGGTTTGTTCGG
>JAWLFL010000200.1:0-7141 GCA_041685605.1 Cyclobacterium sp. | reverse complement strand
CTGCCATAAACGGGGTGGTATTTATAGATAAATGTTTGCACACGATAGGATGCCAGGTCTTCTGCTGACTTTCTATCTATTGGTTTCGTAAATTCCACTTCAAACCCGTCAGGCATGGAATGGATATCTCGAATCTCGAAGGGAACTTCTCCGTTCCAAACCAGGCGCTCCAAACCCTCGTTGGCCTCACCGGCAGAACCCCATCCCCGGTTGGTCTCACCGACAAACAAGGAACCATCCAGTCCCCATGCCATTCTCAAAACCCCCGAGCGAAAACCACTTCTGAAATCAATAGCTGCTCCCTGAAGCACCCCATTCACTTCTTCCATCATTACCCTCATGATTTTACTCTGCCCTTGGTCACCAACCAGCATTTGACCGGAAAAGGGGCCAAAATTGCCTACCGGTATTTCGATCGGTTCGGAGGTTGAAATACCGTAAATCCCATAAGGTAGCCAAACAGCCGGTAGGGTAATTTGGGGCAATTTTTCCTTTGCCTGATAAAGGGTCAGGTAATCTTCGTCAGTTACATTTTCCGGCTTGATGTAGCGGCCCTGTTCATTTTTCACCTTACGGGGATCAACTACTGCATGAAAGGCCTCCGGGCTGAGGTCCAGTGGAGAATTTTCCCGGTCCGTCCAGCTGAGACCGGCAGGATGTCCTGCAAAAGACCCTTTCTGGATGTGCCAGATTCCTCCCGAGGCCATGTAATCCCCCTGGTTTTCGGTATAAAAGAGCTTGCCATCGATATAGCCTAGTCCGGCAGGAGACCGCATGCCGGTTGCCCAGGGTTCCATTTTTCCATCGGGACTGATTTTCATGATCCAACCCCGGTAAGGAACGCGACTCTCTCCTCTCCACCATTCTTCATTTCCAAAAGCCACATTTCCGGATACGTAAAAGTTTCCCGCTTCATCCACGACAGGACCATAACTGTATTCGTGGTAATGTCCCGAAACCGGCCAGCTATAAACCGTTGTGTACAGGTCCGCACGTCCGTCTTGATTCGTGTCTTCCAATCTGGTCAGCTCTCCACGCTGAGAACAATAAAACGCCCCATCCCGGTAAATTAATCCCAAAATTTCATGTAATCCCGAAGCAAATTTCCTGAAATAGGGATCCGGGCCGGTTGGGTTTTCCACCAGGTAAACTTCTCCTCTTCGGGTAGCCACACCGAGATTTCCATTTGGCATAACGGCCAACCCTCCTACTTCCAGCAACAATCCCTCCGGGGCTTTCACCTTCAGGATTTTGAAATAATCTTCTTCCATTGGAGATTCCTGGGCCATTAGTTTTGGCGAAATAATGGCAAAGACCAATACCAGGAAAACGATGCCGATTGATTTATTTTCTATTCCCATGTTACCGATGTCTGTAAAAATCAAAACCATATTACGTATTCCATGTTTTCCCGGGCAGGAAGCAGTAGTTCCTGTTGCCCATTACTGTCCCTTAAAACCGGGGCCAATTGGCTTTGTTCACCTAGTTGAACATAATAAGCCTTTTCTCCCACCAGATAGAGCCCCTGTCCAAGATCTTCAATTTTTCCAGCAGCTACCAGTCGGACATACCTGTTATCCAGAGCCCCTCCCATATTCAGGGTTCGTTTTAACCCTTTACCACCTGATTCCACTTCCAGTTTATCTTCAACCGAAACTCCAAAGAGGTCATACGAAAATTGAAGTTCATGCTCCTCAGCCAAAACGCGGTATCCGTTAATGCTATAGCGGCTGCCCAAGGTATCGGCAGGCCAGGCTTGATCCATCGAACTAAGCTGTGCCAGGCTCAGTGCCGGAGTTCCCAGGTAAAGCAGGCTGCCCATCGGCCGGGAAGACCCATCGCCTCTGCTGTGCCACATAGGAGTGGCGTTCAGAAATTCTCCTTTCCAAAGCTGGGTAAGATTTCCATAATCCATATCGTAGGTATAATGCAACTTTTCCGGGGAGGCCACCGAAACGGCATGGGTCATCCGGTAACCACCGGGAAGGTCCATAAAGCTTCTCAAAACCGGACGTTCATTTGGATCGATCAAAATAGGGTCCGGGCCGCTCGATCCTACAAAAGACCGATCCGATAGGAGCACCGGCCGAATGCCGGGACCCGCTATTTCTGCGGTGAGCAGTGGATCAACCCAGTCCTGAACCTTGGAATAAACCAATTCTACCGGATGAAGACCCGGGTCCAGGGATACCTCGCCCGCTACAATTCCTCCAGAAGGTCCAAAAACCTGATTTCCTCCAACAGAAAGCGCACCGGCTCCCCCTGGAAACGAAAAGTTCAATGAGTAGCTTCCGCCTTCCTCAATATCCAATTGTCCCCGATAACGGATGAGGAATTGATCCGTCGATCCGGAAATGGAGGCGGTAAGGGATGTTAATTCACCCGACTTTGCCGCCTCGAGTGAGGAATAGTCCGGCACTGCTTCGAATCTACCTTTGTATAAATCATAGGTTAGGTCTTTTAGCTCCGGGGCAGCATTGTCAAACGGTGTGAGGCGAAGGTTTCGAAAGGCTACCGCCCCATGATCTCCCTGAATGCGCAAAGGACCGCTGCTCATTTCCTGGCTTGCCATTGCTCCCCTGGTAGGGCCAAAAAGTTCTACGTCCTCGTGAATGGTTACGCCATTCAACTCGACGGAAAGAATCCTTGCGTTTTCAATTTTAACACCGTCTTCATCAAATCTCGGAGCCTGAAAGGATACCTTTAATTTCTGCCATAACCCGGGTGCCCTGCTGGCATTTTGCCGGGGAGCGTAGCCCTGATAGCCCTTTTGGCCCTCTGGTTTGGACTCATCCCAACGCTCGTAAATCCCCCCATTATCTCCCGCTCGTGGAATGCTCACTCCCCAGCTATCCAAAATTTGTATCTCGTACATTCCCTGAAGGTAGATTCCGGAATTGGCCCCTTTGGCCACCAAATACTCCAGTTCTAGATCCAGGTCCCCAAAGGATGCTTTGGTATATAAATCTTGCCCTTTGTTTTCTTCCGTTGGCAAATTTACCAGCACCCCATTTCCTTTGGATACGGTTAAGAGACCCTGCTGTGATAGGTCCGCTCTGGCATCCGCCACAATGCTCCAGGTTTTTCCGGGGGTTTCAAAAGCATCCAGATCATCGAATGATACGGTATTTTGAGCAGCACCGGGGTAATGCAGGAAAATAGAAAAAACCACTAAAATAATTCCGGGTAGGTTGGAAAAGATAGGTTTAGCCTGGATCATGGGGTAGCATTATCTAATTTAATTTGATAAAATCTTAGCTGGCAAAAATAGCTTATTTAAATTAGAAAAGTAGCGAAATAACATAATTTGAAAAAACCCATTTATTTCCAGCGCATGCATGTTATTGTTCCATGAATTTGTTTAAATTAATTCCATAACTCGTTTTTCGACTGATTATCTTTACTTCAAAAAAATCAACATGCAAACACATACCATTTTGGGTGCCGGAGGAAACATTGGAAACGGTCTGGCCGAAAAGCTTTCTGATTATAAGGTTCGGTTGGTGAGCCGAAATCCAAAAGGGCGATCAGGGAAAGAGGAACTGGTCAAAGCAGATCTACTGCAGGCCTCCCAGGTAAATGAGGCGGTAAAAGGGTCCGACATCTGCTACCTGGTAGCAGGCATTACTTACCGGGCCGCCGTCTGGGAAAGAGATTGGCCGGTAATTATGAAAAATGTAATTGCCGCGTGCAAAACCCATAGGGCAAGGTTGGTATTCTTTGACAACATGTATGCTTATGATCCAAACGCGATCGGGTGGCTGCGGGAAGATAGCCCTATCCGTCCGGAAAGTCGGAAAGGCAAGGTACGGGCCGAAATCGCACATATGATTATGAATGAAATTGACAAAGGTCAATTGATAGCTATGATTGTCAGGGCTGCAGATTTTTACGGCCCGGGCGCACAGCAAAGTATGGTGCATGAAACCATTATCAACCGAATGATAGCGGGCAAATCAGCTCAATGGATGTATCATAAAAACAAAAAACATTCCTTTACCTATATTCCAGATGCCGCCTATGCTACGGCTTTTTTAGCGCAACAGGAGGACTCCTGGAATCAGGTATGGCACCTCCCTACCTCCAAATCCTACCCCTCTGCACAGGAAATCGCCACCATTCTGGCTTCTAAATTAGGTAGAAAGGATACCGTACAGGTTTTGCCTGGCTGGGTTGTTTCCGTCCTGGCCGTTTTTATGCCCCTGATGCAGGAAATAAAAGAATTGAGGTATCAACTGGAGGAAGATTATTGTTTCGACAGTTCCAAAATTGAAGCTGCCTATGGATTAACAGCCACTCCTATAGAAGAAGGATTACAAGCCTGCATTGACCATTGAAAGGAAGATTTGTTTTGTTACCTTTAGGGTTACCGGCAATACTATAACCTACAACTACCATGAAGAAGACCCTCCCTGGAATCGAACTTTTTAATTTAACTAACAAAAAAGCCATCATCACCGGCGGTTCCAAAGGCCTGGGACTGGCCATGGCAGCAGGTCTGGCATCCTCAGGAGCCGATGTATTGCTGGTTAACCGAAACCAGGAAGACGGAGAAAAAGGTGCGGCTGCCATTTCCGAAGCGTTTGGAGTCAATGGCCTTTCGTTCGCTGCCGACATCACGCAGGAAGAACAGACAAAGGAAATGACCGCTTATGCACTGGATAAATTTGGCAGAATCGACATTCTGATCAATAGTGCAGGAATTAATATCAGGGGAGGAATAGAAGCACTTAGCCTGGAGGCGTTCAATCAGGTAATGGCCGTCAATGTGACCGGCACCTGGTTGTGCAACAAGGCAGTTGTCCCCCATATGAAAGCGCAAAAAGCAGGAAAAATCATCAATCTGGCAAGTACACTTGGATTGGTGGGACTGGCAGACCGTACCCCCTACACCTCCAGCAAAGGAGCGGTAGTACAAATGACCCGGGCATTGGCAATTGAGCTGGCGCCTTTTTCCATCAATGTAAATGCCATTTGCCCCGGCCCATTTTTGACGGAAATGAATATTCCGGTTGCAGACGATCCTGCCACCCGGGACTTTATCATCGGTGCCACTGCCTTTGGAAGGTGGGGTGAATTGAAAGAAATCCAGGGCGCTGCGCTATTTCTGGCAAGTGAGGCTTCAAGCTATATGACCGGATCCATGTTGACCGTTGATGGTGGGTGGACGGCAAAATAAGAACTTCGAAGGTGGATTTTTTAAGGCAAACAAAAAAGAGCGGCAAAGCGGATCCGGTTGAGTGCCTCTCATCAATAGGGTTCCCTCGAGCTTTTGGTGCCCTATTCCTGGGTAGTTACCATCGTGACAGGAAACTGTAATAGGCTATCGGAATCCTCAGCTCTCTGAATCACATTATTGGGTATAGGTCTTTTAGCTTCGATTTTTAAATTGCAAAGGCTGGAAAAAGGTGATTGGAAATTGAACGCTGCTTCCCGGTCAGCCAAAAAGTATGGTGTCACGGATATTACTCTACGCAAAAAACCACTATTACTTAATATTCTTAAAAATCGTTACATGACCATATATACGTTCTATTTTGTTTGATTTCAAAATATTATTATTCTTTTTAAAAAATTTTTCGACATATTTAGCATTTTAATTAATTTAAAAAACCTTTTTTTATATATAAATATAACCTACTGAAATATTACCCATTAAACAGTTATTTTTTTTGTTTTTTTAATTTACCTTTAATTTCATATTAATCATAAACCAAAAGTTAAAATTTTATTATGGAAGAACTAATGGGCACTATTAAGATGTTCGCCGGCAATTTCGCCCCCAGAGGTTATGCCCTTTGCAACGGACAAGTATTAGCCATCAGCCAAAACCAGGCGCTCTTTTCGATTTTAGGAACTACTTACGGGGGAGATGGCCGAACTACTTTTGCCTTGCCGGATTTCAGGAGTAGGGTACCTATGGGACCCGGTCAGGGACCGGGCCTTTCTAACAGGCAACTGGGTGAAAAAGGTGGCCAGGAAACCACCACGCTAACGGTTGCCAATTTGCCTGCTCACAACCATACCCTTTCGGCCAACACTGCAGCGGGAAATACCAATAACCCGCAAAATGCCTTTCCAGCCTTAAGCCAGGTACAAGTTGATCGTTCAAATCCCCCTGTGGCGGTAAACGCCTACGATGGTGCGGCTAACACCACCATGAATGCTCAAGCCATTGGAGTAGCCGGGCAGAGTCAGGCATTTGACCAAACGCCTCCTTTTTCCGGAATGAATTTCATTATCTGTACAGAGGGAATTTATCCCTCACGAAGCTAAACTATTCCGGAAAGGATTCCCCGATCATGGTCTCGGGGTATCCTTTTATTTTGATTCCTAACTTTTGTTGTAATGAAGCTATTTTTAAAAAATTCTCTCCTCATTGCGCTGCTATTATTAAGTTACCTACCAGTAAAGGCCCAAACCACTACGGTTACTTTTAACGAAATCACCAACTACCTTGGAACTTTCGGCGAAACCTATGACAATGGAGGCTTACGATTTTCGGTTACCAAAGAACCCAATGCGACTCTCAACTCCGGAATAAAAGCCACCGAAAACGACGGGTTCCTGGGCAGTGTGGCTTTGAATGACTCCAATCTCGCTCCAAACGGAATCAAACAGTGGTCCATACGCAAGTCGGACGGTTCTTCCTTTCAATTTATCAGTATTTTTCTTCAGGAGGGTGGCGTAGGGGCTTCGACTTCGGGTACGATTAGCGCTTTTAAAGGAGGAAGCCAAGTAGGTTCTTCCAAATCAATAGACTTTAATTCGGCTTCTAATGGCTTGAAGACATTTGATAATGATCCGGATTTTTATGATGTGGATGAAATCCGAATTAATGCAGACGATATTTATTTTTTTCTTGATCATGTCAGCACCGGCCCGCCTTTTTCACCCCTGGATGAGGATCCTCCGGTAGTAACCGGGATCAGCCTGAATGGAGTCCCCGCTACCACAGCAGAATCGGTCACTTTCACTGTAAATTTTTCGAAAACGGCGTTAAACGTCAGCCTGGATGACTTTCTACTAACTACTGCCGGTACTACCGCCAGTTTAGCGGCCATCAGTGGTACGGGCAATAGTTACCAGGTTACCGTGGATGCCATCAGCGGTGAGGGCTCGATACGATTGGATTTAAAAG
>JAWLFL010000199.1:0-7150 GCA_041685605.1 Cyclobacterium sp. | reverse complement strand
ATAGAGTAACAAATTTACTCGTTCAAAATAAAATAACAACTTTTCTCCTTTTTTTTATTTAAAAAGTGGGATCAGACCCTACCGATTGACGTCATTTTACCATCCCTGTCTCCCCCTCCTGAAAATAGGAGTGGGACGGGGGAGGTGATTTGATGTCACTTTCTATTTATTTAACATTTTGATTTTTAGATAGTTAAAAATAAATACCGTCATCCCGATTTCTGCGTTTTTTAAAATGTTAGGTCTACCAATTGACGTATTTTACCACCCCCTGTCTCCCCCTCCTGAAAACAGGAGGGGGCTGGGGGGAGGTTATTTGATACCGCTCTTTATTTTTTTTAACACGTTGTTTTTTAAACAGTTAAAAACAAATACCGTCATCCCGATTTCTGCGTTTTTTAAATGTTAATTCTCGCAGTGACGGTACCATCACCACATCACCACATCATCAAATCACCACATCATCAAATCAGCAGGTCCTGAAATAGATCTCTAATCCAACAAGTTCTCCCTCCTACTTGCAGGCACAGCCGGCAGAAAAGGGAATTACCATTGAAAAATACAAAAGTACCTTCTATCTTTAAGGCTAATCTTTTAAAATAAACCTAACATCATGAAAAAAATTAACGTTGCGGTGGTCGGCACCGGATTCATTGGCCCTGCCCATATTGAAGCCCTGAGAAGAAACCCTAACATTGAAGTGGCTGCCCTTTGCGAAGTCAACGAGGAGCTGGCCAAGGCCAAGGCGGCCCAATTGGGCATTGAGAAAGCCATGGTATTTGAGGACATGCTCAAAGATTCCTCGATTCAGGCGGTCCATATTTGTACGCCAAATTTTCTCCACTATGCCCAATCCAAGGCAGTGCTGGAAGCGGGCAAACATGTGGTCTGCGAAAAACCCCTGGCCACAAAGATAGATGAGGCGAAAGAACTCGTCGCGCTGGCAAAAAAAACGGGCATGGTGAACGCCGTACATTTTAACCTACGCTATTACCCCATTGTTCGGCAGATGAAGACCATGCGGGAAAGCGGGGAACTGGGAGACATTTACACCATTATGGGATCCTATTTACAAGATTGGCTGTTTTTACAAACCGACTACAACTGGAGGCTGGAACCAGACAAGTCCGGTGATTCCCGGGCCATCGCTGACATCGGATCCCACCTATTGGACCTGACTGAATACGTAACCGGACTGAAGGTAACCGAAGTGATGGCGGATTTTTCTACCGTGCATAAAACTCGCCTTAAGCCACTAAAGGCCATTGAAACCTACAGTGGTAAAATGCTGAAAGAATCGGATTACGAAGAGGTACCCATCAATACCGAAGACCACGCTACGGTAATGTTGCGCTTTGATAATGGCAATAAGGGATCTGTCACGGTCAGTCAGGTAAACGCCGGAAGGAAAAACCGGCTCAATATTGAAATTGCCGGCTCCAAAGCCAATTTTGAATGGTGCAGTGAAAAGCCAAACGAGCTCTGGATCGGTAAAAGGGAAACGGCCAATCAGCAGTTGATGAAAGACCCTTCCCTATTCACTCCCGAGGCGGCTAAATTGATTGGTTTCCCCGGCGGCCATAACGAAGGATTCCCGGATACTTCCAAGCAGATGTTTAAAGAGGTATATGCAGCAATTAGCGAAGGCAAACAACCCGAAAAACCAAGCTATCCTACTTTTGAGGATGGGTACAGGGAATTACTGATCTGTGAACGCATCATCGAAAGCCATAAAAAACAGGCCTGGGTAAAAATATAAAGGGTAGAATGTTAACCATTGTTTACCCTAACCCGTTATTTATAGCAAATCTTAACCAAAACCAAAACCAAAATGAAAACATCAACCATTAAAATGCTGGGACTGTCAGGAATGCTGATGATGTCGGTCATCTTTTTATCCCATTCCCAGGAACGCGCCAGTCCACCAAAAACAGCCGAAGGAACGGTTAACGGAGCCACCATTTCGGTCAATTACAGCAGTCCTGCTGTAAAAGGGCGTGAAATTTTCGGAGGCTTGGTTCCCCTGGGAAAAGTTTGGCGAGCAGGTGCGAACGAAGCCACTATCTTTGAAACCAGCAAGGATATCAAGATCCAAGGAGAAACACTTCCTGCCGGAAAATACAGCTTCTTTATCATTCCGGGAGAATACAACAGCACCTTTATCTTCAATAAACAAACAGGTCAGTGGGGAACTCAGTACGACGAAAGTCAAGATGCCCTTCGGGTAAGCGTTCCCTCTGGTCAAACGCAATCCCTTATGGAAAACCTGACCTACGAAATCCACGACGATGGCATGGCAGTCATGTGGGAATACGGGCAGGCCAAAGCGTCCATAGAGTAATTTACAAATCAAGCAGCCGGTTTCTGAAACCCGGCTGCTTGGTTACTTTTTTAACGATACGATCATTCCCTAATACCTTGAAGCCATTTCCCCAATTACCCATTCTGGAGGTTATTCCGCGGCTGAAGCAATTGCTGAGACAAGACCCTTTTCTGATGCTGCATGCCCCTCCCGGGGCTGGTAAAAGCACCCTTTTACCGCTAACCTTGCTAGAGGAACCCTGGTTGCGGGACCAAAAGATTTTGCTGCTGGAACCACGCAAGTTGGCGGCAAAAAGTATTGCCCAACGCATGGCTCAATTGCTGGGCGAACCCCTCGGAGAAAGAGTAGGTTATCGGGTCCGGTTTGACACCTGCGTCGGACCAAACACCCAAATCGAAGTCATCACCGAAGGTATTCTCACGCCAATGATGCAACAGGATAATGCCCTTACGGATGTGGGACTGGTCATCTTTGATGAATTTCACGAAAGGAGCTTACATGCCGATCTCGGCCTGGCCCTGGGAATGGAGGTCCGGGAGTTTCTCCGCCAAGACCTCAGGTTATTAATCATGTCTGCCACGCTGGATAGCCGCCTTTTAGCCGGTCAATTGCACATTCCCCTGGTAGAAAGCCAGGGAAAGCAATACCCGGTTGAACTGCATTACGGAGCCGGTGCGGACCTGTATTCCCTACCGGAAACCATCAGTTCGGTCATTGGAAACGCCCTTACGGCACATGCAGGAGACGTGCTTGCCTTTCTTCCCGGGCAGGGGGAAATTAAGAAAACCGAAAAAATACTGCGGGACCGGCACCCGGAAATGGCCGTTTATAGCCTCTATGGGCAAATGCCCTTTGGCAAGCAGCAGGCTGCCCTTTTGCCCCATCCGCAGGGTAAACGAAAAATGGTACTGGCAACGGCCATCGCAGAGACCAGCCTCACCATCGAAGGCATCCGGATCGTGGTGGATGGCGGCTTCATGCGAAGTTCCCAATACAACCCCAACACCGGACTGAATCGGCTTGTCACCCTTCCGGTCACCCAGGATACGGCCACCCAACGGGCCGGAAGAGCCGGTCGACTGGGACCGGGGGTCTGCTATCGGCTCTGGACAAAAGCAAGCCAGGACAAGCTGCTTCCCTTTCGAGAGCCTGAAATGCTGCAGGCCGACCTGGCTTCACTGGCACTGGAACTGCATAAATGGGGCATTTCCGATCCCCGGGAATTGAGCTGGGTTACCCCGCCGCCGCAGGGCCATTGGGAAGAGGCGGTTACCTTGCTGGAACACCTGGGAGCATTGTATGCTGGTAAAATCACGGTCCACGGCCAGGCCCTCCATGGTTTTCCCAGCCATCCCAGGATTGCCCACCTATTGGTCTACAGCAAGGATCTGAACCTGGAATCCCTGGCGACCGACCTGGCCGCAGTACTCGAAGAAAAAGACCCCTTACCCGCTGCTATGGGAGTGGACATCAACCTGCGCATTGAGGAATTACGGAGGTTTCGGCTGGCCAAAAAAGGTCCAAAAGAATTTGTAAAGATTGAAAAAGCAGCTCAATCCTTCCGAAAGCTGCTAGGCATAACGGAAAAAAACGGACCGGTGGATCCTTATCAAACCGGGATGTTGTTGGCCCAGGCCTTTCCCGAAAGAATTGCCTCCGCCAGACCGGGAAACCAGGCGCTTTTTCAATTGGCCAATGGGCGCATGGCTTCTATGGACAGAAAAGATGATTTGGCACGTGAACCCTGGATAGCGATTGCCCATGTGAATGAAGGAGAAAAAACGGGACGGATTTTTTTAGCGGCTCCTCTCTCTCCTACTGACCTACGTCCCATGGTACGGATAATACCCAGAATTTACTGGGATGCGCAGGAAGAATCGGTGCTGGCAATTGAAGAATGGAAAATAGGTCAGATACGCTTGCAGAAAAAAAACCTGCCCACGCCCGATCCCGATAAGGTGATGCAGGTGCTGTTGGAAACCATTAGCCAACTTGGGGAAAGATTTCTTCCATTTGATAAGAAGGTTGGCCAATGGCAAAACAGGGTGCTAAGCCTGCGAAACTGGAACCCGGAGGCGGACTGGCCGGATGTCGGAACGGAGCAACTTCTTTCCAACCCCAAACCCTGGCTAGCTCCTTACCTGCAAGGAGTAAAATCAGGGGAGGACCTGAAAAAGCTCCCCCTACTGGAAATTCTCCAACACATCCTGGGTTTTGCACAACAGCAGGAACTGGACCAATTGGCACCCGAGCACCTGCAGCTCCCTAGTGGATCCCGGGTTAAAATCGAATATGCCTCTTCAGGAGAACCGCCGGTGCTGGCAGCCAGGTTACAAGAGTTGTTTGGCTGGAGTCAAACCCCCTATATCAATGAGGGAAAAGTGCCGGTGTTGATCCACTTGCTGTCCCCCGGGTTTAAACCCGTTCAGGTGACCCAGGACCTGGAAAATTTCTGGAATAAGACCTACCACGAAGTAAAAAAAGAACTGAAACGCCGGTACCCCAAGCACCACTGGCCCGAAGATCCCTGGAATGCCCAAGCGATCAGAGGGGTGCCCCGGAGAAAGTAAACCATTTGAGTTAAAGCAAATAAAAAACGGCATCGTTCAGATGCCGCTTTTTTTGCATTATAACCTGTATCCAGCCCTATAGGGCCGGTGCAGGTGTTTTTCCGCCTCAGCATCATTAACAAACTGCTCCTTTTCGGGGTCCCAGTTCAGCGGTCTTCCCAAATCATAGGCAATATTCCCCAAGGTACAAGTCACGCAAGTGCTGTGGCCTATTTCTACCGGGGCGATGGGATCTTTTCTTCGCCGAACGGACTCGATAAAATCAACGTGATGAGCGCCTCCGCCACCACCCTGAAGGCTTTTACCATCTTCCAGTACCGGATACAAGGAAGGATCGGACGCTTTATAATGGGATCGGGAAACCTCGATCCAGCCATCCCTACCAAAAAACTTGCAGCCCCTGGTTTCATTTTCATCAAAAGGCTGCTCCGTTACCGTCACCCCATTGGCATACTTATATGTAAGGTATTCGGTATCCTGATATCCGGCAGGAATGATCTCCACCGGCCCCTTCCGGTCCATTCCTATGGCCCACTGGGCGACGTCAAACATGTGCGCTCCCCAGTCGGTCGTCAGTCCGCCACCGGTTTCCTTGTACCAGCGCCAGCCTCCCCACATTTTCTCGTTTTCAGGAGGATTTAGGGATATGGGCGGATTTAGCTCATTATTAAAATGAATGGGAGCATCCAAGGGGCCTTGCCAAAGATCCCAGTTTAAGTCCTCAGGTATGGTTTCCTTAGGCAGATCAAAGGGTTTTGGAGGCCCTCCTACGCAGGCAAAAACCTTACTGACCGGACCAATGCGTCCTTTTTGAACCATGGTAACAGCCTGTTGGAAATTGGCGTAGGAACGCTGCATGCTGCCCGTAGCCAATACGGTATTATTGGAGCGGACAGCTTTCACGAGTTCTTGTCCTTCCAAAATCGTAAAGGTTAGCGGCTTCTCCAGGTAAATATCCTTTCCTGCTTTGCAGGCATCGATAGCTATCAGTGCATGCCAATGATCCGGAGTGGCAATGACTACCACATCTACGTCATTTCTGGCTAGCAGATCGTGGTAGTTTTCGTATACTTTTACGTCCACCTGCTGCTGATGCTGCTGGTAGTAAGCTGCGGTGCGGTTCAAAAATCGTTGCCTTTTTGCCCCATAGACATCACAACCAGCGATCACTTCGATATCTGGCATGGAAATAAAGCTATTTAACAAGCCATTGGCCTGCCTGCCCAGTCCGATAAACCCCAAGCGAAGAGTGCCGGCGGCAGTTTTCCTGAGCTTAGGTGCCTTCCCAAATCCACTTTGAGGCAATACTCCGATTCCGGCAGCTCCCAGAAGGCCCGTACCCATAAACTTCCGTCTGGAGAGTAGGTTCTTTTTTTTCTTGTTCATTTTTTTGAGTTATTGATTAAATGATTTGTGATGCAGCAATTTTGGATTCTGGAAAAAACCATAAGATAAATAGGTCTGACAACGTAGGGACATCCGAATTCACCTTTCTTTAAAGCAGGTACAAATAACAAAAAAAAACCGAAAGTCCCATCTAAGAAACAAACCATTATCAGTCCCTGGTTTCCTTTTTTGAAAGCTCCTCTACCAGGGCATCGAATTTTTTCTTTAACTCCGGATCAAAAGCGGCCAGCCTGACCCAATCATCCTCTCCATAGACCCCTGCCCTCTTCGGGTATTGTCCCATTTGTGGTAAAAAACAGCAAGGGCTTTCGAGGGGTTTTGCTCAAGCTGAAGTTTGCTTGCTTCCAGGGAATCAATGGTGATTTCCTGAATGGCAAAAGCCGGAACCCGCTCCTCTTCTCCGTCAAAAAGGGTCTCCTTTACGGATTGGACTTCAAAAAACGCCCCCTTGTTTGGGGTCCTTGCCCGGGTAGCCCGCTTTCCATTGACGTACAATTGTTCAAATTCCCTTTCGCCCACAACAGCCCGGTAGATACCTTTTCCAATAGGATCAAACCCGGTGACCTGCCTGGACCCAATGAAAATAACGTTTGCGCCTTCCGCGGCCCGGTAGGTAATGGAATGGGCTTCCGTGCCGCTGTCTGCCATTCCGAAGTGAACCGGGGAGGAAATAAAATAGTCGCCCGGGTGAAAGATCACCTGGATGTTTTGGGTAAACCTCCCCTCCGCTTTCAGCTTACGGATAAACCGTTTTGCTCCCTCCATGGATTTCAGGGGTTGGGCCTGGCTGCCCGGACCGGAATCCGCTCCCCGTGGGGAAACGTGGATTTCCTGCCCAAAACCCGTCGCC
>JAWLFL010000198.1:0-7181 GCA_041685605.1 Cyclobacterium sp. | reverse complement strand
GACGAATGGAACACCATGAAGGTAAAAGTGGTAGACCAAACCTACACCGTCTGGCTAAATGGAGAGGAAGTCATGACCTATACTTCTGAAAACATGCCTGAAAAAGGTCCTATCGGACTACAGCTCCATCCCAATAACGAGATGAGCATCGCCTTCAAAGATATCCAGGTGGGTAAATTATAAAAATCAGGTTTCAGAAACCATTCTGAACAGAACAATGGAAACTATCAGGTTTATTACTGACCTGGATCATGTTTTTTTAAAAAGCATTTTGTTTATTTTGAAATACAGTATCAACGCAGAAGATAGATGAAACAGGTAGTCCTCAAAAAAATCAGTGCTAGCTGTCCATCGAAATAAAACGAGCTTTTAACAAAAAAAACCGATCACCATGAAACGCATTATTGTTCCCGTAGATTTTTCTCCCTATAGTGAAAACGCCTTTCTAACGGCTTCTAAAATTGCCGCAAAGGGAGATGCTTCCATCACCTGCATCAACGCCATCAACTCGGAACTGGACTGGAAAAACCTGTCCGAAAACGAGAAGGCCAAACATCAGCAAATTATTGACCTGGAAGCAGAGGCAAAAGACAAGCTAAAATCCTTCATCGCTGACCATAAGGTAAAAAGCACCCCCATAGAGGCCGTCGTAGAAGTAGGCATGCCGGGGCAGGTGCTGGTTGATTTGGCCGAAAAACAGAAAGCCGACCTGATCGTTATCGGTGCCTATGGCAGGGGCTACGAAGAAGGTAAATTTATTGGGTCCACCACCCAAAAAGTGATGCGGCAGGCAAACTGTCCTGTACTGGCCGTTAAGAAAGTAATGGATGGAAGGGCTATGAAAAAAATGGTTTTTGCTTCCCTGTTCAATGAGGTAAGCAGACCGGCTTTTACCCGAATGAAGCCCCTGATCAAAACCATCGGAGCCTCGGTTTATTTCCTGTACATCAATACGCCTGCGAAGTTTACCGATAGTGCCAGAGCGGAAAAGCTGATGCGGAACTATGCAACCGGTCAGGAAGATCTGATCATCCACCGCCATATTTACAATCACGAGGAGGCAGAAAAAGGAATCGTAGCATTTGCGGAGGAAGAAAATGCCGGGATCATCGGCA
This sequence comes from Cyclobacterium sp., assembly GCA_041685605.1. Taxonomy (GTDB): domain Bacteria; phylum Bacteroidota; class Bacteroidia; order Cytophagales; family Cyclobacteriaceae; genus Cyclobacterium. The sequence goes on along the minus strand of JAWLFL010000198.1, from coordinate 6,066 downwards.
TTGCTTCCAACGTGCGAAAGTCAAACGCCTCCTATCAGATTGGCGTTACCGACACGGTACTGTTCAAATCAGACATTCCTGTTTTAAGTGTAAAATTTGAATAAGTACTTTTGAACGAGGCCAGGGTGTTATGACAATCCTGGCCTTTTTTTATACTCTATTTACTTTTATAGGGAGCCAGTTGGATAAAAAGGACCGATTAGCTATTCATTACGGTAAAGGAATATTGGATTTGTACCTTGGTTGAAATGCCGTAATAGCGTTTCCGGCAGCATGGGTTTTTCTCCAACGATAGGCATGTCGGAAGGAAAATCTTCGCCGCTATCTTTGCAATCCCAATCCATCCACTGAAAACAAGCCAGGACATTTGCATTATTAGGGTATCCAACCCACCAGGCCGTCAACCTCTCCAGGCTAAATCGATCAACATCCCACCAAATACGTATCAGTCCTTCTCTAGTGACTCGGGCTCTTTCTTTCGCATGGACCCGATGCCTTCCCAAATCAGTCCCAGACCAGAAAAAACCTGCTGGATCACATTTGCCAGCGAGAAACTCCCAATAATCGAATACTCCTTGCATAGCTGTCAACAAAAATAGATGCATACCAAATGATGGGAACCTAGGGTTCCGAATGCCAAATTCCAGCGACCAGAAATAGGGCAGGTAGAAACAGGTAAACCTACGCCGCTAAAATTAATGAATTTTGAGGCAATTGTTGGCCTGGAAAAATGAAATTACCCGGATAGAAAGCCTTTTTATGAATTTCTTACAGGTAACTGTGCAATCGATTGCGTATTTTTTTTATATATTCGAAAGATAATGGTTATCTTTAAATCTATCGTAACCCTTTACCTGCCCCTAGCGGCAAAAAACATAAGAACACATAAACGAACCCAAATTATGAACAAACAAAATCTAATCCTGTTAAACCTGGCCATTTTCCTTTTGGCAGCCTGTGGGCAACCCACGGTGGAGACCAAGGAGGGCTGGACCAATTTATTTGACGGGGAAACCCTGGACGGTTGGCATCAATTGGATGGAGAAGCTGAATTCAGCATCGAAGACGGCGTGATCGTAGGATCGGCCGTGGCGAACACCCCAAACACCTTTCTGGTGACAGACGAAACGTACGAAGATTTTATCCTGGAATTAGAAATCCGGGTAGATGATGAATCCAGCAATTCCGGAGTGATGGTCAGAGGGCAACACAATCCCGATGCCAATGACGGAAGAGGAAGGGTCTTTGGCTACCAGGTGGAATGTGATCCAAAAGAGAGAGCCTGGTCGGGCGGTATCTACGACGAGGCCAGAAGAGGATGGCTTTATCCGCTTTCTTACAATCCGGATGCCCGAAGTGCTTTTAAGCTAGGCGAGTTCAATACCTACCGCATTGAATTCATCGACAATACACTTAAAACCTGGGTCAATGGGCAGGAAGTAGCCTACCTGGTCGACGATATGGATCAGTCTGGTTTCATCGGCCTGCAAGTCCACGGCATCGGAGACAATCCGGAAAACGCCGGCAAGAAAACATATTTCCGGAATATCCGGATCAAGACGGAAGACCTAAGTCCCACACCCTTCGAAAATGATGTTTTCGTAGTCAGCACGCTCGACAACGAACTGACTTCCTATGAAGAGGAAATCGGTTGGAAACTATTGTTTGACGGCACTAGCAGCGATGGCTGGCGGAGTGCCAGGGCAGAAACCTTTCCCGATGGTGGCTGGACCATCAATGATGGGGTGCTGACCATAGAGGCTTCCGATGGAAGGGAATCTGCGAATGCCGGAGATATCGTCACCGTGGATCAGTACAGTGCCTTTGACTTGTCTTTCGATTTTAAACTGACCGAAGGAGCGAATAGTGGGGTGAAATATTTTGTAACCTTAAACGAAAACAACACCGGATCCGCCATTGGATTGGAATACCAGATATTGGATGATGAAAGGCATCCGGATGCCAAACAGGGTAAAGACGGCAACCGCACGCTGGCATCCCTTTACGATCTGATTAAGGCAGATAAGCAGTCCCGATTTGTCCGTCCTATAGGAGAGTGGAACAAGGGCCGGGTCGTAGTGCATCCCGATAATACCGTCGAGCATTATATCAATGGCTTGAAAGTAGTAGAATACACCCGAGGATCCGATGCCTACCGGGAACTGGTAGCCGATAGCAAATACCAGAAATGGGACAACTTTGGTGAAGCAGAAGAAGGGCATATCCTGCTTCAGGACCACGGGGATGAAGTCCATTACAAAAACATCAAAATCAGAGAGCTGGATTAAATCTTGATTTTACCCAATTATCCAAAAATGATAAAAAGGTCTGAAAGTGAATTTCAGACCTTTTTTATTAGCTTAATCATCGCCGAAAACCCCTAATTATCCCATCACCTTCCGCACCTGAGAAAGAAAGGTGGAAACTTTTTCAAAAGGATCACCAGGCCCCAAAGTCTCTACAGATAAATATCCCTGGTAATCATTTTTGTGAATGATCTCCATCAGGCATTCTAAATCAACGGGTTTTTGAGTGCCTATATGATTGACATTTTCCTTTAGCTGCCAATTCACCGAACGCTGGATATCTTTATTGATCTCTTCGTAAGGATCGTTTTGGGAATGACTCCCGATTTCCAGGACCAGGCCAAACAAGCTTCATTCACAGCATCCATTAGGTAGTTCACCTGTTCGGCGGATTGAACGAATTCATTGTGGTTTTGAATGGCAATGATGACCCCATGCCGGGCAGCTAATGCAGCGCATTCTTTGCAAGCCGCTATCACCAATGCCGCTTTTTATGATTTTTCTTCTTTTCATCGCATGCAGGGGCTGGAAGAGAGATTATGACCACCAGAAACATAAGCCTAAAAGCGGCAAAAAAAACCTAAATGGGATTTTACAGAAACATTACCAACGTCAAAAGGCAATTAGAAGTAATAAATAGTCTTTACAATGGGATTTTATAAAATTTTAAATTAATTTGTGCAATCGATTGCCTAAATACCGGCAAATGCTGGAATAAGAGCAAAATAATTTTTATTATTACCCCAGTTAAAAAAAACAAAGCAAATGGAGCATACGATAAAAGCCACCAAAAACACCTTTCTAACCGACGATTTTCTTTTGAAAAGTGAATTTGCCAGGGCATTGTACCACGATCACGCCAAAAAGATGCCCATCATCGACTACCACTGTCACCTTTCTCCTCATGATATCGCTACCAATCGTCCATTTAACAACATGACGAACATCTGGCTTGAAGGAGACCATTACAAGTGGCGGGCCATGCGAACGCTGGGTGTATCTGAAAGATTCATTACCGGAGATTCTTCCGACAAAGAGAAATTTATGAGCTGGGCAAAATCGGTCCCCCATACGATGAGAAACCCCCTCTACCATTGGACGCACCTGGAACTCCTACGATACTTCGGCATCGATCAGTTGCTCAACGAATCTTCTGCGGAACAGGTTTACGAGGAGTCAACCAACCTGCTTCAGCAGGACTCCTTCCGAACCCGAGGTCTCTTATCCAAAATGAACGTGGAGGTGGTCTGTACCACCGATGACCCGACGGATAGTCTGGAATACCACCAACTGGCTAAAGCAGAAAAAATCGATATCAAATTGCTTCCTGCTTTCCGCCCCGACAAAGCCTATGCCGTAGAAGACCCAAAAACCTACAACCAATACCTGGAAAAGCTTGCCGCTGTTAGTGGCCAAGCTATCCATTCTTATGAAGACCTGCTTTCCGCGCTGGAAAATCGCGTGGATTATTTTCACGAAAACGGTGGCCGCCTGGCCGATCACGGACTGGAGCAATTGTACTTTTTCAAAGAAAACGAACACGATATTTCCAGGCTTTTCTCGAGGATTCAGTCAGGAAAAGGGCTGGAACCGGGAGAAATCCGGTATTTTAAATTCAAGACCCTTTCCGCTCTCAGCAAAATGTACCATGCAAAGGGCTGGACCCAGCAATACCACCTGGGTGCCTTGCGCAATACCAACGAACGCATGGCACGGGTATTGGGCCCCGATACAGGCTTCGATTCCATAGGAGACTTCCCCCAAAGCGTAGCCCTTGCGGGTTTCCTAAACCATTTGGATAGTACCGATCAATTGGCTAAAACCATCTTGTACAACCTTAACCCTTCAGATAACGAAGTAATGGCTACCATGGTAGGTAACTTCAATGATGGCTCCATAAAAGGAAAAGTCCAGTTTGGTTCTGGCTGGTGGTACATGGATCAAAAAGACGGAATGGAAAAACAAATGAACACCCTATCCAATATGGGCATCTTGAGCTGCTTTGTAGGCATGCTTACCGATAGCCGGAGTTTCCTTTCCTTTCCACGTCACGAGTATTTCCGGAGAATTCTCTGTAACCTGATCGGACAGGATGTAGTCAATGGGGAATTGCCGGCGGATGAAAATTGGCTAGGCCAGATGGTGGAGAATATTTGCTATAACAACGCACGGGAGTACTTCGGTTTTTACGACATGGACTAGCATGGGTTAGTCCAGTAAAAAACACCCCCGGGCAATCTGGCCCGGGGGTGTTTTTTTTGTTTTGTACATAAGATAATCAAACCGTTTTGACAGCCTTTGGCTCGGGCTTGTGAAAGTAATGGGATAAACCAAAATACATCACTACCCCAAAGCAAATCAATGGCACGTAATAGGAAAGTTGAATATTTCCACTAATATCTGAAACCTGTCCCTGCGCAGCGGTGATCAGTGCTCCACCCAAAATGGCCATTATCAATCCCGATCCTCCCAACTTAGTATCGTTTCCAAGTCCTTCTGCAGAAAGTCCGTAAATAGTAGGAAACATCAAAGACATACAAACCGAAATCAACACCAGTGCGATCACCGCTACCATTCCACTGCCATAAATCACTACCAAACTCAAAAGGATGGCTACAAAGGAGGAGATCGCCAGCAGTATCGAAGGCTTAAAATATTTCATCAATGCAGTAAATAAAAAGCGGCTGCCGGCGAATAAAATCAGGGACACCAAATAGTAATTGGAGGCTCCGCTTTCCAGTACCTCTAGTTCCCCCATGACGTAACGAATGGTAAAAGACCAGACACCTATCTGAGCACCTACGTAAAAAAACTGAGCCATCACGCCACGCATGTAATTTTTGTTTTTGGATAATCTCTTGAAGCCCGCAAAAATGCCGTCTTTTTCTACAATCTCCGAAGCCACCGGCATGCGCACGGCCCGAATTACAAACCAAACGACCACCAGAAACAGGGCCACGCCTACATACGTGCTGACGACCCCGGCAAGTTCTTCCGCCTGCATGGCTTCCAGGGTTTCCGGATCCATCGTCGTCCGGTCTGCTGCTTCAGCCGTATTCAATTGGGAGAGGATGAAAACTTTGCTCAAATAAACACCGATAACCGACCCAATGGGATTGAAGGACTGCGCCAGGTTAAGCCGTTGGGTGGCCGTCTCTGGCGGGCCAATCACCAGAATATAGGGATTAGCCGCTGTCTCCAAAATGGATAGGCCTCCTGCTAGCACGTATAAGGCCACCAGAAAAAACCCATAGGACATCATGATGCCTGCGGGGTAAAAAAGCAGTGAACCCAGGGCAAAGAGCCCCAGTCCCAATAGGATACCGGATTTATAGGTGTATTTTCTGATAAATATGGCCGCAGGTAAGGCCAGGCAAAAATAAGAACCATAAAAAGCCAACTGAATCCAGGAGGTCTGGAAGTCAGTCATGCTCATGATCCTCTTGAAAGCAGCCAACAAGGTGTCGGTCATATTATGCGCCACTCCCCAAAGCATGAAAAGGGTAGTGAGCAATAAGAAAGGCCAAAAGTTCTTTTTGGAAATCAGACCGGCTTTTTCAGAGGTTATTTGTGAACTCATGGGTTTGAATTAAAGGTGAATTTATTCTGATGTTAAAAATGGAAAATCTGAAATTAAGGATTTATCTATTAATTCCTGCCAAAAAGAAGCAGGCAATTTTTCATTTACAGCCCGTATATTTTTGCGAACCCAGTCGGGGTGGTTGATGCTGAGCGCAATGCTGCTCAGTCCGGGAATGGC
>JAWLFL010000197.1:0-7225 GCA_041685605.1 Cyclobacterium sp. | reverse complement strand
GTAGGAGGTGTTATTTTCTATTACTTCATTATTGAACAATTGGGCATTGCCATGACGCCACCCAGATCGGAAGCCTGGGGTGTCTGTGCCGGTATTGGCATTGCCATGATGTACTACCTGGCCCGCAAAAAACAGTATAGTGCCATGCGGGTAGCGGTATTTGCCGGATTAGGAGGCGGGTTTGGCTTTGCATTCGGTAATTTCCTTCAAGTCCTGGGAAATGTCGCCGAAGTGTCATTCAATATGTGGAACGTGATGGAATATTCGCTCGGGTTTTTTGGCGGATTGGGCATGGCCTATGGTGCCTTTACCGGTTCCTGGCCAAAAGAGGAGGATAATTATCGGTATTCGTATCGCAACCTAACCCTTCCCATGATAGGTTTTATCTTACTTATACCCTTCATCGTTTGGCAGCAATCATTCGTCATGAAGGATCTGGAAACCACCCTCGGCAGGCTTATCGACGATCCCGCACTTTGGGTTCGAATGGTCCAATGGGTAGCACTCATGGCCTTCCTGATCCCTGCTATTACCTGGATCAGCCTTTTTTCCAATAAAAAGGGAAACGTCGGTCAAGGAATGAGCTATAAAGAGGTTATGGGTGTTTTCATTACCTATTTTGCCGTGTATATCATTTTTACCATTTTGATTACCGGCTCCTTTTTAAGTTTCTACCGAATCGAGCAATTTCTATACATTATTAACTTTATAGTAATTATATTCTTAATCCAAAAATTTCAGCCCCAAATCAGGATAAAAAAAGCACATCCGAAAAAATGGAGCTATATGGTTTTGGGAATCCTGTTGTTGCTGGCCGTTCTAAGCCTGATTGCGATCAGCATTCACGGTGAAATGCCGGGGATGAACAAACGCTTTGAATGGTAACTAGCTAATAAGCAAATTAACAGGGGATTGGCTGCTTTCCGATCCCCTGTCTTAATAGATTCCAGTAACGTTAATATTCAGGAATATCCGGAATTTTATGGATCAGCTTATTTGCACCTGTTTCATCTTTAATCAAGTCGAATGCATCATAAAGCTTCCCCGTCACGGTATAAGCTTCATATTCCAATCGATCGCTTTCTACATGGATAAGCTGATACATTTGGGTGTTGGATGCTTTTCGATGCATCCAGGGATAATCTTCGGCTTCATACATCTTTAACCCGGCCATGGATACCACGTAAACCGTCCCCGTCTCCTCGGCCAGCACCTCCGTCATACGACCATTTTGGCTCCATCACTTGCTTCTGCCCATTCGATTTCACCCTTGGAAACATCCGCTGAAGTTCTCCAATTTACGGCTATCGAGTGAGTTGGGTTTTCAGTCAGGTTTAAAATGATCCGATCAGGATAGGCCCCCGGCATCCAGTAAGCATCCTTTTCGGACAGACTGGCTTCCTGCCCCGATAGAGTGCCATAAAAACCGCTAAAAAGCAAAATAAGTAGGTTGATTTTATAAAAAGCAATAAGCTTTTTCATGTTTGTAAGTGAAAATTTAATTTAGGGTATGAAAATAGGCACCGGAAATACCCCATTTGAGGTGTCCGTTACCTGGCCATCAGGCGGCTCAGGTCTGCCAGCGTTGGTGGAAAAGAAAAAAGTCCCCCCCTACCGGAGTAGAGGAGAACTTTTCATTAAGTATTGGTATCAACCAAAAATATTAGAAAGGGACATTGGTGCCCTGATACAACCATGGCTTAGACCACTGGCTATCTGCTCCAAAATTGCCAGAAAAATCCGTTATTTCCAGCCTTTCCAAGGCACTGTTAATGTTTTCTGAGTTAAAATTATACTCATCATTCCCATACTGGAACCGCAGGGCCACTTCTGGCTCCGGAGACAATGGACCGGCTTCCAGATCAGGAAGTCCCGTTCTTCTGTAGTCGGCGTAGGACTCCGCAGCAGCAGTCCAACTGGCTACCCATTTTTGAGTCAGGATTTGTTCCAGGGAATTATTGAAGCTGATTTCAGGCATGCTGATAAAATCGGCATATTCATCCCCTCTTCCCCAAGTCTCCAAAGATTGCTCGATTCCCTTGTTATAATGCGTTTCAGCATCACCTACGTTCCATCCTTTCAGGGCTGCTTCGGCAAAGATAAAGCTTACCTCTGCTGCAGAAATAATCCTGGCTTTCAGAATGTCGCCGGGAGCCCCTTCGGAACTGTAGATAGGGGCAAGCTGGGAAACGTGCTGATTCTGCGTTCCCTGTCCGGGAGAGGGATTGCCATTATAGGACTCAGGAACGGTAATAGCAGGAGGCAAGCCTACGTACAGATCATCGTTGTATTCTGCCAAATTGGGGTTGTAGCGGCGGGTGAATTTCACATCCGAGTACAATTCTACAAAATCATCATAAGGGTAGGTTTCCACTTCCAGTGGTTCTCCGTTTGCCCGAATAAACTCCTCTTCGGCCGCTTCAAGGGATTCATCTGCTACCCATTGTACCCGTACCGAATCAAACCAGACCGTCAAACGGGGATCACTGGTCCCAGTCAATTGATCGATAAATGTCTGACACGCCTGATACCGCTGAAAATCATCGGGGTCCAAACGAACGTGCCTGGAAAGCCACTGGTCATTTGCTCCTCCGGTGTAATCCAGGGTAGCATCTTGCGAAGGATCCTGAATATAGATTCCGCTGCTATAAACGGCTTCTACACCTGCCCTGGCCACATCGGGCTTCTTCTCGGATAAGCGCATGTAATACCTTAAAAGAAGGGAGTTGGCAAATCGCTGCCAGCTTTGGGTATCGCCATTGTAATACAGGTCATTCCCGCTGGTAACCCCTTCACCGGAAGCAGATCCCAAGACCTGAACCGCCTCTTGAAGGTCGGCAATGATACCGTCATAAATGACTTCCTGACTATCAAATGCAGGGTATTGAAATTCTTCTCCTCCCTGGCCACCTTTCAGCGCATCCGTATAGGGCGCATCTCCCCATAAGTCTGTGATGTTACCAAATACAAATGACTTCATGGTAAGGCCCACTCCCTGAAAGAAATGGTTATCCAGTTCCTCTCCTCTTTCAATCATCAACTCGTTGGTACGTAATATATCGTACCAGCCAGTCCAGTTTCTATTGGTCCAGTCATAATGATTATGTCCGGAGTACCAGCCGTTCTTCTGGGTATGTTGTACCGCACCAGCCAGGTCGTTGTATCCCATATTCACATAATCCTGGGCCGCAGAGGACAAAACGGATGGCATCAGCATATTGGGGTTAGCTGTAGAAGGCTCTATCCCATAGGGGTTGATGTTCATTTCATCCAGCTTCTCATCACAACCGGAGAACAAAACCAATCCGACTGCGAATAGGACTATTTTTCGAAAATCAAATAAATGCTTCATGATTTGTATATTAAAGAAATTTACAAATTAAAATTAAGTTTGAACCCTACGGGCACACTCCAGGGCATTACATTTTGCCTTTCAATCCCTTGTCGGAACTGGGAGGCCGTATCTCCCTGGCTTCCACCCCCGGCCCAGAAGGCTCTTTCAGGATCAATGCCTATGTCCGCCTTGGTCCACAACATGATGTTTCTTGTGTAGACGGCAAAAGTAACGTTACGGAAAGCTCCGAAATCAGGAATTCGGTAACCCAGAGAAAGCTCCCTTAACTTGATGAAAGAGGCATCAAAAGTAACCTGCTCGTTAAACCTCCAGGCGTAGGTATTGGTAATGGGGTAAATATTGGTCCCCGGGCCTCCCAAATGCTCCTCGTATTCGTCATCACCAAAATCGTCAGGCGTATCGGTGCCGCCCGTCTGAATGACACCAGGTACGAACGCACCGTCATTACCATTTGCATCTACCGGGAATCCGCCCGTTTCGGCCGTATGACCACCCACTCTTGGGAAATTGCCCGGACGAGGGATAATGTACTTTTCTGGATCAGATTTCATTAGTTCGATTAACTCCGCTTCGGAATACAGTCCTCCGGGGAGCAGATTATCCAACTGCCGCTGGGATTTCCAGTCAGACTCCCCATATCGGTACGTAAAGGACATAAACTCTCCGCCACTTCTCCAATCCAAACTGGCATTCAATACGAATCGCTTGTAGCTAAGGGAGGTTTGTGCACCCAAAATAAAGTCAGGGTTAAAATTACCTACTTTTCGAAGCATATCTCTATCTGAGAAATTTTGCCATCCTCCTGTGCTGTTCAGAATTGGCCATCGGTAGTAGGGAGAATTAGGGTCTTCTACTTCGGCATATCCCTGGCTGTACAGGTTACCAATTTGCTCTCCCAGATAGGTGATGGCTCCACCACCATTCTCCCCCCAAAGGAGGATTTCGTCCAGGCCATCACTCAATTCAATAACAGATGTCCTGTTTCGGCTCCAGTTTAGGTTGATATCCCAATTCCAACCATTTCTACTAATGGGGGTACCCCCCAGCGTGAATTCCCAACCTTTACTCTGTATCAAACCGGCATTAATCAGCCGGCTGCTGAATCCGGAAGATCGGGGCAGGTTCACGGCAAATATCTGATTCCGATTATCTATCGTGTAATAGGTACCTGTAAAGCGCAACCTGTTTTGAAACATATTCAAATCAATACCTGCTTCAATAGAAGTGGCTTCCTCCGGTTTAAGGTCCGGGTTTAATAATCCGGATGGCATGGAGGCTGTATTGATATTATTGTACAGTCCGGTATTGAGATTTTGAACCAGGCGATAAGGATCAGTATCGTTACCTACCTGGGCCCATCCAACCCTTGCCTTAAGCATATCAATGTTATCTGGCAAATCAAAGGTATAGTTAGCCAACCAGCTCAAAGACGCGGAGGGATAAAAATACGAACGATTTTCAGCTGGCAAGGTAGATGACCAGTCATTCCTGGCAGTTAGATCCAAATACAATTGATCGGCATATCCAAAAGAGGCCAATCCATACACACTGTAAATAGCTCTCTTAGAATATGCACTGCTCACCGAACGGTTATCGGCAGGAATGTTCTGCACGTTATAAATACCAGGTACCACTAGCCCGTTGTTTCGGTTCCCACCTACACCAACGCTATTATTAGAGCCAAATCGGGTCATGATATTCCCCCCGGCAGAAGCATTGAAATCCAATTCGCCAAAATCCTGTTTGTAACTGGCCAAAATGTCTGCATTGGATTCCTGGGTCAGTAGGTCGGTGGTATAATAGCCACCTCTGGCCATTCGGCTATAGCTAAATGGAATTTTGGTTTCCCTGTTCTCGTTAGACCTGTCCAGTGAATACCGGGCGGTGATATTAAAGTTGTCATTGAATTGGTAATCCAGGGAAGCATTTCCATATATCCGATCTCTTCGAAAGGCGTTTTGGATACCGTAAGCAATGAAATAAGGGTTGTCGCCTCTCGGAGTTCGAACCTGTTGAACGCCTTCCTGTCCTTCCTCCCAGAAATCCCTCATTTCCTCAAAATTAATGTAAGAGGAGGAGTAGATGGCCTCAAGTGGATTTGCATTCCTGTCTCCGGTACTGGGCCGATCATTAGACATGCTATTACTGTAGTTGAAATTCGAACTGAAGGTCAACTTTTCCAGTATGTTGTAGGTAACTGAAGTGGAAATGTTGTTTCGGAATAGGTCGGAATTCGGGATCATGCCCTTGTGCAACATATTGGAATAGGAAACCCGGTATGTGGCATCGTCATTTCCGCCGCTCACGGCCAAATTGTTTGTTGACGTCACTCCCGTTTGCATGAAATCCTTCATCGCATTTGGATAGGATCGCAACTCGGTAGGAATGGGGTTGCCGTTTTCATCTACCGGGCTGTTCCACTGAATAGCGGTATTTCCGGCATCCAGTTCAGGACCTCCCCAATAAGCTGAACCTTCATTAAATACACCTTCCCGATTACCATTGGCATAGCGGTAATGGAAATCCAGCAGACGGGTAGGTCTTTCGAATACATTACTGGTCGAAAAGGATACCCCCATGTCTTTTCGCTTACTGCCAGACTTTGTGGTGATCAACACGACCCCGTTACCGGCCCTGGTTCCGTACAGGGCTGCTGCACTAGGGCCTTTCAATACACTGATATTGGCAATGTCATCCGGATTAATATCCGAAATGGCGTTACCATAATCCACCTGGTTACCATCTCCATTTTGAGAAATGTTGTTCAGGGAATTGGACATCGGCACTCCATCCACCACAAACAGGGGCTGATTATCGGTAGTCAGGGAAGTTGCCCCCCGGATCACCATGCTCATGGAAGAACCCGGCCCACTGGTTTGGTTAATGGTAACTCCAGGCATTCTACCTGCCAGGGAGCTCAGCACGTTCTCCTGAGATACTTGGGTCAAATCCTCTGCTTCCACACTGGAAACATCATACCCCAAAGATCGTTGGTCTCGCTCGATACCCAGGGCGGTTACCACCACTTCATTCATGGCTGCCATGGATTCCTGCAGGATCACATCTACATTAGTGCGGTTCCCTACGGTTACTTCCTGATTCTCAAAACCTACATAGGAGAATACCAAAACGGAATTCGGACCGGCAACATCAATGGTATAGGCCCCGTCAATATCGGTAACGGTTCCGTTATTCGTTCCTTTTTCCAAAACAGTCACCCCGGGAAGACCGGCATTGTCCTCCTGAGAGGTAACGGTCCCCCGAATCGTAACAGCAATGGCATCGTCCATCGTGCTGGAAGCATGTATCGGATTACCTGCACTGGTAATCGGAAAGCTTGTTGCCTCCGCCAGCAGGCTGCCGGTGGAAACCAGCCCAACCGATAAAAGTGGTACCATCCACTTTAACATTTTTTTAGTACGGCGTTTTTTCATAACTCATTAAATTGATTTGCAGTTTTAATTTAGTTTTCATTCAATTCTATCGGAATATTCTTTTCCAAACCTTGTCTCTAATGGGACCTCCTATCTCTATTAATGGTATCTAATTAATTTGCACTATTGATCGCTTTCGTCATTGGAATTTTTTTTTCTATGTTTGGTCTGTTCTCCGCTTCATAATCATCCATTATTTTATCGAAATAGGCTTTCATGCTTTCTTCCAGATAGCCAACTGTTTCCTGATCTTCCATTCCATTAAGCAACTCCTCAAACTCCTCCCGGGAAATCCTATTTTGTACAAGCCGTTGAAGCAAAGCGGCCGTTTCTTTCTTTTTCATATGTTTGCCCTCCACCGTATATACCACCCGGGTCAAAAAAAAGACTATCTCCTTCATTTCTTTTTTGTTATGAAAAAAATGTGAAGGCATTT
>JAWLFL010000196.1:0-7270 GCA_041685605.1 Cyclobacterium sp. | reverse complement strand
ATATCGTTTGGATGTCAGTCCTGTTTATGTGGCTGATGCCATTTGGTACCTTTGATTATTTGCAAGTGGAATTTTATCTATGCATCCTACAGGCCACCATGGTATCGGTAATTACCAGGCTTCTGTTGAAGAAATATCAGAAAGACTACATGGGTAAAATAAAATAGAACATTGGAAATCCGATCATAAAAACCCGCCAGATATTGCAAACCTGGCGGGTTTATTCGCTATTTTGCAGGCACATTTGCGGTAAATAATACCATGCATCGATTTCTTTTGCCTTTCTGCCTGATCCTCTGTATGGCCTGTAAAACCAACAAACCAACCGGCCTGCTCGCACAAAATCCTTCACCCATTGAAGAGCACATCCGCCCGCACGACAGGGTGGACGACTCGGGCTTTGACGGAAAAAAAATTCCCCTCCCGGGTATATTTGAAAAGGACCCCGTCCTGTTGGTGCGGAAGGATCCTGTCCGGGATTCGGTAAACCTGCTGATTCATTTTCACGGTGACGAAAGCGTGGTAGCTCATGCGCTGGCAGAAAACAAGGGCTGGGCCGCCGTAGCAGTAAACCTGGGAAACGGTTCTAGTGCCTATGGCGGACCGCTGACTGAACCAGGACGTTTTGATTCCCTGCTTCAGGCCGTCCGGAAGCACCTGCAGCAACCCATTCGCAAGCTGTACCTTTCCGGCTTTAGCGCCGGATACGGGGCCATTCGTGCCATCCTGAAAACCAGCAATTACGAAATTATTGACGGAGTCTTGCTGCTGGACGGCCTCCACGCCAGTTATATTCCAGCCCAAACGCCGCTCTCCATGGGCGGACGCATACAGGAGAAAGACCTGGCCGCCTTCGAAAAACTGGCGAAAGATGCACTATCCGGCAAAAAAACCTTTGTGTTTACCCATAGCAGCATCTTTCCCGGAACCTTTGTGAGTACCACTGAAAGTGCCGACTTTCTGCTGGGGGCCACTGGAATCCCCCGCAAGCCTGTTCTGAAACAAGGGCCACTTGGCATGCAGCAGATAGGCGAATCGGCCAAAGGAAAACTCAACATTCTCGCTTTTGCCGGCAATACCGCTCCCGACCACATCGACCACCTGCACGGCTTGTACTACTTTATTAGCCTTCTCGAAAACAAAAATGAATCTGTCTATCCCAAAAATATCGAATGAAAAAAGAGATTCACGGGTAGACCTCTTCCAACCAGCAATCGTCCCGGAATTCAATTTGACTTTTATAGATATTAACCAACTGTTTTACAGTTTTTTATGATTAAACTACATCCTTTTTTCTGACGAGAATCATCTTTTTTATATGAATTATATTTCCGATTTTTAATAGGTACAAGTAGTCGATTAGACCTGTAAAATCAGGTTGGATCAGCATTTTGTCAGAAAAACCCGGTACTTCCATTAATTTGTCTCGCAAATCCAATGGAATTGGTAGTTGGGAAGGAACAATTATCCGGAAGGGTTGAGAGTGGTGGAAAAACCTGAAAAAATTTGATCTTCACCCTTTTTACAGGAATAAATCGCTTCTTTTATTCCACCCTCATTTACCCTACTCGTTATGAAACCCGCCTTACTCTCGTTCATTTTCCTATTATTCGCCTGCGTTCCGCTCCTTGCTCAGGAGATCTCGCTTGATCCCACCTTCCATTCCCTGAATAGAAGTACCGGAACGGGCTTTGGCGGCAGTCTTGGTGACTTACAGATCCTGGATGAGGGAAAGCAGGTGGTAGGGGGAAGTTTTACTTCCTATAACGGCAAACCTGCCAATGGACTTATCCGATTGCTACCCAATGGGCAAGCAGACCCAACATTCCAAACGGGATCGGGCTTTAAAACTACCGATGGAGAGGGTTATTTCGTCAGATCCATCCAGGCCCAACCAGATGGGAAATTGCTGGTAGGCGGAAACTTCACCTCCTATAATGACAGCGAGGCCAACAGGTTATTACGCCTAAACCCGGACGGCAGCAGGGATCCCTCCTTTCAGACCGGTACTGGGTTTGATAAGGAGGTAACGACCATATTGTTGCAGCCAGATGGAAAAATGCTGGTTAGCGGTGAATTCACCTCCTACCAGGATGAACCCGTTCCCTCCCTGCTTCGGATAAATCCGGACGGATCCAGGGACACCTCGTTTAACCCAGCGGGTATTTCAGAAAACCGCACCCGGGTTTTTGCGTTGCAGGAAGACGGAAAGATACTGGTCAATGCCGGCAATGACTTTTTTCGCCTACATCCGGATGGCTCCCTGGATACTTCTTTTCAACTCGCCGATCCTTTTGGAGACAAAGTTACATATATTGATTACGGAACGATAAACTATCAGTTTGAAGTTTATTCTATCGCCTTGGAAGACAACGGAAAAATCTGGCTGAGTGGATACATGCAAGAAAGCAGAAAGGGTATTATTTCCAGATTGCGTTTACTTCCAGATGGCTCAGTAGATGAGTCCTATATTCCAAGTCCAGAAGGATCTGATTACGGCTATTTTCCTCTTTTCTATTTCGTAAAAGGTAAAGATGGATATGTATATACGGAGGGAGAGCCCTCCCAAGGTGAGCTATCCCGTAACATTTACCGTGCGCATCCGGATGGCACCTGGAATCGCATCACCCCGGAATTGATTCCCTCTGAAGACTTGCAGTATATAAATAGGGTTTTGGAAGTTCACCAGGATGGTAAAATCCTTGTAAGTGGGGGCAGGGATGATAATACGGTGCTTTTCCGTTTTAATTCCAATGGATCCCTGGACCGAAGCTACAACCCTATACCGGAATTTAACCTGGAAGTTCTCACCCTTACCTTGCAGCCAGATGGAAAAATACTAGCCGCGGGAGAATTCACCCACTATAACGGCAAGGTCGCCAACAGTCTTGCTCGGATTCATCCCGATGGCAGCCTGGACGAGACCTTTGATGCGGGGACAGGTCTGGAGTATTCTTATAACCCTCAGCTTTCCATTTTTGTGCAGGCCGATAACCGAATTCTGCTTATCGGAGACATTAAGGCGTATAGGGGCATGCCTGTGGGTGGAATTGTCCGGATCAATCCGGATGGTAGCGTGGATGCGGATTTTCAGACGGGTACCGGATTTGAATTCCCTTCCAATTTACAGGCACTCGTGCAAGATGATGGAAAGATCATCGTATCCGCACCGCTTTCCACTACGTTTAATGGAACGTCCTTCCAGGGTCTGATCCGTCTGAACCCCAATGGCTCAAAAGATACCTCCTTTGATATTGGGTCAGGATTTGATGACGCTATTAATAGCCTCGCACCTGCCCCCGCTAACCAATTTCTGGTGGGAGGATTATTCAACTCCTTTGACGGGCAACCCGTAAAATCGCTGATCAGACTCAATCCTGATGGTAGCCTGGATCCTTCCTTTACCCTTTCAGAGAAACAAGACATCAGGGTAAAGAAACTTCTCCTGCAACCGGACGGAAAAATTTTGGTCTTTGGTTTTGGAGGGCCTGCAAACCCCGGATACCACTTGATCCGCCTCCACCCGGATGGTTCTCCTGACCCGGGCTTTAAGGCAGAAATACCTTCTACTTATGACATGGGGACAATGGTGATCCAGCCCGACGGAAAAATTTCACTCAGCTTGGGTACCTACGCTTCAAAAGACTTATTTGCCCGGCTAATGCCGGATGGAAGTATGGATCCCACCTTAAAGTTAGGTGAAATTTTTAATGACGACATTCAGACCATGACAATGGATTCGAAGGGGAATCTTTTGGCAGGAGGTTCGTTTACAGTATTTGACGGAAATAATGCCTACCGGATCGCACAAATCCCAAATATGATGGAACAGCCCACTGCACCGGAAAATGTCTTCCGGATCAATGCCGGAGGACCCTACCTTTATCGTGGATCGGAGGTATGGCAGCCCGACACCCGTTTTTCCGGAGGAAATACCTATTCTAATCGGGTCCCCATTTCCAATACCGAAAACGATGCCTTGTACCAAACCGAACGCAACGGTGATTTCAGCTATGAGATTCCGGTACCGGAGCCAGGGCGGTACACGCTGGAACTGCACTTCGCAGAAATTTATTGGGATCGATCCGGAGCGCGATTATTTGACCTCATGGTGGAGAATGACCTGTTTAGGACCAATATCGATTTGGTTAAGGATATAGGCTTGAAAAAGGCCAAGGTTGTCCGGATAGAAAATCTGGAGGTGAAGGACGGACACCTGAGCCTCGAACTGATCACCCGGAAAGACCGGGCCAAAATTTCGGGGATTGCCTTATTTAAACAAGCTCAAATGGAAACTCCCGAAGATATCCGGATCAATGCCGGTGGCGAGGCCCTTTATTATCGAGGCGAGGAGTGGTTGTCTGACCGGTATTACCAGGGGGGAAAAACACATTTTGATGACTCCAAATCCATAGGTACTACATCAAGAGCTGACTTGTATCGTTCAGAGCGGTATGGGACATTTAGCTATCGCATCCCTGTTCCGAAAGCAGGACGATACCGACTGGAGCTTCATTTTGCAGAAATATTTTGGGAAGAGGAAGAAAAAAGGGTATTTGATATTTTGGTTGAAGACGGACAGGCAAAACTGGAAAACCTGGACTTGATTAAGCTTATCGGAGAACCAAATCAGGCGTACATGCAGCAAGGAGGAACCCTGGAAATCATGGACGGGGCATTGGATTTGGAATTTATCCCCAGGGTGAATGAAGCGAAACTCTCCGGGTTACACCTGGCGGTGGTTAAGCCGGATACCAAGGCCCCGGTAATTACGCAACCGGAAGACCTGACCCTGAATGAAGGACAGAATTGGACCTATCAGGTGGAGGCGTACTCACCGGTGTCCGGAGAAACGCTGCAGTATTTTGCAGAAGGCCTTCCTGATGACATAAATCTGGATCCGGATACCGGTGCTATCAGCGGAAGTTTTCCTTCGGCAGGCCGGTACGAGGTCGCACTCAAAGTGACCGACGAGCAAGGATTGGCTGGCTACACTGATTTCACGGTCACCGTAAATCCATTAACCGTCGTCACACGAATCAATGCCGGGGGACACTCCCTACAATTGGGAGACGAACAGTGGCATGCCAATAGACACCATCCCAGTGGTAGTATTTATTCCACCACTGCCCCCATCACAAATACCGAACGGGAAACGGTTTACCAGTCTGAAAGAAACGGTGACTTTTCTTACGAAATCAAGGTTCCTGCAAGAGGCTACTATACCGTAGAACTTCATTTTGCCGAGATCCACTGGACCCGGGAAAATGCACGGCTTTTCCGCTACCAGCTCGAAAACGAGCCCCTAAGTGAGTTCATCGACCTGTACAAAGATTATGGCGGCGCTAATCATGCCTACATACGCACGATTCACGATGTTCAGGTAACCGATGGATACCTAAGTCTTGAAATGATTTCGGTGAAAGACCGTGCCAAGCTATCGGGTCTCGTCGTCTACCGTCAGGGCACCTTGGCTTCTGCGACCAGGATGGCTACGGAATCCCAAATGAGAGAACAACAAGAATTCGGAGATCCAAACAGCGAAGAGGAGATTGAAGCCATCAAGCTGTATCCAAACCCAGCCAGGGACCACCTTAACCTGGAATTTGAAGCGAAAGAAACCGGGGTATGGAGCTTTGTGCTGGTCAATTCGTTGGGGGTTTCCACTTACCTGGATCAGCTAAACCTGGAACAAGGCAGGTACCATCTGGAGTTTGACCTGTCCGCATACCGATTTAGTGCCGGAACCTATTACCTGCGGATGGAAAGCGAACGGGACGCATCCAAAGTGGTGCGGGTAATTATTCAATGAGC
Organism: Cyclobacterium sp.; assembly: GCA_041685605.1. Lineage (GTDB taxonomy): Bacteria > Bacteroidota > Bacteroidia > Cytophagales > Cyclobacteriaceae > Cyclobacterium. The sequence goes on along the minus strand of JAWLFL010000196.1, from coordinate 1,456 downwards.
GCAGGAAAATGGAATCCCAAGGAAAAGCAGGTATGAAAGCCCATTACCTTTGTTAAATTCGAATTTGAAATCAGCAGGGCAGAACTGCAGTCAACGCCATGTTTAAAACCGGTAAAAAGGCATGCAGGTAATCAAAGCCTGTTTTTCTTTCAGGTATCCTCGGTAAAAATCGATGCCATTTATCTGGGGTTCAATTTTTCAAACAGGTAGTTAGTTGCTGTGTTAGATCAGGCGGTAGTGGACTAATCAAGCATTTCATTTGAAGAAGTTGGATTTTTAGTCCAACAGCCTTTTTTTAATTTTGCACCACAAGTGATTCCCGGGCGTTTTACCTATCCCTTATTTTTTTCAATGGTTTGTCCGCAGGTCGGGCAAATAGGATTTTTTTGCTGCCCTTGAGATATTTCATTGGAAAACCCCGCAGCTAAAATACCCGTTGGCAAGGCAAAAAGACCAATTCCGATAATGGCTATAATACCACCTAAAAACCGACCCATGGGAGTTATGGGATATACGTCTCCATAGCCAACGGTAGTCACGGTGATAATTCCCCACCACATGGTTTCGGGGATACTGGAGAATTTGTCCGGCTGTACATTATTCTCAACATAATACATGAATGTGGAGGCAACAATTAGAAGAAACCCTGTCAGAATAAAAGAAACGACAAGCTCTTCCTTTTTTTTGACAATCACCCGATTGATCAGGTCAAGCGCTGCCATATACCGGGCAATTTTAAGTAATCGAAAAACCCGAAAGACTCTAAGAAACCGCAATAACCGTAAATCCATTGCAAAAAACGGGAGATAAAACGGAAGAACAGCCAGAAGATCAATAATCGCAAGTGGTGTAAGCGCGTATTTTATATTCCCGATAACTGGCTTTTCATATTTAGGATCCAGGTTTGCGGTCCAAAGACGGAGCAGGTACTCAATCGTGAAAACAAATACTGAAAAATATTCAAACAGCAGGAAATATTTTCCAAATTTTATCCAGATAGGCTCCATGGATACCAAAATTACCGCTACCACATTTAACAAAATTAACGTGATAATGAACGCATCAACATACCAACTTAGGTCACCAGTGGTCTTTGATACAGACAATAGTTTGTACACACGCCTTTTCATAGCTGCTATTTTTTTGTATTCTTTGAATAGGGGGAAAAGTACGCATTTTACGACAACTTTTTAGGGAATCATACCTAGAAAATAGCCGCCAATGAGGTCTGGAAAAAAGAAATTGACCAATTAATTGGTGAAAAGAAAACATTAATACAAGCTGTCCCTGTAATTTGAGGGAAACCGATTGACGTGTGACGGATTTGTGAAACGGTGCTCGCAAAAGTAGCCTTAATAGCCTGTCTGGGCATGTCGGGTGAAATTTGTGTGAAACAAAATTCCCCGTTTGAGCGACGTATTGGCCGATTTTTCCAAAATTTGTACCAGGAGCGGGA
>JAWLFL010000195.1:0-7297 GCA_041685605.1 Cyclobacterium sp. | reverse complement strand
AACCGCTGGTTTATAAATTCAGCCAGTAATTCAGCTTCATCACAAAGGCCCGTTGCTTGGAGGCGAAGGTACCGGGAAAATAATTGTCTGTATATACCATAAAAAGATCCGATACCGGGGCATAGCGCCACTGAATCCGGGTGTTGATGTTAATATTATCGATCTGGTTATTGTACTGAACAAAGGTAGTCCAGAATAGGCTTCGGGTAAACGTAAGGTCTATCCGGGGGCCGATCAAAAACAGGTCGGCATCCTTTTGGGGTTCGGGCAGCCGGATACGGCTGTAACTCAGGTTCATGGATATATTCGCCCGGTAGCCGATCCGCCATTGCGCAACTCCCGTAAAATTTGCCATGGTGCCACTGTAATATTGTCCTATTTGTCCGGTACCTTGAAGGGCCAGTGCTTTTCTGGGATCCGTGCGAAAATCAATTCCCAGGTAGCTGTACCGATACCCGGTTCCCTCGGCCAGCGGTTCGCCTCCGGTGCGGGTCGGGTCAAAGGGAAAAAAGAGGTAGGTGTATTGGTTATTGCCACTCAGCGTCAGCTCTGCAAAGGAATGAAACTGCACCAGGTAGTTCAGGGTATGCAACTCGTCCGTAACACCCAGGGAAGGGTTCCACAGGGTTTCGGAGAGAAAGCCCGGACCATGCCGGTTGACATGCTCGGAATCCGGAAAAAAGGTGTATCCTATTTCCGGAGCAATGCGTTGGTATCCCGTCCGGGGGGTATAGCCCACCAGGGGATTGTAATTTTCGCCCACGTAAGAATAGGCCAGGCCAGCGTTAAAATTCACATCATTGAATGCCAGCTGGGCATGTCCGGTGCCGGTATCCTCGTCCACGCCTTTTTCAAAGGTGCGATGGTAGAAAAACTTGCCGCTCCAGCGGTTGTCTTTGGAAAAAAGGTTGTAATCGATGCCTGCCAGCCGGTTATGGTCACCGTTGACCAGGTTGGTTCTTTCCATGTCCAGCGTTTCCCGATTGATCAGCATAACACCCACATTGGAGCGGTTAAACACTTTTCGCTGAAGGGCTGCTACCGAAAAGTTTTTGCCGGTAATACCTCTCAGGGGATCGCTTCCGGTCTGCATGTTCATGGCCCCTATGCGCCAGTCATCTGTTAATTTTCCACTCAGGCGAGCCCCATATAGAATCTGGTTTTGCACATTCTGCCCGGTGGATTCATCGCGGTCCACCCCTATTCGGCGCGAGAAAAAGGGCCGGATGCGGTCGGTACCAAAATCAGCAAAAAGGTCTACGTTTTCCAGGAAAAACTGTCGTCGCTCCGGAAAGAAAATCTCGAACCGATCCAGATTCGTTACTTGCTCGTCTACTTCTACCTGCGAAAAGTCGGGGTTGACCGTCAGGTCCAGGTTCATGGCCGGTCCCAGCCCGATTTTGGCATCCCCACCGAAGGAGGGTTTTAAGGGTTCGCTGTACCCTTCCAGGGAATTATTTGATGTCGCCATGGCCGCATAGGGAATAAGGGAATAATTTCCGCCGGATTTGGGCAAGGGCTCTGGAAAGTACAGGTTTTGTGTAAACGCCATGTGGGTGACGTTGAAATTTTTGGGAATCGGTGTCCAGGTGCTTTTTTCGGAGTACTTGCTATCAATGCGGTAGAAATTCACGTTCCAGTTGTCCGTGTCGTCTTTATACCGAAGCGTAGAAAACGGAATGCCGATTTCCACGATCCAGTGGTCCTCATGAATCGCGGCTTCCGAATACCATTTGTTATCCCAGGCCAGGTTGAAATCAGTAGGTTGCAAGCCTCCGTTACCCATCATCGCTTCCCGCTGAACCCCATAGGGATTTACGCCAAAAATGTAGCCGTTGGTCTTATCGTTGAAGGTATCAATGACAACGCTGATCCCATCATTCTGATTTCCGCGGTAATCTCTTCTAAGGGAGGTGCTTACATATTTTTCCCTTGGTTCGGGATTGAGCATGATGGCGGCGATATACAGGAACTTATCGTCGTAGGCAATTTTAACTTTGGACTGGGCCACGGCCAGGGACGTATCCGAGGGAAAGGTCTGAATAAAATCCGTAATCCAGCCCTCCTCTTGCCAGACCCCTTCATCCAGTCGGCCATCGACTGTTACCGGCTCCTCAAGGCGCACGGCATACATGCCTGCCGGTTCCGGGCGTTGACCGAAAGCAATAAAATTAGTGAAAAATAGAAATGAGTATGCTAATATTAGTTTATTCATTAAAATTGACGTTCAAAGTCAAATTTAGGACCTTAAACGCCAAATATATCATTAGATTTACACAAATGGTAGGTAAACCTGCTAAACAAGAATCAATCGGTGCTATTTACCCACACATTGATAAATCCGTTGGGCAATTCGAGAACCACTTTAAGGTTATCCTGGGGAACTTTAATGTCAAACGTTGCCGAACCGTCTTCCAAGTTCACTTCCCCCAACTGTCGGTAAAGGTCTGAGTTGCCGTATCGGAATTGATTCGTAGGGGTGATCCAAACCCGGGCCGTTTCTTCCTTTCCATAGCTTTTCCAATTCAATTGTAATTCCGTACCGGATAGCGCGCCCGTCAAATGAGAGGCATAAGCCTCCCCTAATAGGGAAACCCCATCGACTTCCATGGCTTGATTTTTTGGAATCGTAATCCCCATATAGCTGGCCATGGTTGGGAAAATATCCACGATTCCGGGTGTCTGAGAGGCGATTTCATTGAAGGCTTTATTGGTAATAATCCAGGTAGCCCTTTCTTCATCCGACTGGCCTCCATGGTGAAATCCCCCTTCTCCCCGGCCGTGATCCGTAGTGATGACAATCAGCCATTCTTCATCAAACCGTTTTTCCCTTTCCTGGATAGCATCCCAAATCATCCCGACCTGTCGGTCTGCTTCCTGAATTCCCAGATCCATCTCCGGACTAGCTCCGAAGCGATGCCCCATATCATCGGTGTACTGTAGGTACACCCAGGTCAGATCCGGTGCTTTTTCTAGGACATCTTCCGCCGCATACGCAGCCACTTCCTGGTCGATTCTTTTGATATAATCACTCTTATCATCATGGGGATATCCAAGGGTATCGACTTCCAGCCCATCAAAGTGATAGTCCAACTGCAAATTCCCGGTGGCTTCCAGGTTTTCTCCTACCAGCTTGGTGCGGTTATCCAGCCAGGTGGAGTACACGGCAGTGGTCTTGTTGGGGTAATTATGCTGGAAATGCCTGAAAATCGTCCAGTAATGATAATTGGGCCGACGGATGCTGTTTCCTTTTACGTTGTGTTTGTTGACCCAAACACCGGTAAGCAGGCTATTATAACCCACAGCGGATATGGTGGGGGTTTCGGAATAGCCGCCCTTTGCTCCTCCTACGTAGGCCGGAAAATAACCTCCTTCGGAGATGATATCGTCCAGATTGGGAGTAGGGTTTTTGAGCAGCAGTTCGCGCTGAATCCCGTCTAAGATTATAAATAAGGTTTTCTTTTCCTGAGCACTAGCCTGAAAGGCAGTCAGGAAAATGCCTAAAAAAAGGACCGTCAGGATATACATTCTATTCATCATAATTTGATTCAGGTTACATATTACCGGGTATAGAAAAAAAGTAAGCCACCGGAAATTACCGGCAGCTTACATTTAATGATCTAATAAAATTATTATTCCCAACCGAAAATCTGTTCCAGATTCGGATTTAGGGTTACTTGTTGTATAGGAATGGGTCGGTAATAATACTTAGGATCCTCAAAGCTTCTCTCAGCGGTTTCCGTCACCAGGGTACCTCCCTGGGATCCGTTTTCCATGAAAACGGTCACATTGTCATCCACCGTACCCGCTTTGTAATAGATCAGCATTTTGCCCAGGGAATTGGTTTCCTTTTGGGGATCTAACGGAATGTCCGCATCCTTGTCAACCAATCGTATATCTTCGATGCCATCTCCTGTCATATCGTATTTTCCCAGACCGGGAAAATACATACCTTCAGGGATGTTTTCCAATAACTCACCCGCTGACCAGCGCATCAGGTCTTCGTATCGGTACCCCTCCAGGGCAAATTCCACCCTTCGTTCCCTGCGTACTTCCAATATTGCTCCTGTCATCGGACCGCTTACATTGGGATATTTGGCAGTAAGAAAGGCATCCGGCTGGGCATTGGCCTGCGACACCTGCAGATCCGGCATCCCGGCTCGCTGGCGCAGCAGGTTCACCGAAATATCGGCATCCGCCTGTGTCAGGCTACCCAATTCGGCCAATGCCTCGGCATAGGTAAGCAATACTTCCGCATACCGGTAAACCGGGAAATCCAGACTACCCAGGGCAATGTTATCGGTCGTATTATTATATCCTTTCTGCTGAAAATATCCGGTAAAATTTCTGGTTAGAATAGGAATAAACGCATCTGGCTCCGGTGCTCTCACCCAACCCGGATAGACCAGGGTCTGGGACATGCGCGGATCTCTGTTTTCGAATTCGTCCACATAAAGCAGGGTTTCGAAACCGGGCCGGTCTGTAAATCGGGATCCGTCCCGCATCAGGTAGGTTTGCACCAGGTCTCTGGATGGGGACTGTTCGTAAGTGCCGAAAACGGTATAATTGATATCACTACTTTTATCTTTATTCAGATCGTAAGGATTGAAGAGTATTACTTCGCTATTACCGGAAAGGTCCTGGCTGTTAAATAAGGCCTTGTAATCACTTTCCGGATTCCCGGTTTGATGAAGGGAGAAATTACCGGAATCCATAATTTCCTCTGACAGGTCTCTCGCCAGTGTAAGAAAATCATTGGCGGATGCCTGCAATCCCAACTCCTCGTGATACTTTCGGTAGGAGCCTTCGTATAAGGCCACGCGAGCATAGAAGGCTTTAACCGCCCAGTTGCCTGGGGTACCGCTGGGGACTTCTTCCCAGACATGCGCTGCTGCAAAGTCTAAATCTTCCATTATCCCGGAAACAACGGTCTCTCTGGAATCACGGCCTTTGTACAACAACTCCTCATCCGAGGGGTTTAAAAGCTGACCGTACCAAGGCACATCCGAGTACCGCTTTACCTTGTCAAAGTAGAATACAGCCCGGTAGTATCTGGCCAGGCCCTCGTAATGCTGTATGGCCTCCTGACTGGCATCCGCATTTGGACTGTTTTCCAGAAAATAATTGATGTTACGAAGCCTTTCCCAATCCCATCCGCTGGTGATGTTTTGCGAATTAGGAGTACCCGTCATGATACTTTTTATCTCTACGGCCCCCGTTGTGGCCATATTATCACTGCTTTGATCTGCCTGATATTCAAACATGTCCGGAAGGGTAAGCAGGCCATCCACGTACAACCTCAGGTCTTCCTCGGTTTTAAAAAATTCTTCGGGTGATATGGATGTCTGGGGATACCTGTCCATAAAGTCTTCGTCGCAAGAGGAAAAACAGAATAGACTTAGTATCAGGGTATATATGCTATATCTTTTCATTTTTTCTAGAATTAAAGGTCAATGTTTACACCAAATGAATACCTTCTCTGGAAAGGGTAAGACCAGCCGTAGCCATTATTTACCGACTCGGGATCCACAAAGGATTTGATGGCTGAAAACTCGAATAGGTTTTCACCCGTCACAAAAAACCGTATTCGGCTGGCATTGATTTTGGCAGCGATTTCCTGCGGAACCGAGTAACCAACGGTCAGGTTTTTCACCCTTACATAAGCGGCATTTAGTAAATAGCCGGTTTGCGGGATATCCAGCCCGGTTCCATAATTGTTGTCCGCCATCCAGGACTGGAGTACCGGATACCTGGAGTCCAGGTTCTGATCCGCTAGACCGGCATCCAGATAGGACTGGCTGTGCTGTGCCCGCAGGGCCTCCCCGTCAGCCTGTCCCCGGTAGAAATCCAGGTTCCATGGGTAAATATTGGCATAAGGCTGCTGATAAGGACCCCAGAAGAGGTAGTGTTGGGGATAATAATCCTGACGACCTACTCCTTGCAAGAACATGGACATGTCAAAGCCATTCCAGGATACATTCAGGTTGGCTCCCAATTGGTACCGGGCTCGGTTGTTACCGATGATGGTAAGGTCCTTGGAATCCGTTTCCGTAAGGCCCTGCTCAATTTTACCATCGTTGTTTAAATCCTGGTATCGCGGCCAACCGGGTACGATATCCAGTGCGCCCCAGGGAACAATTGCCGATTGGTCCAACTGACTGATCTCATCCTCCGTGCTGAACATCCCGTCATTTACCAAGCCCCAGATCTCTCCTACTTCCTGACCTACTCTGTAGTTAGATAGCAAACCCTGCTCGTTTTCGAATCGGGTAATAAAGGATCTGGAATCGGAGACAAAGAATTTAGACGAGAACTGAACCGGTTTTTCGTAACTACCAAATTGATTTCGGTAATTTAAAGAAAGCTCCCAGCCTTTGGTTTGCAGGTCGGCTGCATTTTGCTGAGGGGGAGAGGTGCCCAATACGCCTGGTAGTTCCACCGGATTGGTAAGCATGTCTTTGGTATCCCGGATAAAATAATCGAAGGTGGCAAAGAACTTATCTTCCCATAATCCCAGATCCAGGCCAAAATTGGTCGTAATAACCCGCTCCCAGGTATAGAAATTGGGATCCACGGCTAGTTCCGGGGCATTTTCAACAATTACCTGTCGGTCTCCACCGATCAGGTAATCGGATAGTCCGGTGGGCAATGCCTGCAGGTAACCAAAGTTGGAAACATTCTGATTTCCCAGACTTCCGTAAGAGCCCCTAACTTTAAGTGTGGGAGCCGCTCCCATGGCCATGTCCTGAAAAAATCCTTCATCACTGATAATCCATGCTCCTGAAATGGAAGGGAAGAAGCCCCATCGGTTGGAGGAAGGGAATCGGGACGAACCGTCGTACCGGCCGTTAAATTCCAGGATGTATTTGTTGTCATAGGTATAATTAGCCCTGCCAAACACACTTTGGGTCGCATAGGAACTATATCCCGGTCGGATAAACGAATCCCCCGTAGTCAGGCCCAGGTAGGGCAAGGAAGAAGATATCAAGACCCTTCTTTCCGATTCCACAGAGGAGTAGGAATAACTCTCCTGGTTGTATCCTGCCAGAATGTTGATGGAGTGATCCCCAAAGGATTTGGTATAGTTTCCATAAAGGTCAAAGATGGTATTTTGCAGGTTCCCGTTTCTTTCGGCTACCAGGCCATCTCCCCCTTCGGTTCGCACATCATCCGGACCAAAACCGATCTCAAATTTTCTTCGGTCCCAGCCATAAATCCACTGCTCCCGCTTAAAGCTCCCATTTCCCGTCACGGTCAGGTCGCCGTTAAGGAACGTACCGGTGGCACGGAGTATATT
>JAWLFL010000194.1:0-7399 GCA_041685605.1 Cyclobacterium sp. | reverse complement strand
TTAACCTCTACATTCAGTGAAGGAAGGACTCCATAGGGAGTATCATTAGCGGCATTCTTCCAAATATCGTCGATAAGTGCTGTCATGCGATCAGACCAAGGGGTTTGTCCGATGTATTCCGTCAGCGGGAGTAATCCATCTTTAATGTATTCCGATGCACCAAAAATAATCGCCTCTTTATCCGGTACCTCCTTCTCAAAACCAGCTTTGGAAAAAGAGTAGGTGTCGGGTAAGCGGTCTATTCGATTGGTTAACTTTTGTTCCGTTTCCAGGATGCTTGCCAGCTTTCCTTCATAAAGGTCGCTATCCAGTAGGGAAGCGGTCAGGACCATAAAGGGGTAATTGTCCGCCGCGGCATCTTTTGCATTCCAGATATCTTTGCTCTCCTTCAGATTTCTGGGAATTAAACCGGTTTCCGGATCCGCATACTCCAGCCAATCCCTTGTAAAATGAAGACTACGGGTGTACCCTTCATGGGCCAGGTAGCCGTTTTCCATCGCCTGGGATACATCACTTTCTGAAGGCTGTAAGACCTTTTCCTGGCAGGAGCCCAACATTCCTGCGGTCAGGGCTATCCAAAAGGCTTGAGACAAAGAGAGTAGCGCATTGCATTTTAATAGCGGAGTGTTCATATTGGATACCATTATTGAAGGGTCAATCCTTGATTAAAAGTTGCTTTGATAAGTTGGTGAGGAAACGACTGGCTTACGTAATAGATGCCACTATAATCCGGTTCGTAGCTTTCAGGGAATAAAGGATTACGAAGGCCATTGAAGTGAACCCCTAATTTAATTGCTCCGGTGCCCTGATAGGTTAACTTTTCGAGCACTTTCACATTTACATGTATGTATTTCGGAAGCAGAAGGAGTCGCTGTTGATTGGGATCTTCTACGCTGCGTTTTTCGACGGGTGTCAGGTCAAAAAAGCCCAGATTGACCTGAGAGGTCTCGGTAAGCGGAAGCTGGCTAAGCGCTCCAAAAAATTGATAAATGTCCAGTAAACCTGCATTGGGGAGGTTGAGGGATTGTTGACCCTGGCTTTCATTGACAGCCGTCAGCGAAATACTGTCCTCCCCATAGGCAATTTGAATATTCGTTTCCTTAAACGTGAATGACCTGGACACGGGTAATCCGGTTTCCTTATCCACCTGCAGCACCGCGGGTGCCAATTCCAAAGCGTTCGCATCCATTGCGGGAACAGATGCAGAAGTTCCGGTGTAAAGTGCGTGTTTTTCAGCTTCCCGAAAGGCAGAAATGGTCGTCACCAAAAATTCATCAAAGGGGTCATTCATCCTTGCAGCGGTAGCCAGCTCATTGGTTTCGAATAGACTCAAAATCGATTCTTTCAATTGAGTGGTATCGGAAGAATCGTCAAACGTTTTGAAGATCTCCATAAAACGTTCATTCATTTTCTCCACCTGTTGGTAACTGAGTCGCTGTTCGATTCCAGGTGCACCGGTATCTGATTCCGGCATGCGATTCTGTAGGCTGATCGTCTGGAGGCCGTCCGCTGAATCCTTTTCTATCCATGTTAGATTCCATACCGGTAGGTTCTCGAAAAAGACGGTATAGTCATTTCCCCAGGAATCGGGGTTCAGAAGGGAGGGGTTGGTAAAGCTTCTGATTTGTTGGCTATCCGGGGAGTTGCCCTCAAATGCCTGATTGACAAGAGGCACTTCAATGGAGGCTGGTTTTGGGTCAATTAACAGACTGCTACTATGTAGTTCGGCCACCAGGGGAAGCTGCTCCAAGTTCTGAGAGTCCACCTGAAACGGAATGGACTCAAAAAATGAACGGGAATTCATAACCGACGGGTCTATTGCGTATTTTTCAATAAAAATTTCAGTTTCCGGATTTCCATCGACCTTGTAAATAAAATAGTTGTCCAGATAATCAGGCCCCTCATTGGCAACAAAAATCCCTGGTTCTCCCTGAAATTCGTTTATCTCAAAATCAAACCGTTGGTTTAGATTATTTCCCTCCGCAAATCCGGCACCTGTTAAACGCTTTTCCGTTGGAAAATAGCTGATTTCACCGGATGAGATGGTCAGCGAATTACCCCTTGAATAAATCTTTCCATCCAGGTCGTTTATCAGAGGTCGGGGGACTTCCCGATCGCTCACATTGAAGTGGAGTTTTACCTGCTTGCCATCTATTGCTGCAAAGGAGATGGTTCCTTGAACGGTAACCCTGTTGCTTTCAGTTCTATATAGAAAGCCTTCCTGCGAAGTGGCTTCGGAAAAATGACTTTCTTCCAAATCCGGCAGGCAGTGGGTAGCAAAAAACGCAGCTCGATCCAGGGAGCCTTCCCAATTTTCATCCGAATGAAGGGGTTTTTTCAGAACCAATTCATTCCATCGGATAATGGGCGTTGAAATCTCGGTCAACACATCAGGAAGGAGAATGTATATCCGTTCTTTTCCACCGGGAAATACCTGTACATCGGGTAAGGGAATATTAATAGGCCCGGAAGTTTGGGATAAAATTTCCAGATAGTTAGAGCCCGGCGCTGTTGCCGTAAGCTTTTCTGGGCAAGGCTGGGCTTTCGCCTGATAACATACCATTGCCGTTCCTACAAGGAAGATGAATGTCGCAAAAGAAAATCTGTCAGGCATATATTAAGTTCCAATTCATTACCATCACCAACACTTTAAATTAGCACTATTTATTCAAATAAAAAACCACTCGGAGTTAGAAATAGCAGGGGAGTTGCTTGCTACCATTGCCTTTGTTTCCTGAGTGGAATATTTCAACAGGGTTTCATGTACTTAAGGAACGAATTAGACAGATTAAAAAAGGGCAATCCAGGTATCTATTTTTTTTCGGAAGGTTTCACAATCCTCCTTATCTTTCAAAATAAAGCTGTTTTTTTCCAGCGACCCCAATACCACGTCTCTTTCATCAGAATCCTGGTAAACCATGTTTCGAAATGGGTTATCGTAGTCCTTTTTTCGGGAAAGGTAGGTTTGTTCGGAAAGCCATGAGCGAAAAGATTTGGCTTTTATCAACATGTCCTTAAGGATAGTGGCATCCATTTGGGACCCATTCGGTGCATAGGCTGCCAGGGCTAAGGAGAAAGCATGAATGGTTTTTGTTTTTTCATAGTGCGCCCCCAGAATTTGATATCGGTCGTGAATTTTTTCCCAGCTTGTGATGGAGCCTTTCTTGATTTCATCTACCATGCGATTTAAATCCTCTTCCAGGATTAATTGCCCGCCCACATTAATCCATTCGTAAGAAAGATTTTTTTTGGGAAAATAGGAGGCAAAACTTTCAAAATCAACCGGTTGGTCCAAACGCAGGTGATCTACCAGGCATTTGACAGGGTAAAATTGAACCAGTTTCTGGTACATCAGATAGGCCTTGCGGACGTTCACCAAACGAACATTCCGCTTGCTGTTTTCCCAATGATTGGCAAATACGTCTAGTTTATCAACTTCATTCTTTTTTGAAGAAAGCAGTTCGCTGCCTTTGCTTCGTAGCTGGTCTTTGCCTGGGGGCGGTTGGGAGGATTGTTGTCTATACCAGGCTTCCCCACATAATTCTTCCAAAATAGCCAGCCCCCGAAAAACCTCCAGCATGCTATCCGGTCCCAGGTAATCGTATTCCAGTTTTTGTGTTTGAGAGGTCCGTTTGTCCCTGTCCCTGTATTTCCAGGCATTTCTGGCCAGGGCATAGAGGTTGTAGTGGAACCAATAGGCAGGTCGAACCACCAATTCGTTTCGGTGAACATCGTTGCTGATCAGGGAGAAGGGGAGGGGGATATCCATCTCTGCCGGGTAATCTCCTTTGGTTACCAGGTTGAAGGTGGCAAATCTGGAGTTGTGCTTCAGGCTCACACAGAGGCCCGGCCAGAAACCCCTGCCAGCGACGATTTCCCCATCGGCACCTCTGGAATTGTGGTTAGATCCTACCGTAGCGCCTGCTGCCATGTTACTTTGTCCCTGAACCAGTGCGGCACATAGGAAGGAATTGTTGTGGTGTTGCTCGTGAGCCGGAAATATCAGGGAGTTCAAGACTTCACAGCAAGAGATGGTGGCATTCGAGCCCAGGTAACTATTGATCAACCGGGCTCCATATTTCAGCTGGGAATGAGCGGCCATGACAAAGCGCACCGCTTTTACGCCATAAAAAACAGTACAGCCTTCACTCACGATCCCATTCACCAGTTCACATCCTTCGCCGATTTGGGTAACGGCCTCCGGATGGGAGTGAATGCTCAGGTTTTTTAGCTTATTCGCTCCTTTTATATAGGCATCCGAACCGATCCAGACATCTTTTAATATGAGGGAGTTTTTTATGATACAGCGATCGCCTACTTTTCCATAGTAGCCTCTTTTATTGTCAAAGGCTTTTTGGGTAAAGGCCAACAACTGCTGTTGAAGCTGTTCATCTGCCCGAAAGCGGGACCAAAGCCAGGCATCCCCCGGTAGCATTCCGCTAAAGGGAGCGATCTTTCTGCCCCCATTTTCATTGCATACTTCCAACCAGATTCGCAGGGATTCGGGTTCTCCTTCTTTGATAATGCCGTTCCCAAATTTTGCGTGGCTGGTGGTGGCCATTTCGTTGATATTTACCAAAACCACCTCATTGCCCAAAATGTAGTGAGAAAGGTAGTGGACATTATCGATCACCACATTGTCCCCGATATCGCAACTAATGATGTGGCTGTTGTAAATCCCAACCGGCATGCGCAGGTTGTGGTATTCCAGGAAATAAGGTTCCAGCTTACCGATGCGGACCAAGCCAAAAAATTTGCAGTTTTTGACCAATTCCGGGTTGAAGGCATCGGATACCAGAATATTATTCCAGTTATCGGATTGGTTTTGGTTTCGAACCAATTGCTCAATTTCCCGGGCATTTAATTTCCGGTAAGTGGTTTCGGTTCGGTTTTGCTTATTTCTCAGGTAGTATTCATCCTTGCCTTTAGGTAAAAACCGGTCCTCAATGAATTGGTATCCCAAATCGGATAATGGATGTCGCGTAATTTTATTCATGGAATGATCCTGATTTTTATTCGACGGTCACTGATTTTGCCAGATTTCTGGGTTTGTCCACATCTAGGCCCTTTGCCAGTCCGGTGTAGTAGGCCAAAAGTTGCAAGGGGACTACGCTGAGAAGGGGGGCGAGCATTTCATCGGCGGTAGGAACCGCAATGGTTTCATTGGCAATGTCTTGAAAAACCGTATCGTTTTCAGAAATGATCGCCAATACGTTTCCTTTTCTTGCCTTAATTTCCTGTGCATTGCTAATTAATTTGTCGTGGTAGGCATCTTTTGTAGCGACAAACACCACCGGAAGGCCGTCTTCTACCAGCGCAATGGGTCCGTGTTTCATTTCCGCCGCAGGATAGCCTTCTGCGTGGATGTAGCTGATTTCTTTTAGCTTTAAAGCCCCTTCCAGGGCGATCGGGAAGTTGTAACCCCTTCCCAGGAATAAAAAATCCCTAGCATCTTTGTATTTTTCAGCCAGGGCGGCCACTTCCGGTGCGGACTTGAGTACTTCACTGATTTTATCCGGGATTAAAGCCAATTCTCCGATTAGGTGAAGATACCGATCCCTGCAAAGGGTTCGTTTGGCATAGCCTAGCTTAATCGCAATGAGGTACAAAACGGTAATTTGAGCGGTAAAGGCTTTGGTGGATGCCACGCCGATTTCAGGACCAGCGTGGGTATAGGCACCCGCCTGAGAAAGCCTGGCGATGCTCGATCCCACCACATTTACGACACCAAAAATGAAGGCTCCCTGATTTTTTGCATTCTCCAATGCGACGAGCGTATCTGCCGTTTCCCCACTTTGCGAAATGGCAATAATCACGTCTCCCGGATTAATTACTGGATTCCGGTACCTGAATTCCGAGGCGTATTCTACTTCTACAGGAACCCTGCAGAGTTCTTCAAAAACATATTCCGCCAAAAGCCCGGCATGCCAGGAAGTCCCACAACCTACCAATATTATTCTTTTGGCTTCCTTGAGCAGTTCCAGATGCTTGTCAATACCTCCCATTCGAATGGTCCCCGCCTTGGCATCCAGCCTTCCCCGCAGGCAATCAAATACAGCGGTGGGCTGCTCGAATATTTCTTTTAACATGAAATGTTCGTAGCCCCCTTTTTCAATAGCCGCCAACTCCATATCCAATTTGGTAATGAAGGGGGTAATGCGTTCATTTCCTGGGTTTTTCAGAATCAATTCATCCGGTTTGACGATGGCCATCTCGTAGTCATTGATATAAACAACCTCTTTGGTATATTCGATAATCGGAGAGGCATCGGAGGCTAAGAAATGTTCGTTTTTACCAATTCCGATAACCAGGGGACTCCCTTTTCTGGCAGCGACCAGGGTATCCGGATGCGCCTCATCGAGAAGGATAATTACATAGGCTCCTATGATCCGCTTGAGTGCAATTCGAACTGCTTCCTCCAGGCTGGTAGCATCATTTTGGTAAATATCTTCTATAAAATAAAGCAATACTTCCGTATCCGTATCGCTTTCGAAAACATACCCCTTATTCTGCAACTCCTTTTTGATCGGAGCATAATTTTCAATGATTCCATTGTGAACCATCGCCAGCTTTCCAGAGGGGGATCGGTGGGGATGGGCATTACGGTCCGAAGGTTCTCCATGGGTTGCCCATCGGGTATGGCCAATGCCTGATTTGGCATGAAGGTTTTTGCCTATAAGTGACCCTTCCAGTTCAGCCACTTTACCTTTTTTCTTGTAAATAGTTAGCTTCTGATCTAACAGGGCGACACCGGCACTGTCATACCCTCTATACTCTAATCTTTGCAAGCCCTTCAAAATTATTGGATACGCCTCCTGGTTTCCAATGTAAGCAACAATACCACACATAATAAAATATCGAAATAATGTTTGTTAAAAATAGTTCTCGTGCTCTTTGAGCGAAATTTAATAAATAAAAAATGATATCTACAATAGCCTCTTTGGAGTACTGCGAGTAAAAAATTCATTAAGTTTTTCCCTGATTTTCTATTTTTAGCTTAGTGAATAGACTTACTATAAAACTTCGACTATTTAAACCATTTAAAACCTAAATTTGGTCAAATATTTAACGTGGAAACGTTTGCTTTTAAAATGAACGGACCGGTCGGAAAACAATTTATTTTTATTTTTTTTTAATCAAAGGCAAATTATTTGTCCTTTTTAAAATCTTCGACCCAGTTTTTATAGAGCATATGCAATTCCTGGGTTTTCTCCGGGTGTTGTGGGGCTAAATTGCGAACTTCTGTGGAATCGCTTTCCAGGTTTACCAGGTAGAGTTTATCCCCTTCACCGAATTGCAATTTTCCAGTGGGGTCGCTCGGATTACCGATTAATTTCCAGGGACCTTTACGGACTGCCCAGGGATGATTTTCATTTTCGGGCAGGCCGGTTCCCCAATA